>JBKOYV010000411.1:0-68750 GCA_046725585.1 Gemmatimonadota bacterium | reverse complement strand
GGTGCGACTTCGTCCGTATGTTGCGGCTTGTCTCTCACCCCTTGTCCTTTCTGTTACTACGAGCCTTGCGCCAGCGGCCCAATCGTTCAGGGCTGCGGTTACGCGTATCTGAGTCATCCTGTTGCTCGCCCTGACCTCGATTGGACAACCAACAAATGCAACACGAACAGAGGTCGGCTGCCTATTACCGCGAACTCGGGGATGATGCTCTCGCTGAGGCCATGGCGGCAGGGCCGCACGCGTACAATCCGCGTGCGTGGGCAGTCATCGTCGCGGAAGCCGTCGCGCGCGGATTTCCGCTCTTCGTCCCCCCGATGCTCGATGAGTCTTCACTATTCACCCAGGACGACCGCGCCGCAGTACGACTGTTGAGTCGTGAAGAACTACGAGCACATCTTGCCTCCGCCAACCAGCAATACCGGCGAGGCGCACGCTATGCTGTTCTCGGTCTTGCCGTGGCAATCGGGGCCTACGTTACTGCGTCTCCAGGTCGCATCTATGCTTTGGCGTTGGGTCCCCTTGTCTATGGCTTACTCCAGATTCGACAGGCTGCGAAACTGGAGGATTGGGCAACGGCGTCCCTTCGACGCGTGAGCCAGTGGGAGATCAACGGGCGGTCGTCTAACGATCGTTGAGCCCGACGAACGTTCGCGAGCTAGCTCGCGCGTTAGGCTCCAACATGCATCGCGAATCACGAAGGCCTCGATGAGACTCCCTGTCTGGCCGATTGCGCTCCTGATCGGTCTCGGCGCGCTCGCGGCCAAGCTCGGCGCGTGGGATTGATGGCTCGTGCGGTCGACTAGGGACCGCCGACCGGGTGCAGATGCACGTTCTGCACGACGCGCTTGAACGTGAGATCCGGGAAGATGAGGTCGTGAATCTCGGCATCGAGACGATACGACTGCCCGGCGGCATCCTGCACCACGCCCTGGATGCGCAAACCGAAGCTGTTCGTCCGCGTGAAGGTCGTGAAGAGATCGTTGTCCGTCCGGATCGCGTGACCGCGACGGCGTGAACGGCGGACATGGGACCTCCTCGGCGATGGTCGTCGGTCGAGACGGACGCCGGAGATCACGGTCGTGCGGCGCCCTCCCATATATGACACGGATGCGTCGGCCCCGTTTGCTCGACGTGGACCACGAAGCCCGGTCGCGCGCGTCGCCGGGGTAACAGCTCCGAGGTCAGTCTCGACTGGTGCGGGGGGCCGCGAGGGCGACCGTTTTGTCCGTGCGCGCCAAACCATCAGCGAGACCGGCGAGCCGATCTCCCTTAAGCGAGCTTCGTTAGGCTTGGCAGGGTCTCATCGGACGGCACGGCACGCCGCCTGGAACTGCGACATCGTCCCGGCGGTCATCGTGATCGGAAGCGTGTCGCGCGCAGCCGGGAGTTGCCCCCGATTCACGCTCCCATCGGGCAGGAACTCCCGGTAAATGCTACCGACATCGGTCATCACCAGGCTGTTGCCGCTCCACCGACCGCGAAAGTCGATGCTCGGCCGTCGAGTCGGATTCTGAAAGCGCTCGTGTTTCGGTGTGCAGATGTATCCGACGCCACTCAGATACGCGCTGCCGAGTCGGGTCGGAGATCCCGACCGCATGTTGACGAACAGCACGTACTCCCCGCCCGTCTTCGACCTGATCGTGCCCCACCCCTGCCAATACGGAATGAGGTGGAACGTTCCCCCGAGGTAGAATCCCCACGGCTGGAACACGGCGGTGAAGACGAGCAACAACACGCCGCACAGTACGAGCACGCCGGCGAGTCGCACGAGAGATCCGAAGCAACCGCTGCGCGAGCGCGCCATCGGGATCGTTGCGATGAGTGATCGAACGGACTCCTCCGTGCACCATACTGGAGCAGCGCTCAACGAGCGCTAAATCAATGCTCAGGCTTGTGGGGTTGTCGCTGGTGCGGGTGAAGCCGTCCGGGCGTTCTTGCTCGGTGTCGTCATGGTCATGCGCGTTCGCCCTCGCGATCCCCACCCGGTCGAGGACGGCGCCACACGCGCAGCAGCTCCGACGTCAGGAGAAGGACGGAGAACAACCCGGTGACGCCGAGCGCGATCAGGCACCAGACGAACAAGAAGGCCCCGCTGCGCTTGTTCATGTCGGCGCCGCCCGTGAAGTGAAGGACGGGCATGCCTAACGCGAAGAGCGCCGCGAGCAGCATCACGATCCGGCCCGAGCGACGGTTGGCGAGCAACACGGTCCCCGACAGCAAGACGAACAGGATGAGTATCGCAACGAGGTTGCCGGGCCCCGCCTCGGTCGTGCCGGGTCTCGCGTGGAGGGCGTCCTGCGTGAGGTGAAAGGAGAGGAGAAGAATCGAGAGCAGCGACGTGCCCACGAGCATGTGTTTGGGCTTCATGCCGGCCCAAGGTAATGCGAGCCCGGCATCCGTTCGCGTCATTCGCTGCACGTGGCCGCAGTTCACCACAAAGTACGCCCACCGCCGGCGCCAGCGACTCGGCACCGGCGCGACCCAAGCGGTAGATTCGCGACGTGAGACGGATACGCGCGGCGCTCCTCTCGGTTGCAGGGTGGACGGTTCCGGGGCTGCTCACTGGCGCCGTGACGGTGCTGTTCTACCCGTTATCGCCCGAGGTGCACGCCTACATTCGGCGGTTCGCGGCGGCGTCCATGGCCTCGTGGTGGATCTGGGCCGGCATCACGCCCGTCGTGCGCGTCGCGCTCCGCCGCTTTCCGCTCGAGCCGCCCTGGACTCGGTCCGTGGCCGTGCACGGAGTGCTCGCGCTCCTGGGGGCGATGTTCTTTGCCATGTGGTTTACGTGGATGCTCTGGCTCTCGCGGCCGCCGACGCTGCCCGCGGAGCCGTACGGCGCGGCGTTTCGACGCTTCATCGTGGGACACTTGGGGCTAGGCGTCGCGGTGTATGCGACGGTCGTGGCGGTGAGCATGGCGATGGAGGAGCGCGCGGCGCGCCGGCGGCGCGAGCTCGATACCGCGCGGCTCGAGGCCGATCTCGCCCAAGCGCAGCTGCGCGCGCTCCAGATGCAGCTGCAGCCGCATTTCCTGTTCAACACGCTGCACAACATCGCGATGCTGACGGACGCCCAGCCGACGGTGGCGGAGACGATGGCGGTGAAGCTCGCCGACCTGCTGCGCGAGACGCTCCGGCTGCGTGATGTGCCGGAGATCGCGCTGCGGGACGAGCTCGAGCTGCTCCGCGCCTATCTCGAGATCGAGCAAGTGCGATTCGGCGATCGCCTAACGGTGACGGTCGCGGTGCCGGAGGACCTGCTCGACGTGCCGGTGCCGAGTTTCCTTCTGCAGCCGGTAGTAGAGAACGCCGTTCGCCATGGCGTGAGTGAACGTGTAGAGGGCGGACGCGTCTGCGTCACCGCCGCGCGTGAGGCGGACGCGCTCGTGCTGATAGTCGAGGACGACGGGCCGGGGTTCGCGCGTGACCCGCAGGCGGCGACAGGAATGGGATTGAGTGCGACGCGCGACCGGCTGGCCCTGCGGTACGGAGCGAGCGGCTCCCTTCGCTGCGAGGCGCGTTCCGACGGAGCTGGGACGCGCGTGGCCATCAGAATTCCGATAACCATGACGCGCGCATCATGACGCAGCCCGAGCTGCGCGTCCTCCTTGCCGACGACGAGCCGGCCGCGTTGAACGGTCTGGCGCGTCGGCTGGCTGAAGTGGCGGAGGTGCGGATCGTCAGGCGGTGTCGTAACGGGATCGAGGCGCTGGAGGGCATTCGCGAGACGAAGCCTGATGCCGCGTTCCTCGACGTCGCGATGCCGGGACTCTCGGGAGTCGACGTGGTGCGCGCGCTGGCTCCTTCCGAGCGCCCGCACATCGTGTTCGTGACCGCCTACGAGCGATTCGCTGTTCAAGCGTTCGACCTGTACGCCGTCGATTATCTCCTGAAGCCGTTCGACCGCGAGCGCCTGCGGGCGACGGTAGTCCGGTTGCGTGAGCGCTCTGAGCGCAGGCCACTCCGCGACGCGGGCTTGGAGGACCTTCTGCGCGCGAGTCCGCCGCCGGACCGGCTCGTCGTGAAGGATGGTGAGACGGTTCTGGTGATCCCGACCCGGGACATCGACTGGTGCGAGGCGGACGACAACTACGTGCGCATCCACGCCGGTCCGCGGCGACACTTCGTGCGCATGACGATGCGCCGGCTGGAGGAGCAGCTTTCCCGTGCGACGTTCGCGCGGATTCACCGATCCACGATCGTGAACCTCGAACGCGTGCGCGAGTGCGCGCCGCTTGGCGGCGGCGAGTATCGCGTGACGCTGGTCAACGACGTGCGGCTGGTGCTGAGCCGGGGCTACAGGGCGGCCGTTCTGAATCGGTTGAGTGAGCTGACGCGGTAGGCGGGGGACGTCTTCGAGGATCACAGAGGCGAGCACCGAGGCGAGGGCAATCATCTCGGCGCGGAACTCGAGCCGAAGTTCGAGTCCTCGGGTTGCGGTTGCGTGCTCCGGCCCCGAGCGGTCCACCGGCGCGGGCACTGCGCCTCCTACCCTCCCAACCGCACGCCTCGATGCCGACAACCCGAACTCGGCCGCCGGCGACGATAAGCGAATCATCTACCGCTGGTTCGACGGCGAGACGGTCCCGCTGCGCTATACGCGACTCTACTTCTGCGCCGAGCCTCCGGAGAGTGCGGTATCGACTGGCTGCGTGGTCGGTGCTCCCGCCACCATCGCCCCGAGATCGGGAGCGATTCCGAAGATCTACGCGCTCGCGCCGGCCGACTTTACGCCTGATCCCGCGACGGTGCACTGCCCGGGCGGAACGGTCTGCCCCAATCACCCCCATGCGCTCGACGCGTCGCGCGTCGGCCTCCCGGATAGTGTGCGAGCGCCTGCCCACAGCCACATCATCACGGATCGCCAGGCGGGGTGGCACAACACCGTGAACATCCGCGTGACCACCCTGGCCGTGTGGAATCAGATCGCGCAGGCGAAGAGCCTGGCGAAGGTGCGCGAGCTCCAGGCGGCGGGGCTGCTCGGTCCGGACGTGCCGACGAACGTCTACTTCTTCTTCGAGGTGCAGAACCCGAATCGCAAGCAGTAGCCAGTGGGTGCATCCCTCACGGGAACGAACACGGCCGACGTCTTCATCTCCACGCCCAGAGGCTTTCGTTCACCTGAATCACGCCTATGCCTGGACGCATGGCGAGGGTCAGCGGTGTGCGGCTCACGTCCCGCACATCGCTTCCGTCTGCCTTCATGGTGTACACGCCGTTGGTACCGTCGCGCGAGCTGGTGAACGCAATGCGCGTCCCGTCCGGTGACCATCTCGGTAGAAAGTCGTAGTAGTCACCCCGGCTTATGCGCCGCGTATGAGTGCCGTCGACATCCATGACGAAGATCTGCTCGAAGCGGCCCGGATCGATGCGGGTGAACAATATCCTGCGTCCGTCCGGCGACACGCCCGCGAGGCCTTTGTATTGCGCCGGCGTGTTCGTCAGCCGCGTTTCGGTTCCGCGAGGTAGATCGCGACGATAGATGTCGCCATCCCGGACGAACACGATGAGATCACCGTTAGGCGATGGCACGACGTTGCCGTCCCGCGGACCGGAGGTCAATCGGGTGAGGCCAGTTCCGTCGACGTTGACGCGGTAGATCATGTGTCCTTTGGCACCATCGTTCCTGACGAAGACGACTTGGTTGCCGAAGGCCAGAGGGCCGTAGTCCACCCATCCCGGAGGCGGGGCGGTCACCGGCGTTAGGTCCGTGCCATCGGGGCTTATGACGTAAATACCGCGGGCCCCGCTCATGCGGGCTAGCAGCACGCGCTGTCCATCGGGTGCCCACGCCGGCGCGTCGTTGGTCTCGCTAGGGTCGGTGATCCGGACTTCGTGCGAACCGTCTTCGTCAACCATGAAGACGGTGCCCGGGGGCCTCGTGAACAACAGTGGTCGTCGCATCGGATCTCGCGCGATGGCTGGCGTCGAGCTCCTGCTCGCGACCGTTCGATTGCCACCGCGCCGGGCATCGGCGAGCCGGCGCCGGATGACGAGAGCTTCCTGAAGCAGAGAGAATGCGCTGTCGTACTCGCGCAGCTTTGTTTGAACGATGCCCGCTGCCTCGAGGAGCTGGGCCTGTCGTTGCGGTTGACGCGACGCCGCTCGCGCGTACGCCACTCCCCTCTGCACGAGCGCTCGTGCCGCGGCGGTATCCTCAAGCCGTTCCGCCGAGCTCAGCGCGAGCAACTCATTCACCAACGGAGGTACCGAGTCCGCGGCGCCAACTTTCGAAGTCAGCTCGGCCAGCGCGCGGCGCGAGCGCTCCTTTTCGACCGTGACCGTAGTCAGGGATGTCGCGACCAACAGCACGATCCCCGCTGCCGCCGCAAGCCGGAACCTGTTTCGGTGCACGAACCGTCGCGTGACATACCCTAACGTTCGCCGACGGGCGTGTACCGGATGGCCGGTCAGATGACGGCGAACGTCATCCGCGAATTCGCTCGCTGAAGCGTACCGCTCGTCAGGATTTTTGCGCAGCGCCTTGAACACGATGGCGTCGAGGTCCCCGCGCAGCGGATGGCCTAACGAGTCAGGCTCCCGCTCCAACACCGCCCGCTCGAGCTCGTGAATGGTCTCGCCGTAGTGGCCGAAGGGCGTGCGACCCGCGAGCAGCTCGTACAGCGCCGCGCCAAGTTGGTACACGTCGGTGCGCGGCGTGATCGGTTTGCCGCGAATCTGTTCAGGCGCGGCGTAGTCGGGCGTCATCCACCGATGCCCGGTGCGCGTTGTCGGCCGTGCGCCCGGCGCGTGCTGCTCGAGCAGCTTCGCCACGCCGAAATCGAGCAGCTTCACCGTGCCATCCGACGTCACCAGAATGTTGGACGGTTTGAGGTCCCTGTGGACAACGGAGTTGCGGTGGGCGTACTCGACGGCGTCGGCGATGGCAAGAAAGAGCTCCAGACGCTGTCGCGTCGAGAGGCGACGAGCGTGGCAGTAGCGGTCCACGGGCACGCCATCGATGTACTCGAGCACCAGATACGGCAGCGCGTCATCTGTCACGCCACCATCCAGCAGACGCGCGATATTCGGATGGTCGAGAGACGCCAGGATCTGTCGCTCCGCACGGAAGCGCATCACGTCAATGTCGGAATCGAATCCGGGGCGCAGGAGCTTGAGCGCCACCTGCCGCTCGAACTCGCCATCCGCACGCTCGGCGAGAAAGACGCGCGACATGCCGCCTCGTCCGACTTCCCTAACGAGTCGGTAGGCGCCGATGCGTCGGCCCTCCCACCGCGGGCCCACTGTCGCTGCGTCTGCCAGGGCTGCGTAGGCCGGCGACACTACGCGATCCGCCAGATCGTCGAAGTACTCGGCAGCGGATCCTTCCGCGTCGAGGAGCGATCCGAGCTCCCGACGCAGTGCGGTGTCATCGCCGGACACCTGTCGCACGAACTCTGGACGCTGCTCCTGCGGCACCGAGAGCGCCTGCTCGAAAAGAGCGATCACGTGCTCCAGGCGGGACTCGTCCACCAGTGCTCCTCAGCCGAGCTCGTCGAGCTTCAGCTGCATTTCACGGCGAAGCCATACGCGGGCGAAGATCCAGTCGCGCTGGACCGTGCGCGCTGATGTGCCGAGCGCAATGGCGGTGTCCTCGAGGCTCATCCCACCGAAGAAGCGGCACTCCACCACCTGTGCCTGCCGTGCTGCGATACGCTCCAGGGCTCGCAGTGCTTCGTCGAGCGCAGTGAGCCGTTCGGTCTGGTCGTCCGATAACTGCAGTTGTCCGGCGAGCTGTTGTTCGGGCTCGAGTCGAACGTGCTGCACGCGGCCTCCGCGCTTCTTCCGGCTTCGATCGCGCGCGTAATTGCACAGAATGTGTCGCATCGCTTTCGCGGCGACGGCGAAGAAATGCGCGCGACTCTTGAACGCGGGCTGGTTCTGTCCCGCCATTTTGAGATACACCTCATGCACCAGCGCGGTGGTGTCGAGCGTGATGTCACCGTGCCACCGTCGTCGTTGCTGGTGGGCGAGGATGCTGAGCTCGTCGTAGACGAGCGAGAAGAGGGCGGTCAATGCCGCGGCGTCTCCGCGCTCGACCGCTTCTAGCAATCCAGCGGTGGTGGGTGTCGATGTCTCGCTCATGCAACGCTACCGCCAGGCGATCCGTGCGTCGTGCCCTCTCCGCGCCGGTGTGGCGTGTGAGTCAAAGCCTGGCGCGGGAAGAGCATGGCGGCACGGCCCTCGGCCCATACTACCGCCGGGCGCAGGCGCACTCAAGACGAGGCTGCGCGGCGTATGTCGTGATCCGGCCCAAAATGGCGTAATGCTACCAAGGAGTGTCGCAATAGAGTTTCGCATCGGACTTGGGAGGCAGCTCAATGGGCTCCGCACACGATCAGCGCAGCGAGCGATGCACGCGCGCTCAGTTGTGCGTCGCCGCGCTGGCGTTTCTGGCAGTCGCGTGCAGCGATGCGCCCGGCCCGACCGAGTCTACGTTGCAGCCGCCTCCGTCGGCCCCGCCACCCAGCGTTCCCAATGGCCCGGGGCCGCCGCCGTCCCGGCCCGTCGCCTCGATCACCGGGCGTGTTGCCTTCGTCAGCACACGGGATGGATCGCCGTGGATCTACGTGGCAGATAGCACCGGCGTTAGGCGCTTCGCTCTTGGAGACGAGCCGGCGTGGTCACCCGATGGCACCACGATCGCATATCAGTCGCCCAATGGCATCAGCCTGATGAGCGCCGACGGCACCAACGACCGCATCATTCGGCGCGGCGGGTCTCAGCCCTCATGGTCGCCCGATGGGACGCAGCTTGTGTTCTCCGACGGGGGCATTCGCGTCATGCAGCCCGACGGGTCATTCGATCGCTTGCTGGTCGCCAACGACTTCATCCAACGCGGCGATGAGATGCAACGACCTGCCTGGTCGAGAGATGGACAACGAATTGCGTTCGTTCGCTATGATTGCTGTTGGATGGAGCCTGTCGCGATCTACGTGGTAGCGCTGGACGGCACTCCTCCGCGCGCCGTCATGAACGGAGTTGTTCAGAATGGCAGTACCTGGTACTTCTCGTACTGGTCGCCGGCGTGGTCACCCGACGGCCGATCGATGGCGTTTATGCACAACTTCGAGCTCACTACCATCGGTGTAGACGGCCGAGACTTGAAGTTCCTCGGCGTCAGAGCCGCATGGGAGTCCGATCTTGACTGGTCGCCCGATGGTCGCCGTATCGTATTCAGCGATTACAACGGGCAACCAAACGGTTGGAGTCCGCCGTTCACGGGGCATCTCCGCCTGTACGTGGCGGTCCTCGCGACCGGCGAAGTGCAGCAATTGATCCCCGAGGCATCCGGCGCCGCGAATCCCGACTACTGGGATAGTCACGCTGTGTGGTCGCAATAGTGATACTTCGCCCGCAGCTCACCTTTGGGCGTTAGGCTGCCGCGACGATCACGACACTGAGTGCCTTCCCGGAAGAGTCCCGACTCATTTGGACCCTGCCGCCTTGCGCGCGTCGTCCGAACGGAGAATCATGGAGCGCCAGCGGCGGTGATCTTCGAGTCGAACCTGTCCCTGGCCTACACTCGCGAGCCCGCCGCCTGAACCGGGAGGTGCGATGCCGGCGCCCATGAGTCGCAGGGGGTTCGGGAAGGTCACCACGAGCACCGGCGTGACTCTCTCGGTCGGTGGGCTCGGCCTCCTCGGTTGCGCGGGCGGCGGCCGCGTGGCTCGGGTGCGTCGGAGCGTGGACGCGATCGACAGGGCCACAGGTTTTCGATTGACCCGGATGAGGCCGTGGTCATCTGCGACTTCTGGTATCGCCACGAAGCGGACCTGGCCCAGGTCGTGTTGGACGCGGCACCGTCTTTTCGGGCACGAACCCGGCACACTTTCTTAGTGTCAACGGCTGGCACCTCCCGGTCCTCGGCGGCCTCTTAGCGCTATGGATCCTCTCCGTCAGCGTCGCCCTTCTCCGTAAACATGGCACGACTCTGCCGTAGGTGTCGGGTTCGCGCCGCACCCAGAGACACGCTAGCGTTCGCGAATCATGTCGTCGGGAGCCAAACGATGAGTTGTAGCTGACGGCGCGCTGAAGCAGTTGGGTTGAGTAATGAAAGCTGATCGCCGCAGCTAAGCTCCAGCGCGTTAGGCCACTTTACCACGTCCGTCTGTTGAACCGAGAAGGTCCCCATGGAAGTCGCAAGCTTCGCCAAGCTATTCGATCACTCGATTGTCCGCCCCGATGCCAGTCGGGCACAGATCGCCCAGTTCGCCGATACCGCAGTCAGATTGGGCACGGCCACTCTCACCGTGCAACCCCACTACATCCAGTTTGCTGCCGAACGGCTGCGAGGCTCTGGTGTCCTCGTAGGAACGGTAGTCGGGTTCCCGCATGGCAACGAGACACCGTCGATGAAGATGTATCAAGCGCACGAGGTCCTCGACCTCGGTGCCGAAGAGATCGATATGGTGATGAACATCCCTGCCCTGAAGAACGGGGAGATAGAGCTGTTCATTCGGGACATCGAAGGGGTGATCAGGGCGGCCGAGGGGAGGATCGTCAAAGTGATCACCGAGAACTGCTATCTGACCCACGAGGAGAAGCAACGGGCTTGCGAATGGATTGCGCAGACTGGCGCTCACTTCGTGAAGACGTCGACTGCGTATGCGGACGGCGGTGCGACGCTGGACGACGTCCGATTGATGTACCACGCGGTGAAAGGGAGGTGCCAGGTCAAGGCGGCAGGAGGGATTCGGGAGATCGACGAGGTGCTGAAGTACCTCCAAGCTGGCGCGCGACGTTTCGGCTCGACCCGAACCGACCACTTCGTCCGAGCCTTCAACGAGTTGCCAGCAGAGACTAGGACGATCTTCGCCAAATATGTGCCGGGGGCGGCTTCTGCCTCGTCCGCAACCGGAAAGGCCTAACTACGGCATGCAGCCGACAGCGCTCGGCGCGACGCATATCCTCGGAACAACCACCACGAGCCTCGCACCGCAGCTTATGCGGGGGCGTTAGGTCGCACACCCAGAACCGATGATGAACCTTTTGGATCTGCGCGTCGCGCCAGATCAGCACGCGCGGTGTTGGGATGGCCTCTCGTCAGCACTCTGTGAACACCCTAACGGCGCACCGCGACGGTCGTCGTAAGCAACTGCGAGATGCCATCACGCATCTCTGCCCACACCAATCGAAAACGACCGTCCGGCTGCGAGGCAAGGCCGAAGTAGTCGCCTCCCGTTGAGGACGCGACGAACGTGCTATCGGTACATTGGCCGGCAGATGACACCTGCTGGCCTGGTGCAAAGGTCCGCCCCCCGTCGCGCGACGCCGCGACGAACAGGGTCTGCACGCATTTACTGGGCGGCCCCGGCGCATCGATCCACGCGACCATCACCGTGCCGCTGTCGTTCACCGCTATCGTGGGAACGCGTTCGGCAACACCAGGAGGTGAGCTCGCCGCGGTCACAACGGTGGGCGACATCCAGGTCTCGCCACGGTCGCGCGAGCTGACCACGACGATCGGGCCGCCGCCTTGTTGGCGGCAGGCGAAGTAGAGCCGGTCGGCGAAGGGACCCGTGGATCGATCCGCAGCAAGTGCAGAGAGGCGATACCCCGGGGGAGGGCCGCACGCGTCGGTGACGAACAATGGGATGGAAAAACTGAATCCTCCGTCGACAGAGCGCGCGACCCAAGCACGACGCCGGGCAAGCGGTACCGACTGCGGTGCGCTGCCGCCGGTGTCCGCGAAGAAGATGCCATCCACGAACGAGACGATCAGGGTCCCGTCACGAAGTACGACAGGCATCTCGGCGAGGTTGTGGAGGTTGTTGGGGATCACGTTGACAGGATCATCGAACGTCTTTCCCCCATCTCGCGAGCGGGCGACATACACGCCCCACCGTCGCATCCCGTCGTCGGCGCGAGTCGATCGGTGAGACGTCACATAGATCCATCCACTGCGCGGACCATTCGACGCGTCGATCGCCATTACGGGATGGTCGTGATCGCGTCCTCCCGGCGTCGGGGTGTCATCCCACGTAGCGCCGCCGTCCTGAGACCGGAACAGCACCAGCCCGCTGTTTCCTTGTTGGCGAAACGCCTCGTGCTGCGTGGACAGCGAGACAACGGCGTGGCCGGCGGGCGTGTAGACAATCCACGGGTCGAAGCATTGCGAAGTTGCGAAATCGTGGCGCGCCCAGGTCGCGCCACCGTTGGTGGAATGAAAGGCCGCACACGAGTACTGTGTGACTCGGGCGCTGAACGTGAGATTCCCGGGTCCGCTCACAATGCTCGCGACCAGGACGTGACCGGGCCGAGTCGGGTCGATTGCAACGTGCGGTTCGTAGGGTTGGCGCCCGCGCTCTCCGGTCGCGATCAGAGTTGGAGCCGCGACCTCCACTGTCTGGGCCGACGACCGGCCCGCGCCCACTGCGAACAGCACAACAGCGCTGAATGACGCGCGAACGTAAAGCATGGATTCACTCCAAACCCCAAGAGGGTCGTGGCAGCACGGAAGCGGCCTGACAGAGCCGAGAAACCCGCCGCCGTAAGAGCAAGCAACGCGAAGTTGCTGCACATTCCGACCAGAATGTGCGCACTCGCCGGCTTTTTCGTCACCAGGTTCGCGTCGGTCGGGTTGCTCCTGCGTGGCAGGCTACCTAACGTCGGTTGGAGCTGGCAAGGCCCCATGGAGGCAACGCCTGCGGCGCTGCATCTTTTGAAGTGCCCTTGCAGCTCAACTTGATGCGTTAGGCGGAACACCAAGTAGTTGGGATGCGTCTGCTCGTGGTGACCCACGAATTTCCACCACCCATCGCCGGTGGGTACGAGGCGATGGCATGGGACGTGTGCACATCTCTCGCGGCGCGCGGCCACACGGTGCACGTATTGACGACTGATCGGCCGCGAACGATGAGACACCAGGTGTCGACCGGTCCGACTGTCACGGGCGCATTGCGGGCGTACTACAAAAACGGGGAGGGCCTGTATCCGCCCTTGCGTGAAGCAGTTGCCATAGAGCGTCGCAACCTCTCTGCGTTGACCGACGCGCTCGAGTCCCATCGGCCCGACGTAGTGTCCTTTTGGCATATGGGAGCGCTATCGCTGAATCTCATCGCGGCCGCCGCCGACTTCGGCTACCGGCTCACGTTCGTCATCGGCGATGATTGGCTCGTGTATGGAGCGTGGGCCGATGGTTGGCATCGTCGCTTTCTTTCCGACCTCCATCCCCATCGCTCCCGCGCGATCGCCCGGATCACCGGGATTCCGACCGATCTCCCAGATCTTCCAAAGCTCGGGGCGTTCTATTTCGTCAGCGCGTACACTCGGTCGCGGGCAAACGCACACTTCGGCGTCGAGCTCCCGGGCGGCGTGATTCCACCCGGGCTGCCGACGCAGTTCTTCGAGAATCGCGCGCCACAATTCACGTGGAACGACGAGCTGCTCTGGGTTGGCCGTGTGCGGATTTCAAAGGGCGTATTCACGGCGCTTAAGGCGTTGGCGCAACTTCCTCGAACCACTCGCCTCCGCATTCTCGGATCGGATGACGCCGAATTCGGACCAGCGCTTCAGGAAGAGATCGCGCGCCTCGGTCTTTCAGAGCGCGTCTCGTGGTCGTATGCGCCTCGTGAACAGCTTCCCGAGGAGTATCGAAGAGCCGCAGTGACTCTGTTCACGTCGGAGATCGAGCACGAAGCGTTCGGTCTGACGGCCCTCGAGGCCATGGCGTCTGGAAGCGTCGTCGTCTCGACCGGCGTTGGCGGCAACGCCGAGTTCTGCCGCCACGACGTCAATTGCCTCACCTATCCGCCCGGGGATTTTGGCGCCCTTGCGATGGCCATTACCCGGCTTCGCGATGACCCGCCACTCCGGCGTCGCCTCGGACTGGCTGGCGTCGCGACAGCTGAGCGATACACGTTGGACCGACAGGTTGACGCGCTCGAGGACGCCCACGCGAGCGCGATGAGTCGGCAGCCGGTCTCGCGACGCCACAGCCATCCGACGTTGGAATGACGATGCGCCGTCCGCGTAGCCGTGGACATTTCGCCGTTAGCGTTGGAGATCGCGCAGAAAATCAAATTGACCGACGAGCGACTCGCCTCCATTATCGGCGAGAAGGCCCCGCGAGCTCGAGGGGACGGTGTTCTCATCCATTGTCACGACAATTAGGTGGCGTCCTGGCAGGCTCGACGACATGTCACGGGCGAATGGTTTCGCGCGCATGGCTGGAACATCCGGGCAGCCGGGCCACGCGACTCGCGTTAGGCTCAACCCATTGATCGATAGGGAGCCGCCATGAGAGCGAGAACAGTGGACGGCGAGGAGATCGACCTGCCGCAGGACGCCTTCAACGGCTGGAAGGCACGGCTTCGTGGACCGGTACTCGTCCCGGGTGATGGGGGTTACGAGGACTCGCGAACCGTCTGGAACAGCATGATCGACCGAAGGCCCGCCATGGTCGCTCGCTGCCTTGGCATCGCCGATGTGCTCGAGTGCGTGCGGTTTGCGCGCGAGCACGACCTCCTGCTCTGCATCAAGGGCGGCGGACACAACATCGCAGGGCTGGCCGTCGCTGACGGCGCCCTCATGCTCGACATGTCGCTCATGCGCGGCGTGTGGGTCGATCCGCACCGGCGGGTTGCCCACGCGCAGGCGGGTTGCCTGCTTGGCGACGTGGATCGGGAGACGCAGCTGCACGGGCTGGCGAGCGTTCTCGGTTTCATCTCGCTCACCGGCGTCGCGGGACTGACGCTCGGTGGCGGGATCGGCTACCTGACGCGGCGGTGGGGCTGGACCGTGGACAATGTTGCCGGCATGGACGTCGTCACGGCGGAAGCACGACGCGTGCGCGCGACGAGCGACGAGAACGCAGACCTCTTCTGGGGCCTGCGAGGCGGTGGCGGCAACTTCGGTGTGGTGACCGGCATCGATTACATGCTTCACCGCGTTGGACCGGAGATGGTTGGCGGAGCCGTCGCCTGGCCCGCGAGCGAGGCGCCGCGGGTGCTCGAGCTGTACGCGACGCTCGCCGAGCAAGCCCCGCCCGAGCTCACGCTCGTGGCGTTCATGCGCCCGGCGCCGCCGGCACCGTGGCTTCCCGAAGAGTGGCATGGGGCGCCGATCGTCGCAGTGCTTGCCTGCCACACGGGGGATCCAGACGAAGGCGAAAAGGCCGTCGCTCCAATCAAGTCCTTCGGCAAGCCGATCGGAGACGTGCTGATGCGTCGAACGTATGTGCAGATGCAATCACTGCTCGACGCCACGCAGCCGAAGGGCCGCCGCTATTACTGGAAGAGTGAATACCTGCCCCGCATCGAACCGGCGTTATGCGAAATAGTAATCGAGCACGCGGCGAGAATCCGGTCGCCTCACTCGGCAGTGGTCCTGTTCCAGATGGAAGGCGCGCTGAATCGGCTGAGCCAGGACTATTCGCCGGTCGGCAATCGCGATGCGTGCTACTTGCTCAACATCACCGGCTCATGGGAGCGTTCGGAAGACGACGAGGCGAACGTCGAGTGGGTGCGTCAGGCGTGGAGTGCCATGCGGCGGTTTTCAACAGGCGGGACGTACATCAACTTCCTGACCGAGGACGATGGTGCTGACCGCATCGAGGCCGCGCTCGGCGGGGCGCTCCAGCGACTGGCTCAGGTCAAAACGCGGTGGGATCCGGAGAACGTGTTCCGCATCAACCGCAATATCAAACCGGTCTGAGCCCGCTCTCGTGGAGTGATTGCCAGATGTTGATAGCAGGCGCGCGACGGCCCTGTTGCCAGATTTGGCAACACACGTGGAGAGGGCCGAGGCACCACCGAGCGCCCTAGTTGCCAAATCTGGCCACGAGGCCTAGGACGCCTGCTATCAACATCTCACACACGCTCTACTAGTTCGCCCCGGGCGGCAGCAACGCTTTTGTGCCGGCGACAGGCAATCGCACCCGAAACACCGTGTGTCCCGGCTGCATGCGAGCGCATCTATGTGGTCGTCAGCGAGCATAGCGAGCATTGCGAGCATGATGGCTGCGCTCGAAGCCGCCGCCAGCCCTCAGGCCAGGTGGCACGTTGATGCAGTATATCAATTCCCGGAACAGCCGTTCTCGACGCGTGCGGATCTTGCCGACGCTGATTCGGGAATCGCAGGCCTCCCTCCCGACGGCGCATGTTCGAGGCGCTTCGGGCGCTAGACCTACGTGGGGTCAATCGATGACCCTGAAACCAGGTCGCGACGAGCGCGGTCGCGCCTGACGCCAGCGATCAGTCCCGTGTGGAGTCGATCTCCGCTATGACGAGCTCCGTCGCAAGGGGCCGCGCTTCGCCGAGCACCGCGCCGGCCTGGCCCACGATTCCCGATGCTCCATGCGACACGAGGCTCCCTGCCACTCCCGCCACGTCGGCACGGATCACCGAAACACGACTCTCCAGGGCGCGGGCGATGTCCCCGCTTCTCGCCTCGGCCACGAGCTCCGCTCCGCCTTTGGCCGGCGGCAATCCATTGTTTGTCGGAACGAAGATCGCCCGAGCTCCGCGCGACACCAGGGTGTGTGCTGGCTCGGCGAACGTCGAGTCCCGGCAAATCAGGATCCCGAACGCGAGGTCGCCGATGGTGAACACGGGGAGCTCCCGACCGGCGCGATAAACAGAGTGATTGATCGCTGGATGGAGCTTTCGATAGACGCCGACGGTCTCACGTGCGAACACCGCGGCCGAGTTGTACAGGTGCCCCTCGCCATCGATTTCCGTGAATCCGACGATCGTGGTCACGCGCTCGCTGGCCAGCGGGGCGAGAACGCGGTTCAGGGACCCGTTGGCGACGCCAATGGCGATCTCGTTAGGCTCGTCCGCGTAATCCGCTAACCCGCCGAGTATGCCTTCCGGGCAACAAAGGAAGCTCACGCCAAGGGATTCGCAGCGGTCGATCTGCTCGCGGATCAGCGGGATTGCCTGCAGGCCTTTGCAGGCGTCGAGCGGCGCCTGGAATGCTGCAACCTTCACGTTCGGTATTCGTTATGCGTCGTCACTACCCCGCCCTGTACGTGACCGCAGTGTACGTGAATATGACGCCATTCGGCGCGGAACGGAGGCTCGGATCCGTTTCTGGCTCGGAGATCGGAGACTCAATGACCAGTGAGCAAGCGGAGGGACACGGTGGCCCGCCGACGGACGGCGGCATCACGGCGAGTGGGCTCGGTCATCCGCGCGCCGTAGATATCCTCACTACCGAACACTGGAGCCTCCTGTCGTCCCGCAACCTCGGGTACCAGGAGATGTTCGGCCGAGCGACGATCTTCATCGGAATACTGTCGGCAATCGTGGTCGCGCTCGCGCTACTCGCTCAGGCAACCGGGTTTGGCCGTGAGACGCTCCTTGTCGCCGCGCTCCTCATGTCCGTCGCGCTCTTCATTGGACTCGCGACGTTCGTTCGCGCTGTGGCGATCAACCAGGAGGACGCGCGTTGGGTCTACGGGATGACCCTCCTGCGCCATGCCTACCTGACGATCGTCCCCGAGCTGGAGCCGTACTTCGTCACGGCGCTGGATTCCGACGTCGCCCGGCAAGCCCTGGCACATGGCGCTCGGCAGCGTCCGCGGAGGACTACCGCAGCATGCTGCCGCTCGCGGCGCGATACGATGGATACAGCCTCGCCGACCACTACTTCCTGGTCTTCTGGGACCAGCGCGGCTCCGGGCTGTCGCAGCGACACGGGAAGTCGACGCTCAACATTGCGACCTACGATGCCGATCTCGACGCGATCGTCGCCAAGTACTCGGGCGGACGGAAGGTGTATCTCGTCGGCGAGTCGTGGGGCGGCATGTTCGCCACCGAGTACATCAACCTGCATCCGGAGCGAGTCGCCGGCGCGGTGCTGATCGAGTCGGGGCCGCTGACGGGCGCCAGGTACGAGCGCCTGAAAGACGATCTCCGCGATCTCGACCCGTTCTCCGAGTGGCTCAACGACATGGCGTGGAGCACGCAGTTCATCTCGGCGGACGGTCACGCCCGCATGGATTACGAGATGCTGCTCGGCATGAAGAACTCGCAGCCGCGGTTCCACGAGCGGACTATCGACCCCGCACCCGTGTGGCGCCTCGGAGCCGCAGCGAATCGTTACGTCGCCGAAAGCGGGCAGAACTCCAAGGGCGTACAGGTCTACGACTTCACCACCAACCTCGCCCGGTTCACCACGCCGGTGCTGTTCATCGCGGGCGGCCGGAGCGAAGTCGTGGGCGAATCGCTCCAGCGGGAGCAGGTGAAAGACTATCCTGTCGCTTCGCTCGTGGTGATCCCGGGGGAAGGACATGACGTTCACTGGACACAACCGGCGCGGACGGTGTCGCTCATTCGTGGATACCTGACGGCGCGGGCGGGGGCCTTATGAAAACGCACCGACATTTCCTGATGGCGGCGGCAGCCACCACCTGCATTGCATTGAGCGCTCGCGGGGCGGCTGGTCAGTGGAACGTCGTCCGCTTCGACTCGAGCACGACGTGGGCATACACGAGCTATGGGCTGGACCCAGGCGTCGTGGGGTCGATCGGTGTCGCGCGGAGTCTGCCGTATCTGCGTGAGTCGCAGGTCTCGGCCGAAGCTGGCTGGGTAGTCGCGGGACTCGACGCGCGTGACTTTCGCGGGCGCGTGAGCGCTCGAACGTCGGCGGTGCGGTGGCGTTCGCTCAGGCTCACCGGTGAGGCCGCGGTGAGTGCGCGCGGCACCAGCAACTCGATCTACCGCGGGTTAGGCATCGGTGCCGCCACGACGTGGACGCTCGGGTGTATCGGCCGCGGTGGTTTGCGGGAACGGAGGCGGGCATCGACAAGAACATGGCGACGCGCATCACGCACACGGACTGGTACCGAACCTACTTCTATCCGGACGCCAAGGATGGTTGGTATAGCGGGACCGGAGGCACGATTCACTACGGGCTGACGGGCGGCGTGACGCTGGGCCGCACGGAGCTCATGACGCGAGCCGGGTTTCTCAAGACGGAGCAATTCAACGAGACCGTGCCGCCGGTTTATGTGAACGTCGGCTTTGGCTTCAAGGTCAGGTAGGCGGATCAAGGGGTCAGACCCCTATTTCATCATTCAAACGCAGATCAAGGGGTCAGAGCCCTTGAATTCAACGATCAAGGGCTCTGACCCCTTGATCCTGACCCCTTGATCCTGCTCTGACTCAGCGGACCACCGGCAGGATCAGACGCGACGCGTAGGCCGACGTGTGGTGCACCGTGTTCTTCGCGCTTCGCCAGGTCGTCTCGTCGTAGTTGCGGCCACCGGTGTTCAGGTTGCGGTCGAAGCGCGGGAAGTTCGAGCTCGAGACCTGCACGCGCAGCCGGTGGCCCGGCGGGAGGTACCACGACGTCGCATGAAGGTCCACGGGAACCTCGTACACCTTCCCGGGAGACATCATTCGCGGACGGTCGTAGCCCTCGCGGTACCTAACGCGAGTGATGCCTTCCTGCATGTTCATCGAGCGGCCGTCGGGGAACACGTCGAGCAGCTTGACGGTGACGTCCGTGTCGGGCGCGTCCGAGCTCAGATACACCACGGCCCGCATCGGACCCGTGAGCTCGAGCCCGTCGCGAAGTGCGTCGGTCGTGTAAACGAGCACGTCCGGCCGCTGCTCGATGTCCGGCTGATCGAACGAGCCGGGCACGTCCTTCGGGTTCCCCGTACAACAGATCGAGCCTCCGCGCGCAGGGACCGGATTCCCCGGGTCGTACGTGAACGTGTCGGGACGCTCACTCTTTGGCGGTTCGAGACTCAGGCGCCCGTTTCCGTTCCGCGTGTTCGCGCCGCCATCGCTTCGAAGATAGAACGACGTCTCGCGCATCCCCGCTACAGGCCAGCGGTCGGATTTGCGCCACTCGTTCCGCCCAATCACGTAGTACTGAAGCCGCGGCAGCGAGTCGATCGCGTGTTCGTTGCCCTTGAGCCAGCGATCGAACCACGCGAGGTAGGTCTCCCAGTAATGAAGCCGGGCGTCGCCGACGTCGAGGTCCCCGACTTTCGTCTGGCTACTTGCACCTTCTGACGCGCAATGCACGGTTGGCGAGATGATCGCGTACTGTCCGTTCTTCGCCCGGTCGTTCAGCGCGTTGTTGCGGAAGATCTCGGCCTCCTCGAGCGCCTCCTGCGCCATGTCGAACCACGACGAAACGTGCAGCGCGGCGACGGTCACGGAATCGGCGCCGGTGAGATAGCCCTGCTTGTCCCACCACGGATCATCGGGCGAGCGCTCGAGGAAGTTTCGCCAGTCCCACGACGGCGAGCCGGCACGGTCGGTCATGTCGATCACCGGGAGCGTGCGGAAGAACGTCGCGAGGTCGACGTTAGGCATCGGCCTTGCGCCCTTGTCGGTCGATGCGAAGACGGGCATCCAGCCGAAGTTGATCGAGATGGAGAACGCGCCGCCTTCCACCGACCCCCAGAACTCACGTCGCCGCCCCACTCGTCCGATGTTCCCGCCGGCTGCCTGCGGAATGGCGGCGATGTGTTTGGGATGGCGCTGCTGCGCTGCGATGATCTGCCCTTCGCCGAGGTACGAGCAGCCGTACGTGCCGATGCGGCCGGTGGACCACGGTTGCGTGCCGATCCAGTCGAATGTGTCGGACCAGTCGGTCATGTCGCCTTCGTAGACCCGATACTGTCCCTCCGACGCGAACTTGCCGCGCACGTCCTGCACGGCGACCGCGTAACCGTGCGACGCGAAGAACGATGCGGGCACGCTCGCGCCACGATACGTCGCCTTGTTGTAGGGAAGACGGATGAGGACCGTGGGCAGCGGCCCCGCGACGTTCTTCGGACGGTAGACGTCGGTGGCGAGCCGCACGCCGTCGCGCATGGGTACCATGATGGATCGCTCGACGTCCACTTCGTACGACCCGGGCGGGCGGGGATAAGGAGCGCCGGGCGTGGCTGGCGGCACCTGCGCCGTCGCCGAGGTGACGGCCGCAATGGTGAGAAACGGGAGGCAGTACAGCGATCGCCGGCGCCGGCAGCGCTTCATCGTGAGATCCTGTCGGGGGGTCGCTGGGAACTACCACCGTCGGGCGCTTGCCACCAGAGCCGGAATCGATGTCGCGCACCCCTCCACGACGCTGTCGAGCCGCGCGAGCGCCGCGTCTCACTGCTCACGGGTCAGAGTCGTTTGATCCAATTTCAAACGACTCTGATCCTTGGATTTGACAGCGCCTGCGCGGATCAGGCGTTCCGAGTGATCCCGGAACCGCGTCAGGCGCGCGCGTCGCGAGCCGCCGTGTGCAGCGCCTGCGCGGCGACCGACGTAGCGGCCGGCGGCGTCGATCCGCCGAATGTCGTCAGGGACGTGCACGCTTTCTCGCGACCCGGCCGTCGTTATGCGCCCACCGTTGATCAGTACGGTTTGATCGACACGCGCGGGCTCGTCACTGGCGGGGTCGATGATGGTGACGCCCGTCAGCGCCAATGCTGTCGCGTCGCGGGCCGCCGCCGACTCGCGAGTGCTCGTGGCGGGAGCACAGCCGTTCGCCGCGAGCACTGACAGCAGGGCTGCCGCCGATCTGGCGCTGGCGCACGCTCGACGCCGCCGGCGTGATGTCTGATCGGTCGTCACGAAGTGGCATTGAACATGTAGCGCCGAACTTCCTTCCTCGCCGGCGCTCGCGCAACCGCGGCCCAAGAACAGCGCCGGACTCCGCCATCGTCCGGAGGCATCGTGGGTAAGCGTCGAATGCGGAATACATCGCACGCCGAAGGAGAGCACGGGCCGAAGACCGAAGCTCGCATTGTCGAGCAGCTCAAGTCGGGACCGTCCGAACTGCCCGCGAAGGTCCGCGCCGATCTCGATCGGAAACGAGCGGCGTTCGGCGGAAAGCGACGATTGGTCGAGGATCGGCAGCAGCATGACGAAGCCGAAAAGAACAGCGAGCGCAAGCGACTGTTCGAGGAAATGCGACGCGGTCGTGCCGACGGACCGAGCGACAACTCGGGCAACCTGCACGGTGTGCTTGGCAGCCGCGAGCACCGCGCGGACTACAAGCCTCGCCGCTCCAACGGTCTTCGCGAGAAGGGCCGGCCGTGAGCCGTCCGAAGGCACGCGCGACTCGAGCGCGGCCGACTCGGTGCAGTGTAGCGGGCCGGCCTCGTCAGCCCCCCTGATCGACCGGCCCGCGTTAGGCAGCAGCCGTGCCGGGCTGCTTCAACTGTAGAAATTCCAGACGGTTGCCGAACGGGTCGGCAACGTAGAA
Organism: Gemmatimonadota bacterium; assembly: GCA_046725585.1. GTDB lineage: Bacteria > Gemmatimonadota > Gemmatimonadetes > Gemmatimonadales > Gemmatimonadaceae > JAJKIV01. Next base: position 46,583 of record JBKOYV010000411.1, on the reverse strand, counting down.
CCGCTCATGACCGGGGAGCTCGCTGTCGCGCTGTGGCGGGAAGCCTGCGGCCCGGGACGCGGCCTCAAGACTGTCCAGATCATCGACCAGCAGAGCCGGGTGTGCTTTCCGGGCGGGATGGAAATCGGTCTCGACGCCCAGGTGGAGCTGGACGGCCGCGTTACCAAACCACACGCCGCCTCGTGGCGCAAGCGTCGCGGGCTTCGGAATCTCGGCGAGGCCCAGGATCCCGGCGTAGAACGCTCGCGCTCGCGCTTGCGCTTCTCCGCCGGCGGGCATGGCGAGCTGCACGTGATGAATGGCGAGAATGGTCATGCGCCTATCAGGCCGGTCGAGTGCGGACTCATGTCTGCATAACGCCGGAAGGCGAGCTGGAAGGACAGTCAGATGCGATAATTACTGCGTCCGCGCTCGGTTACGCGGCCGGCATCTCGCGAGCCCATGGATCGCGCAGAAGCTCAACCCCGTGACCCTCAGACGTTCGCCGGAACTCCGCCCACTCCGCGTGCAGATACCGCCACCACAGCCGGCGCACGACCACCTGCTCCGCCGCCTGCACCATGACCCGTCCGCAACCGCGTGCTTCGGGAAGCGCTGCGGCCCACACTGCGAGCTCGGGCATGATGGCCGCGCGTTCCGACCGGCTCAGGCCATCGGCCGCGAACGCGACCTCGAATCTGGGCCCGTGGACGTGATCCGGGTCGTCGTCCTGGTGAGGTGGAAAGGGATCGTGGCGCGCCTTGAGAACACGGACGACGCGCCCGGTCGACAGGCGAACCTCGCGGACGCGTCGCCGGCCGTCGGTAAACAGCCAACGCAGCACGAACAGGCCGAGCGTCAGGACAACGAGCTTCCGAATCATACGTTAGGCATTACCGGATCACGCCGTAGTGTCGGTTGCGGCAACCAGGCTGCAGACCTCGCACACGACCTGCGGCACTCGACTCCCCATATAGCGGGTCATGGGCGTTGCACACGCCGGGCACCGGCGCGGCGTGTCAGTCGCATGGGTCGAACCCGTGCCCGCCGCGCCGTCGAACAGCCAATAGTAGCACCTCCGCACAGCGTCGACCCGGGCGCGCAGCGCGAGACCGGCTCGGTTTACGGGGCTCTCGAGGTTCGCCAGCTCGCTCGCCGCCCACGCCTCGTACGCCCCGGAGTCGAGCCACAGTCGGTCGATTGCGTCGTACACACCACACCAATCGGCGATCGGGTCGGCGAGGTCCGCGGGCAGCGGCAGCGTCTCAGGCGCTACTTCGCGGTGGCAACGCATGCAGTGGAGCGGGTTGGCGCCGAGGGCCTGCATGAGCTTCAGCGGCGGTAGATCGGCGCAGCGGCAACGCTCGTCGGCCGGCGTTGGGCCGGCCGCGCGCAGTCGGCGGTACGGATCGCGAAAATCGAGTGTCGTGGCATCCATCGCGAATCAGCCTAACGTGACGCTGTTCGCGGCCGAACGGCCAGGCGGGTGCGAGGATTCGTTAGGCGGCCGGCTCGACGCCCCAGACGCGCGGTCCACAGCACGTCTCATCGCCTATAGGAGTATAGTAGCGCCCCGGAGGCTTGCGGCAAGGCCGGGGTGTCAGTTCAGACTTGGGGCCCGTTTGGGGTCGGGTCCTGGCGGGTGCAATCACGTTCGCACCCTGCCTGGCGACCTACGGCCAACACTCCCATAAGAGGAGAGGTCCCATGCGCGTACTCCTTTCCACGATCGGGTCGCGCGGCGACGTCCAGCCGCTGGTCGCACTCGCGTTGGAGTTGAGGGCCCTCGGCCAGGAGGTCCGGATGTGTGTGCCGCCCGACTTCCGCGAGTGGATCGAAGGCCTGGGAATGCCCGTGACGCCGATCGGCCCCGAGCTGCGCTCGACGGGGAAGATCAAACCGTCCGCCGCCCCGCCAACGCCCGAGCAGCGGCGTCAGATGATCGAAGGCACGGTCGCCGCCCAGTTCGAGACGATCACCGCTGCAGCACGCGACTGCGACCTCATCGTGGGAGCGACAGCGCTGCAGATCGCCGCGCCCTCGGTCGCGGAGCGGATGGGCATCCCGTATGTCTTCGCCGCCTATTGTCCGGCGGTGCTACCATCGCCGCGCCACGCGCCGCCTGTACTCACCATGCACGGAGCCACGCCGGCGCCCGCGATGGCCGATTACAGCGAGCTCTGGGCGGAGGATGCGCGCCGCTGGAACGACAGCTGGGGCTCGGTGCTCAACTCGAATCGGGCCGCGTTCGGACTGGCACCGGTGACCGACGTGCGGGGATACGTCCACACAGACCAGCCCTGGCTGGCCGCCGACCCGACGTTAGGCCCATGGCCCGACCCCGCGGACGGCACCGTGCTCCAGACCGGTGCGTGGATTCTGCCGGATGACCGTCCGCTCTCCCCAGAGCTGGAGGCGTTCCTCGACGCAGGCGACCCACCCGTCTACTTCGGGTTCGGGAGCATTCGCGCGCCGGAAGATCTGAGTCGCGTGATGATCGAGTCGGCCCGCGCGCTCGGTCGGCGAGCGGTCGTGTTGCGCGGGTGGGCCGATCTCTCACTCATCGATGACGAGCCGGACTGCCTAACGATTGACGAGGTCAATCAGCAGGCGCTGTTCCGGCGAGTCGTCGCCGTCGTCCACCACGGTGGCGCCGGGACCACCACCGCGGCCGCGCGCGCCGGTGCACCGCAGGTCGTCATCCCGCAGCATTACGACCAGCACTATTGGGCCCAACGTGTTCAGCACCTCGGCATTGGAACGGCACACGTGGGTGCAACGCCGACGACCGACTCGCTGAGGAGTGCGGTCGAGTGCACGCTCCAACCCGGAGTGGCCGTTCGCGCCCAATCCGTCGCGAACGCCGTTCGCAGCGACGGCGCACAGGTCGCCGCCCGGCGCTTGATGCGCTGACCTTCAGGCCCTCACGCCGGGTGCGTGCATCCGGGGACTTCTCCCAGTGCGTGGTACACAGCGAGCCCTTTCTCGCGCGCCACCTCGACCATCCGATCGGCGCCCTGCGAGGGACCGCCCACGCGCAGCACCGCGTCGCAGCGCGCCAGGAGGCGCTCGGCCACCGGGTGAAACACCTCGTCGAAGCCGGCGTCGCCGACACGCTCGGAGCCTGCGAGAGCGGCGAGTGGCAGTGCGAGCCACTCGCCCACGATCGGGACGTGGCCCGCGCGGAACAACGGGAGGGCGTACGCCTCCATCGCGGCCACGTTTGCCGAGAGCTTGCTCGGGTCGTCTCCGGTGCCCGACCGGTACGGCCCGGCGACGAGGATCATCAAGGCTTCGGATTGCGTGTGCACTTGTCGGTCAACGTCGTAAGTCGGCTCGCGTGAGCTATCGTGAGAACACGGTCCCGTGGGGGAATACGGTGCCGGTGAATCCGTGAGGCCATGTCCTCTGCGTCAAGCTGACGCCGGGGCGCGACGCCCCGGCGTCGCGAAAGCGCTCGTCCACCGCCAATGCGCCGGTCGCCGGGTCGAAGTTGACGACGAAGAGACGATTCCCGCTCCCGGCTCCCGCCGAGTTCAGGACGACGCGCCGGCCCGCACTGTCGATCGCGATCCAGTGCGGCTGCTCGTCGTCGCCGAGCTTCAGGGAGGAGACCTCTCGAGGATGCTCGGGATCGGTGATGTCGAGCGCGACCAGCGCGTGCGCATCAGGCACCGTCTGCAGCCAGTAGTGGCCCGTGAGCACAGGCACACCGCAGTTCTTCCCCTCGAACGCTTTCACGAACGTCGAAGTCGGCTGGTCGCCATCCACGCCACGCACCAGATACAGCCCGCAGTTGAACGTGTGGATGTAGACGCTCTTTCCATCGGGCAGCAAACGGGGCTCGCCTGAAAACCGGTGCTCGTCGCCGCGCGGCCCGGGGTGGAGGGCGATGCTTCGAAGGAGCGTCAGGTCGGAGAGCCGCCAGAGCTGCACCCATTCCGACGTCGCCGCCTTGTTCGCCTCGTCCATGTCCGTCGTCGTGGAAACGGCGCGATCGAGCGTCGCGATGGGCAGCACGGAGTACGGGAAGATGTTCCTGTCAGGGATCGCGGAGTCGCTGGCGCTGCGGCTGCGGATCACGGCGCCTCGCTCATCCATCTCCACGAGGCCGCCGGTCGTATGCTCGGCGCCGCCACCCGGCGTCGCGCCGTGTCCATGCATGGGGGTCGCCGCCGTGGAATCCGCCTTGTACTGGAACGTCGCGAGAACATTCCCGTTCGCGAGGCGCACGTACGTGTGTGGATGGCTGAAGCCAGCGGCATCTCCGAATGACGTCAGGATCTTCGGTTCGCGAGGGACGGAAAGATCGAAGAGCCAGGTGTGCCCTGCGCCGAACCCGTTCGCCAGCAGATGCCGGTTGGCCGCTAGTTCCGCTTCGGTGTGGTGCGGATGCGTCGCGGGCACTCCTGTCGGCAGCGAGGCCACGACGGAGCCGTACTGGCGTGACGATGGCGCCGCGTCGATCACGGCGAGGAAGTCGCTCGCCTTGGCGGCGGAGTCACCGGCCCAGACGAACAGGTATTCACCTGGCGGTGGCGACGTCTCGGCGCGGCAGGCAGCGCACGCGATCACGGCGGCTGCGAGTAAGCGGCACAAGGGTCCTCCTTCCTCGGCTTGCAGTTGGTCGTGGGAAGTGCTCGAGCGCCTAACGCCGTGCCGCTCGATCGTTCGTTAGGCTGGCAGCGCGACGAAATGGTCCAACCCGGGCGGCACGTCCGCGAGATCCATGAGTTGCGCGATCTCGGGGCGGACGGCCTGCCGGCAGCATCGCGCGTGCGCGCCGAAATAGCGGAACCCGTGCGTATGGGACGGAAGCCTGATCGACGCCACACAATCGTTGGGAGCGAGCGTGTGGCCGCAGAAAACGCACGCTGGTTCCTCGCGGATGAACGTGGCTTTCGGTTCGCTCATCGTACCCTCCTGAACACTCCGATGGGCAGACGGTGCGAACGGCCCAGCGAAGGAACCGAAGCACCAACAGCACGATGCCCTTGGCACTGAGTATTGTCCAGCCGCCTGAGACAATGGCACTCTGAAGTCGCGCCTCGAGGCCGCTCGCCTCGCTCGGCAACTCCCCGCGCTCGATGCTCGCGAGCTCGTTGACTTCTACGAACAGTCCGCGGCACTGGCGGCAGCGGTCGAGCACGATCCCGGGCCAGCCTGCGGTCTCGAGCGCTTCCGAGCAGCGCGGGCACCGGCGTGTTCCCACGCCGCGGCGCGGGATCCATCCCTCGGGCGCGGCGACGCCGGGGCACTCTGCTACCAGCCATGCGTCGAGCTCATTGGCGTCGAACCACAGGCCGCTGCATCGCTCGCAGCGATCGGCGGTGACGCCGTCCCTCGCCTCGGGCACCATCGCCCCTCGGCAGCCGGGCCCGGGGCAGCGAAGGTGTGACGTCACGGTCGATGCGTCATCGCGGGAAGCAGTGTTGTCGCCAAACGCCTGCGCCTGAGACCACTCTGCCAGCTCCGACGCCCGTTAGGCATCTGGTGGTACTACGGCCGCTTCGCGGGCGACGTGTTCCGGCACGCGTGGGCGAAGGGCGGCGAGACGGTCGTGCCGCTCACGACGTTCCGGGTGCACGCGGGGCCCGGCGGAATGAGGCCCGCGATCCACGCGCCGAGCGCGAGGACGGCGATGCAGCCCGCGACGAGTGCCCAGGCGACGAACCGCAGGCGTCGCTCCTCGGACGGACGGCCCGGCCACCACGGGTAAACGGAGTCCGGCAACAGCAAGGACGCCGCGAGCTCGAGGACGTTGAGCACCCGGTTGGACCGGGCTATGTCGGGTGGTGGCCACTCGGTGCCGGGGTCGTCGCGCGATTCCGGCGCTTCACTGGGCGCGCGTGAGCGCGGCCGCGGCGCGCGTGGGTGTGGCGGCCGAGCTCCGTAAGGACCGCCGTGAGGTTGGTTGCGAGGCATCCATTCGAGGACGGCTTACCGCGCATCGTCGTCACGGTCGGCGCGAGCCACACCGCAACGTCGGCCTTCGGCAGCCGTCAGGCAGCGCTCACACTTGACGCACCTCACGCGTTAGGCTGCGGGCCGCCGCGCAGCCGCTGAAACCCGCAGACCGAAGTAGCCGAGCCACAGAAACGCCGGGACGTTGGCGAAGATCAGTGGCTCCAGGAAGTACAAGCCGGTGGCTGAGCCGATACCGCGACCCCACGAGAGCACGGAGACCGCGAGGCCGAACCATGCCAGTGCCCGGGGCATCCCCGTAGTGCGGTGACGTACCTCGAGCAGGGCGACGCCGGTAAGACCAGCCAGGAACAACGGGTTGCCGAGCCAACCGTAGCCGATCAGCAGGCGGTTGAACGCGTCGTACACCAAGGGAGCCGAGGTGGGAGCTCCGTGCGCGGTGAGGTAGTGCATCACCCAACCGTTGATGAGCGCGACGCCGGTGAAGAAGATCATGCCGACGGCCATCGCTCCCCAGCACAAGGCCGCAGTCCAGGGCTGCGTGAGTGAGCCACCGGCGACGAGAAGCAGCAGGCTCCCCAGGAGTACCAGCACGAAGCCGGCGGCGATCGCGATGTGGATCGCGCCCCACCACGGCGTGTTGACCAGCACCGATGGTCGTTCCTCGAACCCGCCGGCCGGAACAGGATGGAACACGAGCCCGATGGCGACGAGCAGGGCAGCAACGACAAGCACGTAACCGCCGGCACGGGCGGCACCGATGTCGCGAAACGTCATGACCCCCTTCAAGCTGCGTTCGTTAGGTCAGCCGACCCTTTAATACGTCGAAGACTCCCGGGTTGACCACGTTGATGGGATTGCCCGACGCATAGGCGACGACTTGATCGAAGATGTCGGAAAACTGGATCTCGTACTCATCCCGTGTCACGTATCCGATATGCGGCGTGCAAACGACGTTGTCCATTTTGAGCAAGGGGTAGTCAGGGTCGCGCAACGGCTCCTCTTCATATACATCGATGGCCGCCATGCCGGGCCGCCCCGCGCGCAACGCATCGACAAGGGCACCGGGCTCAATCAGCGGCGCACGACTGGTGTTGACCAGCACGGCGGTGGGCTTCATGCGCGATAAATCATCCCTGGTGACGATGCCCCGCGTCTCATTTACCAGCCGCGTGTGCAGTGAAATCACGTCGCACAATTCGAAAAAAGCATGCTTGCTCTGCGCCACCGCATAGCCATCCCCGCGCGCGCGTTGCAGCGACGGCTCCCGCGACCATACCAAAACGTCCATCCCGAAGGCTCTTCCATAGCCCGCCACGGTCGCGCCGATACGTCCGTAGCCGTAGACCCCCAGCGTTTTGCCGCGCAAGCTGTTGCCCACTCCGATCTGCCAGCGCCCGCTTTGGAGGGCGTACATCTGTTGGGGTATCTGCCGCATCGCGGCGATGATCAAACCCCACGTCAGTTCGGCCGCCGCGTACGAGGGGGTGCCGGCATGCTGATCGGACGATACAATGACCCCGCGTCGCGTACATGCGTCGATGTCGATGTGGGGATAGACGCTGCGCTGACTGATCAGTCGCAGCGCGTCCAAGCGTTCGAGCAAGGGCTCGCGGATGTGCGTACGCTCGCGAATCAGCACGAGCACCTCCGTGCCTTTAAGGCGTGCGGTAAGCGCGTCCAGGTCTTGCGTGTGATCGCTCCACACGGTGACCTCATGTCCGTCAAGCTTGCGAAAACACGCGAGCGTGCGAAGGGTGTCGAAATAATCGTCGAGGATTGAAATCTTCACGGCAACTGACCTGTGTTAGGCCGCCGAAGTCAGCATGATCGGTTGGCTCACTTGAACGTGCGGATCGACCACGCCCCCGACCGCCCCCCAGCGCGCCAGTTGCCGCTGACGATGGTCTGTACCGCCTTCTCAAAGAGATCCGCCAGCCGCGTGTCCGGCTTGCCATCGACGGCGGCAGTCCAGGTCCCGGAGTACTCGCCCTCCCGGCCGGAAATCACCGCTCGCCAGGCGCCAGTCCATCCTTGTGGGGACTTCGCCGCTGACCAGCCTCCGTCGGCTCGCGTATTACCCTGCGCGTCGACGAGCGCCCACGTGCCGGTGACTGTGCCGGTTGTGTCGAGAATCGCGGTCCATGTTCCGATGAGCGTCAGACCGTTGGTGGTGGCCGCACTCCATGAACCCGTCCGGTTGCTCGGTGAATTGCGGGCCGTGTCCGGACGCACTACTGCTTGCGCGTGCGATGCGTCGACGGCTGCCAGGAACAGCCCGCCGAGGAGGAACAATCCTTTCCCGAGCACAGGTCACCTCACCCCGCGTTAGGCGCACGATACGCCTGGTTCCTTCCGTCAGCCCGTCACCGCACCCGCGTGAAGCGGAGGTGCCGCACACGCCCCGCCTCCACCACGAAGCCGGTGATGCGCCCTTTCGCGTCACGCTCCACGTTGATCACGGTGCCGCCGCGAGTGAACCCATCCTTATAAGTGGGCTCGAGCACACCAAGGCGTCGGTCGTTCACGTAGAGAACGAGCTGCCCCTTCTCGACCTTCCAGGTGTGCGTCGCCTCCACTTCGGCGCTCCGGTAGTCCCCCGCGTACTCGGCGAGCTGTGCGGGCGTAAGTGCGGCAGTGTCCGCGCGCATGTACGTCACCGCCTCCGCCGTCGTGCGGACGATCATGCGCGACGGGGGACCGTCGTCGCCCTCGAAGCGGACCTCGGTGCCGGACCCGGCGCGGAAGCGGCCGTCGCTCAAGGGCAGCATCGGCGTGCGCTCGGCGCCGACTGCGATGAGGGTATCACCCGCGAGTCGCGTGCGCCGCACCTCGCCACGTTCGACGTTGCGCCACACGCCCGTGAGTGCCCGGAGGTCGGCCGCGGGCAGATCGCCGCGCGGCGCGGCGGCCAGAGCCGCGATCCATGCCGCATCGCTGTCCGGCTGCATCCGCTCGGCGAGGTAGATCCCCGCCACCTTGCGCGCGAGCGTGTCCGGGCCGGACGTCGTTAGGTTGCAGAACGTCGCGACGGCGAAGCGCTGGTCAGGGAATCGGAGGAAGTGCCCGCGGTAGCCCGCCCAGCTGCCGCCGTGCGAGACAACGCGCAGCCCGCGCAGCGTCCCGACGTTGAGCCCGACCGCGTACGCCTGGGTCGGCCCCGACTTCGCTGGCGAGCCGTCGTTCAGCTTGGTGGGGGTCGTCATCGTCTCGATGATCTCGCGCCCGCCGACTTCGCCCAAGTCATAGTTGTTCAGCCAGCGGCCGAAGTCCTCGACCGACGTGTGCACCGCACCCGCTCCCATGATCGCGCCGTCGTACGTCGAGCGCGCGAGACGGAAGCCTCCGCCCGGCCGTGGGGCGTATCCCTCCGCGCCGTCAGGGATGATCGTCGCGGCGTCGGCGAGGTAGCGTGTGTCGCGCATGCCTAACGGCGCGAAGATACGCTCCTCGGCGAACTTGTCGAGCGTCTTGCCGGTCAGGCGGTAGACGATCTGCGCGGCGAGGATCCAGCCCGAGTTCGTGTAGAGGTACCGCGCGCCGGGCTCGTAGTTGGGCTCCGCCGAGTGGGTGATGACGCGCAGGGCGTCGATCGTGTCTCCCGCGAACGTGCGGCCTGTTTGCCCCATCATGACGTAGAGGTCGCGCAGCCCGCTCGTCTGGCTCAGCGCGCGGCGGAGCGTGATCTTCTCCGCGTACGCCGGCAGCTCCGGTATGTATTTCCGGATCGGGTCGTCGAGCGAGAGCTTCCCCTCCTTCTGGAGCATGAGGATGGCCATCGCGGTGAACTGCTTCGAGATCGACCCGACGTCGAGCACGGACCGCGGCGAGAGTGCGACGCCGTGCTCGAGGCTCGCCATCCCATAGCCGCGCGCGTACAGGATCTTGCCGTCCTGGTAGACGCCGAGCGCGCAGCCGGGTGAGTCGGTGCGGTCGAAGCGCTGGAAGACGCTGTCGGCGCGCAGCGCGCGGGCGTCGCGCATGCCGACGATGTGCTGGGCGCGGGCGACGCTCGACCCCATGCTAAGGGCGGCGACAAGCGGGGCGGCGAGGAGTGCTGAACGGCGGCGCATGGTGACGGCTCGGCGAGTCGGGTCGGAGGCCAGGGCAACGGTGCCGAAGATGGTGCCGACCGGTGCGGCGGCGCCAGCGGTGAGAAGGCGCGCCTCGCCCGGGTGTCAGTCAGGCAGGTGTGGTGCCGCTGGCTGCGAGCGCGGGGCCGTACGGGTGGCGCACGAGCAGCATGGAGGAAAGGGTTCCAGGTTCCGGGAGCGAGCTCCAAAAATGCGGCCGCACAACCGCCGCTTCCATGGCTCGCTCGTCGGCTCCACCGTACGTTAGGCGGAGGCAGCTCGCGCGGCGTGCTGCGTCGGCCGTGACATGCAGGGTCTTGTCGAGCGGACGCGTATTCCGCATGCTATTCAGCCATGCGACGTACCGCCGGCATTGTTGCGTTGACTCTGATCGCCCGCTCAGCGCCTGCGCAGGGATGGGACATGCGCGCCGCGGCGACGTATCTCGACGCACGCCAGACCTGGTGGTCGGCTTGGCCTACGGCGGCGCGCGATCACGAGACCGCTTGCGTCTCCTGTCACACCGCGCTGCCATACGCTCTCGCCCGGCCGTCGCTGCGCGCCGCTCTGCATGAGAACGAGCCGACCAGTCCCGAGCGCAAGCTACTTGATGACGTCGTGAAGCGTGTGCGCATGTGGCGCGACGTCGAGCCGTTCTATCCCGATCAGGTCAACGGCCTGCCGAAGACGAGCGAGTCGCGCGGCACCGAGGCGGTCTTGAACGCGCTCGTGCTCGCGACCCGTGACGCCGCCGCCGGCAAGCCGAGCGATGAGGCGCGCATCGCGTTCGACAATTTGTGGGCGTTACAGTTCCGCCGTGGAAAGCCCGCGGGTTCGTGGGCGTGGCTCAATTTCCATCTCGAGCCCTGGGAGGCGGACGACGCCGCGTACTTCGGTGCGGCACTCGCTGCAGTCGCCGTCGGAACCGAGCCAGGGGGCTACGCGTTACGGGCGGATATTCAGGATCGCGTCGCCGCTCTGCGCACGTTTCTCCGTCAGGATGCGGCGGTGCAGAGTGTATTCAATCGCGCCGTGCTGCTCTGGGCCGCCTCGGCGCTGCCTGACCTGCTCACGCCTGGCGAACGTAGCGCCATCGTTGATTCACTGTTCGCAACACAGAACGCCGACGGTGGTTGGGCGCTCGCGAGACTTGGCGACTGGAAGCGAAGCGACGGCACGATCCTCGACACCCTCAGCGATGGATATGCGACCGGCCTTGTGGCGTTCGCGCTACGACGCGCGGGTCATGCGAGCACCGAGGCGCAACTCGCCTCTGCACTCGCCTGGCTGGCGGGGCATCAGGACAGCGCAACCGGGAAGTGGACTGCGACGTCGCTCAATCGCCGACGTGATCCCGCGACCGCCGCTGCGAATTTCATGAGTGACGCCGCGACAGGGTTCGCAATTCTGGCGTTGACTTACCGACCACCCTGACGTCCAGCACGCGACTCGCTGACTGTTGCCGCCAGCGCGACCGCGAGTATCGTCAGGCGGAGCTTCGATACCAGGCGCGGTGCGGAAAGGTCTGCCCGCACACGGGGCACGTGGTCCAGGGGAACTGCGCGTCGCACTTCGGGCACCGCGCGCCCGTCTCGAACGTGTTCCAGACGTGACCGCACCCGTCCGGCGCGCACACCCATCGGTCGTACGGGCTCGGTACGTAGCGGCAGCCGGGACAGGCAACGTCCGGCCGTGCTGTCGTCATCGGTGAGCGAAAGGAACGGGTAGTCCTAACGAGAGGCGTCGGCGGCAGGCGCGGGTTCGGCGGACGGGGTCGCATTTGGCGAAACCGCTGGCGAAGCGGCCTGCTCCTGCGTCGCTTCGCCTCGACCGTCGCGCTTGAGTCGCTCGGCGACCATATACGTCGACGTGTCCCACGCGTTGTGAATGCCGATGTACACGAGCAGCAGCGACGCGATCGCGACCGCGAACAGCGCGACGAGCGTGTAGCGGGTGAGCAGAACCCCGGCCACGAACTGCGTGGTGTACACGATCACCGGCAGCGAGAGGTGCCAGATCCAATCCTCGGCAACCATCTGATAGGCGGTCTGGTGCGTCGCGCGCCAGATCACTATCGCCGTGTAGATCAAACCGACGACGGCGGAGGCGGCAATCACGAACGCCGGTTCCGACAGTCGCGGCCACGGCGCGGACATGGTCACCGACACGAAGAGCGCCGCGCAGAAGTGCACGATCGTTGGGGTCGCGAACGCGCCGATCCCGCCGGTCGAGCGGCTTTGCGCTTCGCCTATCAGCGTGATGACCACGAACTGCAATCCCGTGAGGGCCGCCGCCGATGACCCGACGATGATGTAAAAGCTCTCCCACTCGCCGAGCGCGGCGTGGGCGGTCTCCTGGACCACGTTGTCCCTCCGAGAACGTCGCTGCTACGTGAGGCTATTGGACCGAATCCGGGATCCGAATAGCCTGTCATTCCGAGCCGACAGGCGAGGAATCCTCATCGTCCTAGTAGAGAGCTCTCTCTCGGGAGGATGAAGATCCCTCGCTACGCTCGGGATGACAATAGCTCCGCTCGGGATGACAGCTCGCCTGATCTCCGAACCACTTCACCAGACTAGACGAGCCGGATGCTCAACCCCGAGTTCGGGCGACCGAGCCGTGCCGTCGACGCATCCTCGACTCGCTGCCCGCGCAGGTAATCCAGAACCTCGCGGGCGGGGAGTCGCTGGCCTTCCAGCTCCGCCGACTCCGGCCGCGGCTCGAGCGACAGTCGCGCGCGATAGACCTCGACGACCTGTCGGCCCTCCTCGATCGCTCGCAACGCGACGCCACGCATGTAATAGCGATTGAAGTCGCCTTCCGCGAGCATCCGGGCGGCCATCTCCGGAACCTTCGCGGTGGTCTGCGCGCCGCTTCGCGTCGTGCGGGGCTCGACGTCGACCAGCAGATCGTTCGAGTGCTGTTCGAGCCAGAGATCATCGTAGTAGCGGAGCGCGTCGCGGAGGAGCCGCTCGTAGTCGGCTATCGCCGTGGGGCGAAGGCGGTCGGACGCGTGAAAGGCACCGCTCGCGAGGTCGCTGTCGAGCTCGGCGATCGCGTGACGGCGTGTGGCGGGGTCGAGAGTCTCGTATTTGAGAGGCATGGTCCTAGGGGCTCAACGCGTGAGGGTATCAGCGAAGAAGCCCGCAGGACGCGGACCGTCGTGCCTGACGCGGGACTTAATGAACGTCACCGAAGTTGGTTTGGCCTGTCGCCCCCTCGTAAACCCCGAGTTTCCCTCGGCGCTCAGCGTCGAGCGGCAAAACGGCAACCACGAACGCTGAGGCCGCAGACGCGAGCGGCGCTGAAAACACAGAGGGTGCTATTTGGGGAAAACAACAATCAGCACCCCGGTTGTTCATATGATTGAGCTGACGCTCCGGTCGAGTGGCTCGCGCTAGAGCATGATGCAGCGGCCCACAGCGTTCGACAGATCAGCGTCGTCAGCGTTCGTGGTTGCCGTTTGCCGGTGGCGTTCGTGGTTGCCGTGGTTCGTGGTTGCCGTTCGTTCTTGCCCACGACCGCATCGCGAACCCACACCGGCAGACCACATCAGAACCTAAGCCCACTTATGTAAGGCTCATTGGGCGATCAATCGACCGCGTCCAACAGCTCCTCGCAGCCGAGGTCGCGATACGCCGCGAGGGTACAATGGAGTCGATGAAACCATGCCTCTGGAGCAAGCCCTCGATTCCACAGCAGGACCGGGAACGTGAGGTTCCGCACGACGCTCCGGCGGTAGTCGAGGAGAAGGTCGGCGAACGAGTACCCGAGCACGCGAGCCGGCTCGAGGCGGTCGTGATACCGGTGAAGCAGCGGCAGCTCCAGCTCTCGCCGCCTGTCAGGATACCAGTGCAGCGCGATGAGAAAAGCGAGGTCCCGCGCCCCGACGTCGACGTGCCAGAGCTGCCAGTCGAGAAGAACGGCCGGGCCGCTGCCTGCGCGCGGAAAGAGAAAATTCCAGGGATGAGCGTCGCCATGGGTGACCGTGAGCGCGCGAGGGTCGGCGAGGCGAATCCATGGTGCCAGCGACGAGCTGAAGACGCGCTCGTACAATCGTCGGCTGGCCGTCGGGATCGCATCGCCGACTGTCTCGAGGAACCCAGGGAGCATGGATGCGACGCCCGCTACCATGGCGTTCAGGCTCTCGACGGTGTGGGCACAGCCAACGGACCGCCCGAGCTCGGCGTGCTCCCACCAGCACGCGTGGATGCTCGCGAGCGCGTCGACCGCGGCCTCCGCCTGGTGCTCGGACGGCGGCATCGGCCACGGCTTGTGGTCGTGCGTCGCACGGAGGTCTTCCAGCACGAGTAGTGGCCCGCGCTTCCCGTCCCCGTCGATGGCCGCCAGGCACCGGGCGAGCGGCGAAGCCGGGGCAGCCGGCGCCAACCGGCGATAGAAGTCGATCTCCGCCGGCGCCACGTTAGGCGATCCGCCTGCCGCCAACGACTGCTTGACCACGACGTTGGACGGCAGCCCGGGGGGAGCATCCGCCGAGTACGCGACGCGGGCGAACGCGAGCGTCGAGACGGTGGTCTTGTGCTCCAGCTGGACCGCTACATCCGACACGCGACCCGACGAAAGCGTCCCCGACGTGCGCAACCACTGCGTGAGAGCTTTCGCCGAGACGATCACTGCGCCCCGTCGAAGTACTCGACGATGAGCTGCGCGATGCGGCCGATCCTGTCCTCGGCTTCGCCGTACGGACCTTCGATGGCGTTCGCGAAGAACGCGATCACGATCGGGCCTGACCTGGCGTACACCACGCCGACATCGTTCGCGAGCACCGGAGGGAAATCACCCGTCTTGTGGGCAACCTCGACGTTGAGAAAGTGCGGGAGACGCCGGGCGCCGGACTGCTGCGCTCGCATCATGCGGATCATGTCGGCGCAGGACTTCTTCGCGGCGATCGCGGGCGCCGCGGCCGTTCCGTCGTTGCATTTCTGAATCGACTCGATCAGCCGCCCGGTCGCGCGCGGCGTCATCACGCCTAACCAGTAGCCACGGTCGCCGTTCGTCTTCTCGTTCCAGTTCGTGCCCCGCGGGAGCGCGCGATACTTCGCGAAGAGATCCTTCACCGTCATGTTGAGCGTGAGCGCATCGGCGTAACCGTGGTCGCGCAGCCACGCGTTGACGCGTTCGACGCCGCCCACCTTCGCGATCGCGATGTCGGTCGCGGTGTTGTCGCTCGTGATGACCATCTGGAGCAGCACGTCCCGGAGCGTCGGCTGCAGACCGGGATCGTTGAACTGAAAAACGCCGGACCCGCCGCGAAAATCCGACGCGTTGATCGTCACGCGATCCGAGAGCGATAGCTGACCCTTGTCGGCCATCTCGAAGGCGAGCGTCATCACGGGAAGCTTGATGACGCTCGCACTGTTGAACGCGTCGTCCGCGCGAACCGCGGCCTCCTCACCCGTGGTGAGGTGCTTGACCCACACGCCCGCCTTGCCCGGAAACCGGGCGAGCTCCGCGTCGAGGAGGCGTTGGAGCCCGCTCGCTGAGCGTGGCTGCTGCGCGGGACTGAGCCTGACGGCAAGTACGGTTCCGATCACTGCCAACGCGATCCGGCTCGTCGATCTCATCGTTCGCCTCCCTCGACTGGCGTCAGCTGTCCGTCGTATCCGCCGCCCCATCAATGAGCCATTGACGTGCTGTCGCTTCATCCTCGAAGATCCCGACGGTGACCTGCGGGTGTTGGTTGAGTGTCTGGAACATTCTGGCGAACCCGAGCTGCACCGGCCGGTCGACCACGAATGCCGATCGGATGGCCGAGGACAGCGGACGGTGCCCTACCCGATCGGCGATGTTCGCGACCTCGGCGTAACCGATGGGGGAGTCGGAGACCTCTCGCAGGTCGGTGAGTCGCGGCCGTGTGTTTCGCCCGCGGTCCTCGAGGGCAATGACGTCATCGGCCGAGCCCACGAGGTCGCTCTCGGTGACGATCCCGAAGAACCGCACCACGAGGATGGGTCCGTCGTACGATATTTGGTAAGGCATTTTGCACGTTAGGTATTCGCGTGACGCCCGTGCGTCAGGGGCCGACGATTGCTTTCACGAGCCGCGCCGTCACCTGCCCACGCGGCAGCCCGGGCCGTCCCGGGAGAATGTTCCAGCCGTTGAACACGACGATCAGGTCATCCTCCGGGAACGTCATGGGCACCTGTCCACCGAACCCCGACCCGCCCCAGATGAACTTCGCGCCGTCCCGGGGATCGGGATAGAGCCACCACTTCAGCCCGTACTTCGGCGCGTTAGGCGCCGGAGCGACCGCCATCGCCGGCGCCACGGACAGCTTCACCCAGTCGGGGGAGACGATCTGGCGGCCTTCCCACATCCCGTTCCTGAGGAAGAGGTACCAGATCTTCGCGAGGTCGCGCGCCTCGAGATAGAGCCCGCCTTCGGTGTCCGCGAGCCCGCTCGGCGAGCGCTTCCAGAACCACCGGTCGATGCCGAGCGGCGTGAAGAGATGGCGGGCGGCGTACTCCTCGACGTCGGTCTTCGTAGCCTTGCGGAAGATGTACGCGAGCAGGGCCGAGGCGCCGCTGTTGTAGTTCCACCGCGTTCCCGGGTCTTCCGACATCGGACGGTCGATCGTGAACTTCACCCAATCTTCGCTTTCCTCCATCCCGATCCCCGTGTTGTTCGGATCGGCGTACGGGAGACTCTCGTTCCAGTCGATGCCCGCCGTCATCGTAAGCAGGTGACGGATCGTCATCTTCCGCTTGCGATCATCGACGTTCGCGACCTTGGCGACATCGAAGAAGGACAGGACGGGCGTGTCGAGGCTCGGGAACTCGCGCCGCGTGACGGCGACTCCGATGATGACCGACGTGATCGTCTTCGTCACCGACTGCAGCGTGTGCAGGTCCCCGCGGCGATAATACGGATGCCACCAGACGTTGTAGTAGTTGAACGGCCCGGTCTCGTCATGCGGGTTGAGCGCGCCCTTCACGTGGACGGAATCGGCATAGACGCTGTCGTAGTTGCGCGGGTATTTCTTGTCGAACGCGACGCGCCCGTGGCGAATCACGAGCATCCGATCCACGTTGCCGTAGCGGCCCGAGGCGATTTCGGCGTCGAGGCTGTCGAGGACCTTGGGGTTGAGCCCGACGGATTGCGGGGTCGCGGTAGGCCAACCTTTCGTCGGCCACGCCATCTGCCCGGCAGCGGACGATGTCGTAGCCGCGGTAAGCAGAACTGCGATGACGAAGCGCGGGCGTTTCATGGACAAGGCTCGTCGTTGATCAGGTCGAGGCAAGGAAGAATCTTCCGCTCACTTCGCTTACTGCGCCAGCGATCAGAAGTGCCATCCGGCCTTGAGCGACACCTCGCCCGTGAGGCGGTTTGGTTCGTAGGTTTCGGTTCCTACCGGGACCTTCGTGTCGCCGCCAACGAGCAGGTGACCGGCACCCCACGGGTTCAGGTAGAAGTTGCCGTGGAACTTCCATACGTACCCTCCCCCGGCCGTCGCGGCCACGTTGTTCCAGCTCGCTGACTGACCAGTCGCTTTGCTCCGAACATCGTTCTTCCAGTATTCCCCGCCGCCCCCGACCCAGAAGCCGCGGAAGTCGGGTTTAAAGAAATGGTCGACGAGCGCCGCGACCACGTGGAGGCGGTGGTCCTCGAAACCGTCCTGCACGACGAAGCTCGGGAGCGTGCTTCGTGATATGACGGCCCGGGCACGCCACTGTCCCTCGCCAATCCACACCGAGCCGTAGTAGCCGCTCAGGAGGTACGGCAGCACGTCGATCTCGACTCCGACCGTCATCCGGCGCGGCTGACTGGCTGTCGCGCCCTGCGCGCGGAGCACGCCGGCAACGGTGATCAACCCGATCAGCGCTCTCGAAGTCGTGTTCATGGTAGGGCCCCTCCGCGTGAATGATCGGCAGAACACCCGCCGGGCGCGATAGCCATTGGGCTGGTCGGGGGCCTGCCGATGTCCTCGCCAGCTCGAAGGCTCCGTACCATGTTCATCGGGCGCCGACGAGAAGCAACCCTCCGACCGCGAGGACACCATGCGATCCTACGCTCACGGGACGAGTCCCATCCCGTTGCTCGGCGAAACCATCGGCGAGAACTTCCGTCGCACCGTCGAGCGACACGGAGACCGTGACGCGCTCGTGGTTCGTTCGCAGAGCTATCGGGCGACGTATCGGGAGCTCTACGACTCGACCTCGGCGCTCGCCCGAGCGCTCATCGCGAGCGGCATCGAGCCGCGCGATCGCGTCGGGATCTGGTCCCCGAATCGGTTCGAGTGGGTCGTCACGCAATACGCGACGGCGCGCATCGGATGCATCCTGGTCAACATCAATCCAGCGTACAAATCCTCCGAGCTGCGGTACGCGTTGAAACAGTCCGGGGTGAAGCTCTTGCTGCTCGCCCGCGAGTTCCGCGGCACGGACTACGTGGCGCTGCTCGACGAGGTGCGGCACGACTGCGCTGACCTCGAGGAAGCCATCGTACTCGACAGCGAGTGGGACGACCTCATGCGACGCGGCGCCAGCGTGACCGAGTCGGAGCTCGCGGCCCGGGAAGGCGTGCTGCAGTTCGATGAACCGATCAACATTCAGTACACGTCGGGGACGACGGGATTCCCCAAGGGGGCCACGCTTTCGCACCACAACATCCTGAACAACGGGTTCTTCATCGGTGAAACGTTAGGCTACACCGAGCGCGACCGGGTCTGCATCCCGGTCCCGTTCTACCATTGCTTCGGGATGGTGCTCGGGAATCTCGCCTGCACCACCCACGGCGCGTGCATGGTCATCCCCGGTGAGGCGTTCGACCCGCTCACGGCACTGGAGACGACGGCGGCCGAGCGGTGTACGGCGCTTTACGGGGTGCCCACGATGTTCATCGCCGAGCTCACGCACCCCCGATTCGCGGAGTTCGACCTCACGTCGCTGCGCACGGGCATCATGGCGGGATCACCCTGTCCGGTCGAGGTGATGAAGAAGGTGCAGTCGCTGATGCACATGCCCGAAGTGACGATCTGCTACGGGATGACGGAAACGTCTCCCGTCTCGACTCAGAGTCTGCTCGACGACCCGCTCGAGAAGCGAGTATCGACGGTCGGCCGCGTGCATCCGCACGTCGAGGTCAAGGTCATCGACCCGGAGACCGGCAGGATCGTGGAGCACGGGACCCCGGGCGAGCTCTGCACGCGCGGGTACAGTGTGATGCTCGGCTACTGGGACAACGATGCCGCGACGCGCGAGGCGATCGACCCCGCGCGGTGGATGCACACGGGCGACCTCGCGACGATGGATGCGGAGGGATACGTCAACATCGTCGGCCGAATCAAGGACATGATCATCCGGGGCGGCGAGAACATCTACCCGCGCGAAGTCGAGGAGTATCTCCTCACTCACCCCGGTGTCGTCGATGCCCAGGTCATCGGCGTCCCCAGTGAGCGATACGGCGAGGAGGTGATGGCGTGGGTGCGGGCGCGTCCCGACTCGGGCCTGACGGGAGACGCGCTGACCGCGTTCTGCAAAGGCCGCATCGCGAGCTACAAGATTCCGGCCTACTGGCGGTTCGTCGATTCCTTCCCGATGACGGTAACCGGGAAGATCCAGAAGTTCCGCATGCGTGAGGTCGCGATCGCCGAGCTGCACCTCGAGCGAGCGGCAGCGGTCACGACGGCGTGACGGAGCCCGCCGCTGGTCGTCGGTCTGCTCGATCCGCACACGTTGCCGACGGAGGCGCGCCCGGACATACTCCTCGCGGTACGAGCACAACTCTCCCGGCAACGGAGATCCTATGAAGAGAAGAGAGTTCGTCGTCCGCTCTGCGGTCGGATCCGTTGCACTAGGCTCCGGCCATCTCCCGTTCGCGACCGTGAATTCCGACTCCCCCGCGCAGACCGCGACGCGCAAGATCCTGATCGCCGGCGGCGGCTTCAACACCGCCTTCATCCGGTACATGGCGTCGCTCACCGGCAAGCCGCGACCCAGGATCTGCTACCTGCCCACGGCGTCCGCCGACAGCCCAAACGGCAGCATCACGTTCTATCAGAACTGCGCGCCGCTCCAGGTCGAGCCGTACGTGCAGACGAGCTTCATTGCGAGCACCGAACAGACCAAGGGCTGGGACGAAGTGTTCCTGTCGATGGATGGCATCGTGTGCTCCGGTGGCAACACGCTCAATCAGCAGGCGATCTGGAAGGCCCAGGCGATCGACGAGGTGCTCCGTCAGGCGTGGGACCGCGGCATCGTCCTCGGCGGCGCGAGCGCGGGCTCGTTATGCTGGTTCGAGGAGGGCACGACCGACTCGCGCCCGAAGGAGCTGTCGATCGTGAAGTGTCTCGGGTTCCTCAAGGGGAGTCACTCGCCGCATTACGACCGCGAGCCGGGGCGACGTCCGCTCTACCAGAAGCTCATCGGTTCGGGGCAGATGAAGCCGGGCTACGCGTGCGACAACGATGCGGGGATCTACTTCGAGGACAACGAGGTAAAGCGTGTCGTGCACACGCGGGCGGAAGCGAAGGTGTATTACGTGAGCATTGTCGACGGGAAGGTCGTGGAGAAGGTGATGGAGCCGGAAATGATCTCGTGACCGCTCTCCGCGGCGGCGGGCGCGGGCTGTCGTCAGCCGACGAACACCCGCGTGAGGCCGCTCGGCGACTCGCCCACGTCTATCGCCCGCGTGATCACGCGGGCGATTTTCCCTCCGCCATGAGATGACGGCTCGATGGGGTTCGCGTAGTCGGCCGCTTCGTTGCACACGAGCCGCAGGTCGATCACCGCAACCGCCTTTGCGAAGGCGACGCGCAGGATCGCGTCGTTGAACGACGTGAGCGCGGTCGCGGCTAGCCGCTGGAAGTCGGCGTCCGGGAAGTTGCCGTTATAGATCGTGCACAGCGTGGTCGGAAGGCGATACGCCAGGACGCCGTCGATGGCTCGCCGGTAGCGTTTCTCGAACCGCTCGGCTGCGCCGGCGAGCTCGGCCAGCGCCTCGGCGCTCGAATGCACACGCCGATCGAGGAGGTCCAGGTGGCCGAGCGCGTCGTTGCCGCCAAGGCTGACGACGAGGTGCGTGGCGTCGTCAGGCAGCGAGTCCAGCTGCGCCGCGAAGTCGTCCGTGGTCGCGCCGTCCACCGCACCTAACGTCGCGCGCCAGCCGGCGGGAATAAGCTCCCGAAGCTGCGTGACGACGTCGGGCCCGCCGCCCGTGTAGGCGCCGTTATCGAAGATGGAATCGCCGAGCAGGACGACGTGTGGCATGGGTTCCTGGGCTCCGAGCGTCGACAGGCGTCAGCGGCGGTAGAGGTCCGCCACGGCGTCGAACGCGGCCTTCGGCTCCCACGGCATGTCGGGATACCGCCGTCCGCTCAGACCACGAGCGCCGCCGTGGTCGTCGAGCACCTTGACCACGCCGCGGCTCGCCACGTCGAGGTCCGCGCGCGGGTCATTGCGGTGCGGGAGGTCGTAGCGCGCGAATGTGTACACGAACGCGGCGTCGACGCCCTCGGCCTCGAAGACGTCCATCAGCTCGCGCAGGTAGGTCGCCTGCTCGGCCTCGTCGCGCACGTACTCGCCGTTCAGGCGGTCGGCGCGGCCGTCGTCGCGCCACACGAGCATCGAGTGGACGTCGGCGGCACTATCGCCCGCGCCGCGGTACGTCATGCACCCGAACTCGGTCGCCGCAACCGGCTTTCCTTGCGCGCGACCCTGCGCGACGAATGCGCGCACGAGGTCGCGGAAGTGGGCGGCCGTGGCCGCCGAGCGGTAAGCGGCGTCGGTGGCGATGACATCGAACGGGGCCCAGTCGACGCCCTCCAGAGGGAGCGAGGCGTAGCTCACCGGTCCGCCGAACCGCGCGCGGACGACCTGTACGGCCCGGCCCAGAAAAGTGTTCATTCGCGCGCGCACCTCGCCAATCAGCGGGCGCACGCGGAGCGGGTCGGCCACCAGCGCGAGCCGCTCCTCGAGCGTCTCGCCGGGGAGCAAGCCGAGCGTGAACAGGCTCACTTCCGACCCCGTGAGCAGCACGACCTCCGCGCCGGCTCGGCGCAGCCGCTCGGCACGCTCCGCGCAGTCGGCGAGCAGGTCGAGCAGCTCGTCCTGCGTGAGGCCGTTGGTGAACGGACAAAACCAGACCTCGAGCCCGGCGTCGGCGGCGTGCCTCGCGGCGATCTCCAGGCGGTCCGGGTCGCCGCCGGTGACGCGCACCGCGCTGCAGTGCAGGTCGTCGCGGATGACGCGCATCTCGCGCCGCACGACCTCCGGGTCGAACGGCTCGCGAGTGCTCGTGCCCGAGCCGAGGAAGCCGGTGTCGTAGGTGATGCCTTTGACCCGCATACCCGATCCGTTCCGTGTCTGGCTGTCCAGGGCCGTTTCAGGGCGCTGCGTGGTGCCGGTTCTGCGTCGCGACGTCGCCACCGAGCCGAGCGAGGGTGGAGAGTGAAACGACCCGGTAGCCACGCGTGCGCAGCGCCGGGAGCACACGCTGCAAGGTCTTCGCCGTGCGGTGCCCACGCGCCGCGCCGTCGTGCAGCACGATGACGGAGCCGGCCCGGACGTTGGCCAGGATGAATGCCGACGCGAACGCGGGCGATGGAACCTGTGCGTCGAACGGGTAGATCGAGCCTAACGCGCACCGATAGCCGGCCCGCTCGATCGTCGCGACCATCCTCGGCGTATACCAGCCGGACCCGGGTCGGAGCCAATGCACCGGGGCGAACCGGTCCAGCACGGCGCGGGATTCCGTCACGGCGGCATCGAAGGCCTCCGGCGACAGGCGAATGCTCGCCTCGTCGCGCGTCATGTGGTTGCCGATCTCGTGTCCCTGGCCGAGGATGTCGTTCATGATGGCTTCCCGGCCGGTGACACGGGTCGAGATCAGGAAGAACGTGGCGCGCGCGTCGTTCTCGCGGAGGACACGAAGGATCTCTCTTGTCTCCATCGCCGGACCATCATCGACCGTGAGCGCGACGGCGCGCTCCTGTGTGTGGACGGCATAGAGACACCCGGGCGCTCGCCGTGCGAGCGGTGCCACCAGCCAACGCGGACCGGTCCAGATGACGAGCGCGGCGAGCAGCACGAGGCCTGCGGCCACGCCACCGCCCCAGATCGCCAGACGACCGCGCCCGGTCCCGGACACCCCACACTCAACTGCCGGTCGGCACGATCGCCGCCGTCTCGATCATGAGGATCACCGAACGCTCCGGCGCCCGCGTTCTGTGCACCACGCCTTTCGGGACGACGAATCCTTCGCGAGGCCGAAGCTCGACCACGCGGCCTGGCGTCTCGCCGTCGGCTTGCGGGTCGAGGTCGATGAGGAAGCGTCCATCGACCACGTAGAAGAACTCGTCGTCGGCGTCGTGCTTGTGCCAGTGATACTCCCCCTGCATGACGCCGAGCCTAACGACCGAGTCGTTGACGCGCGCCAGGGTCTGGTTGTACCACTGGTCCTTCACGGCGCTCACGAGCGGGTCGAGCTCGATCTTCTCCAATGCGCCGAACAGAACGTTCAGGTGCGTCGCATACGGGTACGCGGGTGATTCTGCCGTGTCTCTTTGCTCCATGAGGCCGTCCACCGTACAGGAAAGGCCGAGCTGCCGCCCCTCCTCGCAACCAAGCCACGGGAGGGGACGGCGAACCTACGCGATCGATCGCGCGATCGCCTGCTCCTCCTCGGTCATGTCCGCGGGAATGTCTGCGAAAAGCGGCGTGGTCAGGTACCGCTCGCCCGTATCGGGCAGCATCGCGAGCACGGTCGACCCGTTAGGCGCTTCGGCACACACCTTCATCGCGGCACCGAACGTCCCGCCGGCCGAGACGCCGACGAAGATCCCCTCCTTCTGCGCGAGCCGCTTGCTCCACTGCAGCGCCTCGGGCGCCGGGATCGTGATGATCCGATCGACGTACTTCGCCGCGATTGCATCGCCGGTCAGCTTCGGAATGAAGTCCGGGCTCCAGCCCTGAATCGGATGCGGGTTCCACGCCGGATGGCCCGCCGCCGGTGAGCCATCGGGATTCCGCTGCTGCTCGGTCCCGCTCGTCAGCATCGGCGCTTCGGCCGGCTCGGCCACGATGATCTTCGTCTCGGGCCGTTCCTTCTCGAAGACGCGACCCACGCCCTTCAGCGTCCCGCCGGTGCCGAAACCGGTGACCCAGAAGTCGAGCCGCTCGCCTGCGAAATCATTGATGATCTCTCGCGCCGTCGTTCGGGAGTGGTAATCCGCGTTGGCCTCGTTCTCGAACTGCCGCGTCAGGAACCACCCGTTCTTCTGTGCCAGCGCCACCGCTTTCTTGACCATCCCCGTGCCGCGCTCGGCAGCCGGCGTCAGGATGACCTTCGCGCCGAGGAAGCGCATGAGCTTCCGGCGCTCCACGCTGAACGAGTCGGCCATGGTGACGACGAGCGGGTAGCCCTTCGCCGCGCACACCATGGCGAGCCCGATGCCGGTGTTGCCGCTCGTGGCTTCGACGACGGTCTGGCCGGGCTTGAGCTCTCCTTTCTTCTCGGCGTCCTCGATGACGCCGAGCGCGAGCCTGTCCTTGACCGAGCCGAGCGGGTTGAACGCCTCGATCTTGACGTAGAGGTTGACGTTAGGCGGGGCGAGCGTGTTGATCCGGACGGCAGGGGTGTTGCCGACGGTCTCGAGAATGTTGGCAAAGCGCGACAATGGATCCTCCGTACGCCAATCTGGTTGTTCTGGGAATCTATACGGCTACTGCCGACCATCTACGACCCCACGCGAATCCGGACCGGATTGCTTCTCATAAACGCACTAGCCACGTCGCAAAGAGCCACAGAGACGGCAGACGGCAGCCAACTGAAGACGGCAGACGGCAGCAGGCAGACGGCAGAGAGGGCGCCGGGCATCCCGTTTTCTCGTCTGCCTTCTGCCTACCGCTCACTGCCCACCGCCGGCTTCAGTTCGCTGCCGTCTGCCGTCTCACCCACCTTATATGTGGACCCTGGGTGTGGCTCCCGAGGCAAATCGCGGCACCTCGCGTCACTCCCAGCGGAAGAGTCTCGCCGACAACGCCATGCAGACGGCGAACACGAGCGCGAGCGCCGCCACGTCGCCCACGTGTGCGGACCATGCGTCACCCCTCCATATCCCCTGTAACAGCGACACCGCGTAGCTCAACGGCAGGTGGCCGAGCCACGGCGGAAGCACCTCGCGCGGAATGAACAACCCCGACAGGAAGAGCATCGGGTACATCACGATCGCGCCCACCGGCTGCGCGAATCGCGCCGTCGGGACGAGGCTCGCGATGAGGAAGCCGATCGACAGGATGCTCCAGGTCGTGATCATGAGCGCGATCGCAAAGCTCACGACCGGCACATCCATGCCCGTCGGGAGGTAGCGCCGGCCCGCGAGCAGCATGAGCGCGAGCGTTACGGTCGTGAGCACCAGCTTCACGAGCACGTGCGCGGTGAGGATGGTCCACGGACGGAGGGGCGTCGCGCGAAGGCGCTTGAGAATGCCGCTCTCCCGATAGATGGAGATGATGGCCACGAGCGAGAGCACGGCGTTGATCGCGATGAGAATCGCGATGATCACCGGCACCGTCACGCGGAAGAAGTTGCTGGCCCCCATCCGCCTGATCCCAAGCCGCGCGAACAGCACGTAGAGCAGGACGGGCATGACGACCGAGCCGATGGCGCCCAGCGGCTCGCGCATGAACACCTTGATCTCGATCCAGGTTAGACGGAGCAGGCCGCGCAACATTGTTCAAAACCCTCTATCGGGACGATGAGGATCCTTCGGCTGTCGCCTCAGGATGACAACTAGTCTCTGATCGAATGGCCGGTGAGCTTGAGGAACACATCCTCCAGCGTCGGCAGCACCGTCCGGAAACTCGTGACGCGAATCTGTTCCTCCGACAGGCACCGGATCACCTCCATCACCAGGTCCTCGCCGTCGCCCTGAATCGTTAGGCGTCCGTTCGTCGCGGTCACCGAGCTCACCCCGGGCACGCCGCGAAACCGCTCCGCCGCGGCCGCGTCGTCCGTCGCGAGCACCACCGACCGTTCCGGACAGTGGCGCCGGACCAGCCCCTCCGGCGTGTCCATGTCGATGATCCGGCCGTGATCGATGATTGCGACGCGGTCGCAGAGGCGCTCCGCCTCCTCCATGAGGTGCGTGGTCAGGAACACCGTCTTCCCGCGCTGACGGATGTCGCGCACGAGCTCCCAGATCGTGCGCCGTGCCTGCGGGTCGAGCCCCGTCGTCAGCTCGTCGAGGAACACGACCTCGGGATCGTTGATGAGCGCAAGAGCGATGAAGAGGCGCTGCTTCTGCCCGCCCGAGAGCGTCATGAACCACGCGCCGCGTTTGTCCGCGAGGCCGAGCTGCTCGAGCAGTCGGTCGCCGTCCGCCGGCTTCCGCTTGTAGAGCGCTGCCCAGAGGTGCACCACCTCCCAGACCTTGATGCGCTTCTGGAGCTGCGCCTGCTGCAGCTGCGCGCCGATGCGGTCCTGCAGCGCGTATACGTCGCGAAACGGGTCGAGACCCAGGACCGAGATGCTGCCCCGGTCCGGAGTCCGTAACCCCTGCACGCACTCCATGGTCGTGGTCTTCCCCGCCCCGTTAGGCCCTATTAATCCGAAGATCTCGCCGTCGTAGACCTCGAACGAGACGTCGTCCACGGCAACCGTGGACTTGTAGGTCTTTCGGCAGCCTGCGACCTGGATGACCGGGCGCGGTGTTGTGGTGAGCATCATGTGAAGAAAGCATACAGCGGTATGACCACTCCGGCACCGTATCGCGAGGAGCGCTCACCGTCCGCATAACGCCTCCCACCCATCCGGTGTTGCGCGGTTGGGCGCCGCGCTGGAATCCAGAGGCGACACGACGCACCAGCGTTTGCCATGCGGACTAATCTGGCGGCGCCTTTCCACAAATCTGGTCTACTCTCCTCGCACTGCTCTTCGCTGGTGCCGTCGGGCTTCGTTCGCAACGCCGAGTTCTCGACCACGAACCAGGCCCGCGAGAACCGCATCTACAACCTCACGATCGCGAGCAACAACGTCTCGGTCGCGCCCCCGTACCAGAGCCTGACGGTAACGGGCAGCCCGACCCCAGAGTGAAAGTGCTGAACGCGAACCGGTTGGGCGCGGACAACGTCACAGCGCTCTGGCGGCAGCAGAAATACACGGCGGACACCTCGACGATGCCGATCGCGTCGTACGCGGAGGCACAGTTGATCCTCGCCGAGGCGACGAGCGATCCGGTGGAGCAGCTCGCCGCGATCAATCGGGTGCGTGCACTGTCGACCATCGCGCCGCTGGTGCCCGCGCCGGGCGACGACATGATGACCCTCATCCTCGAGGAACGGAGACGTCAGCTGTTCAGCGAGGGGCAGCGGTACGTGGACATGCTGCGCAAGAAGCTGCCGTTCCAGACGGGCACGAACCGCAAGGGTCAGACGTACAGCGATCTGACCTGCATCCCGCTGCCTGACGTCGAGACGCAGAACAACCCGAATCTCAAAGGCAGCTGAACGTCGGGAATCGGGAATCGGGAATCGGCGGCGCGCTTCGCGCGCGCCCGGGAACGGGGAACCGGGAACCGTGCCTCCTCGTGGAGCTTCGGTTCCCGGTTCCCGGCGGCCGCGCCTGCGGCGCGCCGCCTCCCGGTTCCCTCTTTTCCCGATTCCCTATTCCCTATTCCCGAGTGCTTCGACGACATGCGCGGCATCGGGGTAGCGCGCCGCGGGCGCCTTCTCCAGCAGCCGATCGATCGCCCTCCCGACATCTTCGGGGATCGAGTCCCGCAGCGTAGCGATCGGAACCGGCTTCTCCTTCAACGTTCGCATTAACACCGAGTGCGCCGGGCCCGAGAACGGCGGCCGGCCGGCGAGCATCTCGTAGAGCACGCAGCCGAGACTGTACAGGTCCGCCCGGGCGTCGATCTCGACCCCGCCGCTGGCGTGCTCGGGGCTCATGTACTCCGGCGTGCCGATCGTGAGCCCGCTGCCGGTCATCGTCTCGTCGATGGATCGAGAGATCGCTCGCGAGAAACCGAGGTCCAGCAGCAGCGCCCGAGAGTCGCTGAGCAGGATGTTCTCCGGGTTCACGTCCTTGTGCAGGATCTCGTTCGCGTGTGCATGCCCGAGCGCGTCCGCGATCTGGCGCGCGATGGCGATCGCATCGGACAACGGAAGGGTGCGCTCGCGCGCGAGCCGTGACCTGAGCGTTTCACCCTCGAGAAACGGCCTGACACAGAACACCCGTCCCACCGCCTCACCCACGTCGAGGAACGAGACGATGCCCGGGTGACGGATGTCAGCCGCCTTCCGCATCTGCTTCACAAACCGAGGCGAATCGAGCGCCGAGGCGAGATCGGCGCGGAGAACCTTGATCGCGACGGGCTCACCACTCCTGACATCCTGCCCTCGGTAGACGGTAGCGCGGTTCCCGCGGCCGATCTCCTCCTCGACCACGTACCGGTCGGCAATGGCAGCCTCGAACGTGCTGAAGTTCGCGGTGAACTTAGTGTTGGACACGGCACGACCTGACTTTGGGGAGGCTCGATCATAGAGCGCCCCACGGGGAGCAGCAAGTTCAAGCAAATCGGGCTTGCGGATCGCTCATTGGATCGTCCTAAATCGGCCAGACCCAAGATCCACCCGATAGACCGAGGACGCCCTCCCATGAGCGATCGCTGGGAGCGACTCACCGACCTGTATCATGCCGCGGTTGCACTGCCCGCGGACGAACGCGCCGTGCTCCTGGCAGAGGAGTGCGCCGACGACCCCGCACTGCAGGCCGACGTCGAACGGCTGATCGCCGCGCACGACCGCGCGAGCCCGGAGTCTCACGACGCCGAGCCGTCCGTTGCCCATCGTGGCACGGCTGCGCCACCGGCACCGCCCACCGAGCGGTTCGGACCGTACCGAGTCCTCCGCGAGATCGGCCACGGACCGACCAGCACGGTCTACCTCGCCGAGCGCGACGACGGACAGCCCGGTCAGCGCGTGGCGATCAAGCTGATCGAGGGCGAGATGGACCCCGGCCTCGCGCTCGAACGCCTTCGCTCGGCCCATCAGATCCTGACCTCCGGCGGTCACGCGAACGTCGCGCGGATGCTCGACAGCGCGATGACCGCGGATGGGCGACCGTACGCCGTGATGGAGCACATCGAGGGCGAGCCGATCGACGTCTACGCCGACGGTCGCCGCCTGTCGGTCTCGGAGCGGCTCCAGCTGTTCGTGCAGGTTTGTAACGCGGTGTCGCACGCTCATCGGCACCGTGTCTTTCACGGCGACCTCAAGCCGGCGAACATCCTCGTCACCGCGAGCGGGGTGTCGAAGCTGCTCGACTTCGGCAACGTGGCACCGCCGGAGTCGCCGGACGCCGATATCTACGCGTTAGGCAGCGTGCTCGACGCGCTCCTCGGTGGCAGCTCGTCGAACGGCGCACGCCGGCCGCTCCGCAGTGATCTCGACGCGATCGCGCTGAGAGCGCTTGCAACGAGCGGCAATCTCGGCTACGACTCGGTCGACGAACTCGCGGACGACGTTCGACAGTATCTCGACTCCGCGTCGAACCGTGAGCGCCCGGACGCGGTGCGCGCGGCGCCATCCCCTTACCGCAAGCGGCGCCGTCCGAGCGCCTTCGTCGCCTGGACGCTGGCTGCGGGCGCCGTTGCGGCGTTAGGCATGGAAGTCGTTCCCCTCCTGCCGA
Organism: Gemmatimonadota bacterium; assembly: GCA_046725585.1. GTDB lineage: Bacteria > Gemmatimonadota > Gemmatimonadetes > Gemmatimonadales > Gemmatimonadaceae > JAJKIV01. The sequence continues at coordinate 16,956 of JBKOYV010000411.1, read as the reverse complement.
AGCGGTCTGCACCCTCTTCCCCCGCACTGGCGGCGGTCGAGGCGCCCGTGACGCGCGAGCGCGTGCTCGTCTTCGACCTCTCCGATCACGTCGGAGATCCCGCGCTCGTCGCCGCACTCAGCGACGCGTTCCGGGCCGGGCTCGCGGAATCGCCCTCCGCGCAGATTGTTTCTTCGCACCGCGCGGGTGTGACGACGTCCGTCACCGGCAGCCTCGACACCGCCGGCGCGGGCTACGCCATCAGCGTGCACCTGACGCGTGGCCAAAAAGCGGATCGGCCCGAGCCGATCGCCGAAACGGCCAGCGATTCCGCCGACGTCATTCGCGCACTCGGCCGCGTGGCCGAGCGCCTTCGCGAACAGCTCGGCGAGTCGCCGTCGAGCGTTGCGGGCACGCCGAGGCTCGAAGACGTGACGACCACCTCGCTGCCGGCGCTGCGCGCGTACGCCAGCGCCGTTCGCGCCTCAAGCAATGGCGATCGCGCTGGCGCCATTCGAATGCTCAAAGCCGCCGTCGCGATCGACACGGGGTTCGCGTCGGCCCATCGGCTCATGGCGGCCGCCTACGGCGAATTGGGGGATCGCGTGCGCTCTGCGGACGCGCTCGATCACGCGCTCGCGAACCAGTCGCGCATCCCGTTCTACGAGCGCAACCACACGATCGGGAGTCATGCCGGCTTCGTGGCCGCCGACCATGCCAGTGCGGTCGATGCCTACAACCGGATCCTCGAACGGTATCCCAACGACGTTCGCGCGTTGAGCAATCTTGGGACTGTGCACGCAGCGCGGCGCGAGTACGCCGTGCAGGAAAGTCTGCTCGTGCGCGCGCTTGCCGTGGACTCCGGCGTGCTCTCGCTCTACACGGGCCTTGCCCTGGCCGATGTGAACCAGGCGAAGTACGAGGCGGCGCGCCGCGTGCTGGACGAGACAGAACGCCGATTCCCGGGCAGGCGAGGCAACAGGCTCGCCGCGATCTCCCTCGCGGCGTCGAAGCGGGACTGGGAAATGGCAGAGCGCGAGGCGCGAGCCCTGGTGACGCAGGCGCCGGACGACTCGGCCAGCATGCTCGCGGGCCTGGAGACGCTTGCCAATATCGTCATGACCCAGGGCCGGCTCGGTGAGGCGCAGCAAGGCTTCCGGCAGATTATCGCGTTAGGCAGGCGCGGTGGTTCGGCCAGGCGAGGACTGGCGGCAGCGCTTCGTATTGCCTACCTCGATCTCCGCTACCGGCACGCGCCGGCGACCGCGATCGCCACCATGAACAACGCGCTCGCCCGCTTTCCGCTGGCGAAAATGGATGTAAGCGAACGGCCGTACGACGAGATCGCCCGGCTGTACGCGGACGCGGGCCACCCGACGCGCGCCCGCGAGCTCATGGCACAGGCTGCGCGGACCGGGATCGGCCGTCAGCAAGGTGGCGCCGCCGACCGCCGCTGGACCGCTGGGGCGATCGCGATGGCCGAAGGCCGCGCATGGGAGGGCGAGATCGAGATTCACGGCGCGGCGGACGCGCTCGTGTGTCCGATCTGCGCACTGCCCGATCTCGCGCGCGCGTACGAGGTGGCGGGAAAGCCCGACTCCGCCATCGCCATGTACGAACGCTACGTGCACGTGCCGTGGCAGCGGCGCTACGAGACCGATGGCATTGAGCTCGGGTTAGCCCTGAAGCGGCTCGGCGAGCTGTATCAGCAGCAGAACGATCGCGCGAAGGCGGCCGAGCAGTACACGGCCCTGCTGCAACTCTGGCGCGGAGCGGACGCGGAGCTCGAGCCGCTGATTGCCGACGTGCGGCGGCGGCTGGAGCAGACGGGCGGGGCTGCCGTCACCAGGTAGCGACGATTGTCATCCCTGGGTGCCCGCGTAGCGGGCAGATGAGGGATCCTCATCGTCTCCGACGGCGTTGTCATCCCGAGCCGTCAGGCGAGGGATCTTCATCCTCCTGATAGAGGGCTCTATCGGGACCCTGAGGATCCCTCGCTAACGCTCGGGATGACACCAGATCTACTGCCGTGTCGCGAGCAGGACTGGAAGCGTCTGCTGGATCGTAGTCTTCGCCGCGAGCGCGCGGTCGCCTCGCGGGCGAATCCGCCCCGCATCGAAGCACGCGTAGAGCTCCGCGACCTCCTCCGCGAACGACTGCGGGAGGCCGGCTTGGACGAGCGCGCCGACGCGCGCCGGCGGCGGAACGTCGACCACCTGAATCTCCTTGCCGAGCGACGTGCCTAACGCCGAGGCGAGGTCACGCGGCGAGTACATGGGGCCGATCAGGTCGATGACTTCGCTCGTGGCTGGGGGCGAGAGCAGCAGCGACGCCGCGATCCGGCCGACGTCGCGCGTGGCGATGGTGGGAATGGCGGCATCGGCCGTCATCATGAGGTTCGGGTAGATCCCAGCCGTCTTCGCCGCTTCCACCACTGCACCGACGTTCTCCTGGAACCACGATGCGCGGAGAGTGGTGACGTTCGCGCCGGTCGCGCGGAGCGCCGACTCCAGGTAGTAGAGGTCCTTGCAGGGCCCGTTGCCGTCAGGGAGGATCGCTCCGGCTGCCGAAAGAACCACCACGTGCGGCACGTGAGCGTCTCGCACCGCGCTGGCGACCGCGTCGGCTATGCGGCGACGGGTGCCGTGAAAGTCCGCGTCGAAGGGATTCTCCGGGAGCAGTGTGAAGAATCCGGCGACGTCGTGGAGCGTCTGCGTGAGGAACTCCCGATCGTCGAGCGAGCCGAGGGCCGGGGTGCCGCCTCGTGTGGACCACGCCGCCGCGCGCACGGGCGTGCGAACGATGCCGATGACGTGATGGTTCCGCTCGAGCAGCTCATCGGCGACGACGGATCCGACGCGGCCCGTAACGCCGGCGACGGCAAACGTGGACATGGACCCTCCTCGACGTTAGGCGCGCTCCGGCTCTCGGTGCGTCGTCGTATCCAGGTGACCCGGCGACCCGCCACCCTCCAGCAACGGCTTCCCCTCGGCTACAGCGATCGCGCGCTCGGCGATCGCAAGCTCCAGCTCGCCCGCGAACTCCACGCCGAGTGCGCGGTCGCTTCGGCGAAGCCGCAGCAGGAGCTCGGCAGGGTGCTCGAGACTCAGCCCTGCCGCCCCGGCGACCTCCTCGAACGCACGGAGATCCGCGGCGGTCAACACGAGACAAAGCCCCGGTGGCCACCGCCAGTTCCATCGCACGGCCGCGCCAGCGACCGCCCTGAGCGGGATCACGACCTCGCGTACGGGTCCGACTTCGTTGTCGGTTCGAATCTCCATGCCCACGTGGCTGGTCGACCTGGCGACGCGCCACTGCACGTACAAGCTGTCCCATCCAGGCGCAGCAGTCCGTGGACGGTCTCGCGCGTCGACGTGATCTCCCACCCGACCACGTCATGCTTGCGCTGCAGTAGAAAAGGGACGGCCGCCGAGTGAGGCATACATCGCGAATGTAGGCCTCACCCTCCTGGCTCGCAAAAGCTGGACGGCAGACGGCAGCGCACCGAAGCTGGCGGTGGGCAGTCAGCAGTGGGCAGTAGGCAGAGGAAAAACGCGATGCCTGGCGCCGTCTCTGCCGTCTGCCTCCTGCCGTCTGCCGTCTGCCGGCTTCAGTTCGCTGCCGTCTGCTGTCTGAGACCTGCCAACCAGAGATGCTAATGCTCAACATCCGAAGCGACGGACGCGGACTGGAAGTCCGCGCGGAGATTGAACACCTGCGCGGTGTAATACGCGTTCACCCGGATCTCGTACGTTCGACCCGCGTCGACCACGGCGACCAGCTGCACCTGTTCCGGACCGGCCAGATACGACGTGGCAACGTACTCACCCTCGCGCGTCACCACCGTCGCGTCCAGCTCAGGCCCGCCGGACCACGAGATGACAATGGCCAGCGTGCCGGAGCCCGGCGGCGTGAATGCGAATCGCTTGCACGGCGCTAGGGCGTCCCACCGGCTGGCATCGCACGGCGGCGCGTTGGCGGAAACGGTCCCGCGAATCGTCTCGCCCAACCGAATGTTGTCGGCCTCGATGTACGTGAACAGTCGTACGTCGAGCGAGACGTCCGTTGTGACGGTCAACCGTTGCACGTACTGCTCGTAGCCGCCCATCGACACGACGATCGTCATCGGCCCAAACACGCCTTCAAAGACAAACGTTCCGATCGCGCTCGAGATCGAGGAGCGACCTTTGAACAGTCCCTCGACGATGTCGACAGTCGCTCCCGCCACCTCATGTCCGTTCTCATTGCGGACGATACCGGCCACCGACCAGGAGCGCACCGGTGGACTCGGCGTTCCCGTCCCGGTTGGACCAGGGGAAGGATCGTCACTGCACGCGAGCAGCAGCGCGGCACCGCTCAACATTAGCCAAGACGACTTCATATGAGCCTCCGCCCGAATTCGCTGTCACAGCTCGGTGAGCGCCGACTGGCGGCGCGCCCGTGATGGCAGCATCGTCACAGCGAGGGTAGTCCGCGCGTCTCCCCCAGCTCTCCCCGGTCAATGACCCGACCGGAATTGCCAGCAGACCTCGCGACGCCACGACCAGTGATTCGCTTTCGAGTCCTGGGCGCGGTGGATCTTTGGGACGAGCAAGGCAATCCGGTTCGGTCCATCCTCGCGCAGCCCAGACGGCTCGCGTTGCTCGCGTACCTCGCGATGTCGAGTCGGCGCGGATTCGTGAGGCGCGATCAGACGATCGCGCTGTTCTGGCCGGAGCATGATTCCGAGCACGCACGCGCGGCGCTCAACCGCGCCGTCTACTATCTCCGACAGGCGATCGGCGACCGCGTGATCGAGAGCCGCGGCAGTGATGAGATCGCGGTCGCACCCGACTACGTCTGGTGCGATGCGGTCGCGCTGCAGTCGGCGGTGGATGAAGGGCAATGCGCCGAGGCGGTCGAGCTGTATCGTGGGGAGCTCCTCGAAGGGTTCTTCGTCTCGAACGCTCCCGGATTCGAGCGGTGGGTCGATGAGGAGCGTCGACGACTCGCGAGCGACGTCGCTCGTGCGGCGTGGTCGTTGGCCGACGGCGCGGAACGCGATGGCAACTACGCCGCGGCAGCACAGTGGTGCGGTTGGGCCCTCGACCGATCGCCGCTGGACGAGGCGGGTGTCCGGCGACTCATGGCGGTGTTGGATCGCGCCGGCGATCGGGCGGGAGCCGTGCTCGCCTATGACCGATTCGCGCGTCGTCTTGCAGCAGACCTCGAGCTGTCGCCGGCACCCGAGTCGCGGATGTTGCTCGATGCGATTCGCCTGCGCGACACGACCAGCCGCTCGCCACGCATCGCGCCGGAGGCACCGGGCAATGCAGGAACGATCGACCGCGCGACTGCCGTCGGCTCTCAGGCCGAGTCAGCGCCGGCAGTACCGCCTCGGCGAGTCGCGAATCGACGACGCCGGGCCATCATCGCACTTGGCGTGTTGGCCGCGATCGCCACGGCAACCGCGACCGTTGTCGCTTCGCTCGCGACGCGGAAGGCGCAGCCGCTCGATCCGCGTCGTGTGGCAGTATGGTCGACCTCGACGTGGCCCGATGATGGCGCGCCGGACTTCGTCGCGGAGCGGGCCGGGGCGGCGATACGCGACGCACTCCTTCAGACGGGGCTCGCGGCAGTCGTTCTGTCGCCGAGCCTGCGCGACACGCGTTCCGCCGATCTTCCGGACGTGCGGCGCGTTGCGCGAGAGACCGGTGCAGGCTTGCTCGTGGCCACCTCCCTTCATCGGACAGGTGACTCGTTGCGGTTGACCGCGCGCATCCTCGAGACGTTAGGCGGCGACGTCCGGTGGGTCGTACCCGCGGCACTGCCTGTATCGGCACCAGACCTGTCGGTGGACACGGTCGCGCAGCGGGTGGCCGGTGCGCTCGCCGCGCTTGTCGATCCCCGGTACGCGTCCTGGATGCCAGTGGCCACGTCGGCGCCCACCTTCCGGGCCTTCGAGGAGTTCGACCGCGCGGCGGATCTGAAGCTTCACAATCGACCGAGCGATGCGTTGCCCCACTTCGAGCGCGCAGTGACGCTCGACCCGACGTTTACCTGGGCAATGCTCGAGGCGGCCATCGCGCGGATGAACATCGGCGATCGGCCGGGAGCGGACTCCGTGATCGACGTCGTGAACGCGAAACGCGACCGATTGCCGCCAGTCCAGCGCCATTGGCTCGAGTGGATGCTTGCCGTGCGCGACGAGGATTGGGTCCGCTCGTATGCCGCGCTCGAGCGCGCCGCGGAGCTCATGCCCGACCGGTTCCTGTACGGCCTCGCCGAAAACGCGCGGTGGCTCAACCGACCGCGGCGGAGCATCGAACTGCTGGAGCGGCTCGGGCCGGATGGCTCGACCGGGTTCGGCTACTGGTATCTGATGGCCGATTCGTATCATCAGCTCGGCGAGCACCAGCGCGAGCTCGATGTTGCGCTTCGTGCTCGCCGCCGCCACCCGGCTCGGCCGACGGCAGTCATCGTGGAGGCCCGTGCCCGCGCGGCGTTAGGCGATGTGGCGGGCGCGTTGGCGCTCGTGGACACGATGCTGGCGCTGCCACGCGACGGACGGGACACGCCGGGCACCATGATGTTGCAGACGGCCGAGGAACTGCAGGCGCACGGGCACGGAGCGGTGGGCGCGGAGCTGCTCGATCGGGCAATCGCGTGGTTCGCGACGCGACCACCGGACGAGGCGGCCGCGCTCATCACGCGCCGGCAACTGGCGAGGGCGGTCTACGACGCCGGCCGGTGGGCGGTCGCGGATTCGTTGTTTCGGCAGCTCACGCGGGACGACCGCGACGGTGTGGCCGATCACCGCGGGATGCTCGGTGCCATTGCCGCGCATCGCGGCGACACTACCGAAGCGCGACGCTGGGTGGCGACGCTCGGGGAGTTGAGCCGATCGGTCAACCGTCCGCGTGAGGACGCGATCTTCGGTCAGGCGCGAATCATGGCGGTGCTCGGAAACGCGCCGGAGTCGCTCAGGCTTCTGCGTGAGGCGTTAGGCGGACAGGGGATGGACCTGCACACGGATGCCGACTTCGCTCGCCTCGCAAAGGACCCGGCGTACCAGCTGTTCGTTCGACCGAAAGGGTGAAGCGCGCGACAGGGCGCCGCATTATCACTCGATACCGTTGCCTTGATCCGGCATCGCAGCGCAGTTCTGCTGAGACGGCAGACGGCAGAGAACCGAAGACATCTGCTGTCTGCCGTCCTCATCTAACTATCCAGAGATGATGGCGCGCACGATCAGATGCGCTCACCACCCAATCCCGTAATCCTCCCCGTGGTTGCTCGACCCACCCCACATGGTCCTGTGCTTCCGATCGAAGAAGATCGCATTGATCGGCCCGGAGGTCCGCTCCGCCACGTCCACCGTGTACCCCATCTGCCGGAGCGCCTGACGAGTCGGCTCCGGCTGTGACGACGCCACCGTCATCCGGCCCGGGCGCGACTCGTGCGCGCCGAAGGAGCTCCGCATCTGGTAGCTGTTCACGTTAGGCGCCTCGACCGCCTGCTGCACCGTCATCCCGAACTCCACCACGTTCAGGAAGAACTGCAGGAGGTTCTGGTCCTGCGAGTCGCCTCCCTGCACCGCGAACGCCAGGTACGGCTCGCCGTCCTTGAGCGCGAGCGTCGGCGTCAGCGTGACGCGCGGACGCTTACCCGGCTCGATCACGTTGAACGGACCGTCCTTCGCCTCTGTGACGAAGCTCTGCGCACGCTGGCTCAAGCCGATTCCCGTGCGCCCCGCGATCACCGCCGGCACCCACCCGCCACTCGGCGTCACCGACACGACCCACCCTTCCTCGTCCGCCGCTTCGATCGACGTGGTACCGGCGTAGAAGCTTTCCATGAACGCCGAGTCGGCCTCGACGGTCGCCGAATCGGTGCGCGGCACAACGCGTCGGTCCTGACCGCCGCTCGCCGGCTGTGAATCCGGCAGCACGAAGTCGCTGTTCTTCCAGCTCGTGAGCAGCGACGTGAAGGGGTTGGTCCCACCCTGGAATGGGTACGGGTCGCCCGGCTTCGCGTTAGCGTCGTTTTTCGTCCAGTCGATCTGCGCGAACCGCGCTTTTGCATAGTCCTTCGATAGCAGCCCCTTCACCGGCTCCTCGGGCGGGAACGCCGGATCGCCGTAGTAGAAATCGCGGTCGGCGAACGCGAGGTTCATCGACTGGTAGATCGCGTGGATGTATTTGGGCGAGTTGTACTCCATGCTCTTCACATCCGTGTTCTCGAGGATGTTGAGCGCCTGGAGGAGCGCCGCGCCCTGCTGCCAGAGCGGGAGCTTGTAGACCTCGATCCCCTTGTACGTCGAGTGCAGCGGTTCCTCGATCTTCACCTTCCAGCTGGCGAGGTCCTGCATGGTGAACAGGCCGCCGTCCTCTCTCACACCGCGCACGATCTCCTGCGCGATGTCGCCCTTGTAGAATCGGTCGTACGCGGCGTAGATCGCCTCCTTTCTGGTCTTCCCCGCGGCCTTCGCCTTCTTCTCCGCCTCGACGAGCTTCCGGAACGTCGCAGCGAGATCCTTCTGCACGAACACCTCGCCGGGCTCCGGCGCTTCACGCGTCTGACCGAGATGCGGAAGGAAGACGGCGGGCGAATATTTCCACTGCTTGGTCCAGCTCTTCTGTCGCTCGATGGAGTTCGCGAGCTGGGCTTCGATCGCGTAGCCCTCGGCCATCTGGATCGCCGGGCCCAACACGTCCGCGACGGACAGCTTGCCCCACTCGGCCAGCATGGTCAGGAGGCCGCCCATCGTGCCTGGCGTGACGGCGGCGAGCGGCCCGTATTCGGGCGGGTGCTTGTAGCCCTTCGATTTGTAGAACTCCGCAGTCGCACCCGTGGGCGCGGCACCTAACGCGTTGAGGCCGATGACCTTCTTCGTCTTCGGGTTGTAGATGAGCGCCTGGGTCTCCCCGCCGCATCCCAGGGTGTCCCACATGGTGCACCCGGCGGCGAGCATGGCGGCCGCGGCGTCCACGGCGTTCCCGCCCTTCTGATACATCATCGCGCCGGCCGTGGCCGAGAGCGGCTTGCCGGTGATGGCGAGCCAGTGCTTGGCGTGAAGGGGCGGCTTCTGGGTCTGCGAGTTGCGCGGGTCCACCGCGCCGATGGGCTGTCCCGGGCCTTGGCGGGGCTGGGCAGCGAGCGATGAAGTGGCGAGTGCTGCGTGGCGGAGCGACGTCACGGTAACGCACGCGAGTCGGGCGAAACGATGTGGAGGCATGGGACCATCTCGTGAAGGCGGTTCACCTGGACCCGAGGTCGAGCATCAACTTTCCGCGCGGCGCCGCGCGGCGCAACTCGACCGCACGCACGCTGTGTACCGTAACACGCGCCCTGAGCTACTGCCTTGGCATCCGCGCTACCTGCGCGCAACGGCGCGAAGTCGAGCGCTGTCGGCTCGTGCCCGGAACGGCGGATCGCCCGCAGCCCACGCGCGCGCGACGACTCGATAGTGAGCGGCCGCACTGTCCGATCCGCCAGCGCGGTCCCATGCCTCGGCGAGCAGCTCATGGAGCTCGATGCGGTTCACGAAGAGATTCTGTGCTTCGATCGACCCGCGGAGCGCAGGCTGGAGCACGGCAATCGCGTCGCGAGGTCGGCGCTCGCGCAAATACGCTTTGGCGAGCTCGAGGTTCGTTCGCGTGTAGCCGGCCGTGACCGAGTAGATCGCCTGCCGGAATTCGTCGATCGCGCCCGCGTCGTCGCCGCGAGCCACCAGCAGCAGCCCCCGAATGTGGTGATGCAGCCGCCGGTCGCGGCCATACCCACTCTTCGCGCCTAACGTGGACACGAGGGGGGCAAGCCGCGCCAGGGAAGCGGTGTCGCCCGCGGCGGCCCGGGCGCTCGCCACCTGCGTCAACCGCCAGGCCGAGTCCCGCGCCAGCTGTGACGGTATGGCCAACGCCGGCCGCGCGCTGACGATCGAATCGAAGAGCGCGGCGGCGACCTGCGGATGTCCGCGCTCGAGCTGCACCTGGGCCTCGATCACACTCACCGAGCTCACCGGGCCCTCGTGCCACGACGCCCGAGCAACCTGTCGAAGGCGTCTCGCGGCGTCGAAGGCAGCATCGAGTCGGCCCTGTTCCCGAAGACTGACCGCCAGCGCCCAGTAGGCGTTCGCGCGGCCGCGCGTAGTGCCTTCACGGGTCTCAGCGACCAGCAATCTGTCCGCCGCCTCGTACTCGCCGACGCGAATGAGTCGGAAGGCGCGATTGTCGACGGCGTCGTCGTAGTTCTGATCGATGCGCGCGACCCGTGCAACCGAATCTGCTTCGGCTCCTCGCCCCTGACGATCGAGCACGGAGACCAGCGCGTTGACGGGTGCCGGGGAGCTCGGCTGCAGCCGCCGCCATCGGCGCGCCGCACGTTCGGCCGCAGGCAGGGAATCGGCCAGCATGTAGGCGCTCACCAGCCATTCCGACGCGATGCACAAACCGCAGGTCACGCCGCGGCCAGTCCCGAGCGAGTCCATGCTGATGACGCGTTCCAGCGGCTCGCGCGCGCCGAGAAACTCGCCCTTGTTCACCAGCGCGATCCCTGTATACAGATGTCCTTCCACCTCGGACGGATAGCGCGTGGCCAGCGTCTCCGCGATCAGGCGAAGCGACGGCAGCGACTGGTGGAAGGCCCAATCCGCCAGGATCGTCAGGCGCTCACGGTCCGGCGCGCGCTCGGCCAGGCGTTGGGCGCGCGCCATGCGCGGCAAATAGGAGTCCGGCCCGAAGCTCTCGGCCGCCAAGCCGCCGTAATACGCCGCCAGGGCGAACATCGAGTCCTCGGCGAGCGCACCGTCGAACAGCCGCCGTGCGGTCGACCGGTCGCCGCGGAAGAACGCGCCGATGCCCTGCTCGTACATGCGATAGGCGGCGAGGGAGCGGGTCGTCACGTCGCTCACCGATCCTGCCGGCCGCTGCGCCCCTAACGACACGACCAGACGGGCCGTCCCGCTGTCGACCAGGGCGAACACGTCATTCCCCTCGATCGTCTGGACGTCGCCGATCGCGCCCGTCGCAAGATCCACGCGACGCAGGTCGAGCCGGAGCGCTCCGCCCGGACGGGCGTACAGCGTGCCTTCGACGAGCTCGGTGGCGCCGGCCTGGCGCGCCGCGGCAGCGAGGTCCCCGCCGGTCGTGTCGCCTGGCCGCTCGAGCCGGCGCATGAGCTCCATCATCCGAGCCGAGCTCACGACCCGTAGCCCGGGAGATCGGGCAAGGCTCGTCGCGAGCAGATCCGACACCGGGCCCGTCATGGCCCTGGCGGACGAATCGCTGCCGTAACTGGTGATCCGCCCGATCGCCACCACTGCGGACCCATCGCCCGCCGCGACACGTGGGTCGTTCTCCCGTGCGACGAGGCGCCACGCCACCGCGCCGATAACGGCAAGGCCCGCCGCGGCGACGGCGCCGACCATCAGGCGTCGAGCGCTCCTCGGCGTCAGGCCTAACGGGCGTCGAGACGTTGGGGACTCGCTTGCCGGCGGAGCGGGTTCGGATGGCCCCGGAAGCTCCTGCGGCGCGCCGAGCGGACGACTCGAGGCGACGGCGAGACCGCTGCTCGATCGATCGGACACCTCCGTTGAAGCCACTGCGACCGGAGCCGAGGCCGACTCGACGGCGGACTCTCGCGCCGGTGCTTGGACGCGTAGACGCTCCGCCAGCGCAGCGACCTCCCTGTCCGGTGGCAAGTCGAGCTCTTGCTCGACGAGCGCCTCGTAGATGCGAGCCTGCTTGATCGCACCAGCACGATCTCCGAGCGCAGTGAGCGCTTCCATCAACCCGATCGTGATGCGCGCGTTGAGGGGATCGAGTGCCGCGAGCCTGCGCCACCACTCCACCGACGCGTCGAAGTTTCCGTTCGCGAACGACTCGCGTGCCAGCGATTCAACGGCGCGCGCATGATCGCGCGCGAGAGCCGCGCGCTCGGCATCGACCCAGCGCATGAACTCGTCGGCACCGGACAGGTGGAACGCGTCCAGGAATGGCCCGCCGTACGTCTGGACGGCCCGGGCGTTGTCTCCGCGCGAAACCGCCGATTCGAATTCGCCGACGTCGCTCGTGACAGCAGCGGGGTCGAGTCTCAGATCCCGCGCCCCGACGATGGCATCCTCGGCACCGAGGTCCTTTCGTAGCGCGTAGATCGCTTGGGCGAGCGTTCGGGAAGCTCGCTCTCCCTCAGCGTCCGGCCACAAAAAGGCGAGCAGCTTGTCGCGTGAGACGCCGCGCTCGCCGGCGCGCGCGAGCAGCGCGAGGATTGCCATCCGCCTTGGTTGGGCCGCGGCGCCGGAGAGCGGGCTTCCGTCGTCGCCGCGTATCGCAAGACATCCCAGGGTCTGGATACGAATCACAGCCGTCGCGCTGCTCTCTCTCGTGGAGCGAGGCGCTAAGGTAGGCCGCTCGCTCAGACGAAGCAAACGGGCTGGCTGCCGATGAACCGGGCGTGCAGACCTCGTCACCGAAATGAAACCGGACTCGGCGAGTGACGCCGAGCCCGGTGTGTGGGAGAGTTGTGGCCCTGGCAACGTCATGGGGGCGCCTTAGCTCACGCACAGGACCCAGGCCTTGAAGGTCGCGTTGGTTGCGCCCTTGCTGTTGTCTACGGACAAGTTCCAAGCGCGGGGTGGGCTATACACAGGGCGGTTAGTGACGACTTCCGGATGTCCGGCATAGAGCTGATAGCCACCACCGGTGGCCAACCACCCGTCAGGGCAGACCGCGTCTACGCCGCCAGTTTGCCCCACTGCGGCTGAACCGAAGTCAGAGGTGATGACCGCCACCTTGGTGAACCCGACCTGATCGACAGGCTTGGCCTGCGGAGCAGGGGCCGTCGCGTTGGTCGCGGCGCTGATGTCAGCCGAGGGACGCACACCTGCCCGCGTCGTAGCGGCGGGGGAGGTGGGCTGCTGCTCTGAGCACGCCGCCACCATGGCAGCGAGCGAAACGAGAAGGAAGTTGGTTCGCATGATGAGCTCCGTACCGTTTGGATTGCGGACCGTGGAAGTCCGGCGCGCCGACGTGGCGTGCGTTGCGAACAGTGTCCGACGGAGTCTCTCAGCGATCACTCGTTGCGCGGCGGCTCACAAGCCGTTGTCGCGCCAGACGATCGGCGATTTTCTCGGCACGCCCGGTTGGCCGCGTGATCACGGCGTGATAACCGCGTGGTACGGTGTGCGGGATGATTCGCGGGCGACGTCTCCAGGGTATTCGAGGAGGTTCGATGCGCGCCATTGATCGGACATTCGTCTCTTTCACACTGTTGGTACTACCGCCCGTCGCTGGGTGTGGAGGCCATCGGCCGCCCGAGCCTGCCGCCGTCCCCGCCACTCAACCCCCAACCACTTCCAAGCCGGTAGTCGCGTGGTCGCAGGGGCCGCTGGCCAGCACGCGCGTCGCGCCGGGTGAGCTGGTCGGTCTCGTCGTCGACGCCGAGTCGGGAGCACCGGTCGCCCTGGCGCAGGTCGTGGTGCGCGAGTGGACCCCCGGGACGTCCCTGATCATGACCGATTCCGGCGGTCACTTTCGCATGCCGCTGCCTAACGCCGGCGAGACCCTGCGCGTCGCACGCATCGGTTACCAGCCGTACGCGACCACCATTCCTCGGGCCGACTCGGGACTGGCGGCGGTCATTGCCCTTCGGCCCGCGGCCGTTGTCCTGTGTGAGGTGAGTGTCGGCGGCGCCGTGTACGTCGACGCCAAGGGGGTGGCGCACCCGATCATCCAGGTGCCCCGCCACCCCGGAGTCGTGGTGACCGCCCACGACGCGTTCACGGGCCGCGCCCCGCAGGGAGCGGTAACCGTGTTGGTGCGCGATGGCACCTTCCGCGATTCGGTTACCGCGCGCCCCGACGCGAGCGGCCGGGTCGTCGCGACGGCGGCGCTCGACAGGCAGGGCCGGTACGAGGTCGTAGTTCGAAGCCCGGGGTACCGCGACTGGTCGAGCTCGTCGGCCACTCAGCTGCGTCCCAAGTGCGGCGGCCAATTCGTCCCCGCTGTCTTTCACGCCTGGCTGATTCCAGGCTGACGACTGGGAAATAGGGACTGGGGACTGGGGACTGGGGACAGGGGACTCGGCCGGAGGCTTCTCGATCACCGGCCGATTCTCCGTCGCGAAACCCGGTCAGAGAGGGGGTCGCCCCCAGGGACCCGGCGTTCGAATGATGCAAACGGAGTCTGACCCCGCCGGGATCGCCAGTCGGGACCGCCACTTGCCATACGTTCCTGAGTGCCTCGGACGAATGGCAACGAAAGGAGAGCGATCGTGTTACGCACAGTGGACTTGCGCCGACTGGTCCTCGTCGGCGGGGCCGTGGTTACCACCGCATCCGGCTGCAAGAAGGAAGAAACCAAGAAGGTCGAGAACCCGACGGCCGCCGTGTTCGATGACTTCGGCAAGCGCGTGGACGCCTACATGAAGCTCCGGAAAACGCTCGTGGACTCGGTCGGCGACCTCGACCCCACGAAGAGCCAGGCCGAGATCACCGCGCGGGCCACGAAGCTGGCGAGCGGCATCATGGCGGCGCGGGCACAGGCCAAGCCGGGCGACATCTTCACCCCCGAGTTTTCGGCCCTGATCGCGACGCTCATCAAGCAGGAGTACAGCCGCCGGCCCGAGTCGGTGCAGGAGACGCGAGAGGATCAACAGGACGAGTTGCCTGACTTCGTCCCCAAGGTGAATCAGCTGTACCCGACGACCTATCCGCTCGCGACGTTCCCGGCCACGCTGCTGCCGATCCTGCCGCGGCTTCCGGAGGAGCTGGAGTACCGCGTCGTACAGAACTACCTCGTGATCCGGGACATCGAGGCGAACGTCATCCTCGACATCATGCCTAACGCCGTCCCTGCCTAGCGGATACCGCCATGCGACGACCATTCCGCCTCGTGAGCGCGGCCGCCCTCGTATTGGTCTCGGCGCCTCTCGCGGCACAGCAGGTCTACCTGCCTGTGAAGTCCGGGTCGGTGCGTTTCCTCGTCATCGGCGACGCCGGCACCGGCGGTCGGGAGCAGTACGAAGTCGCGAACCAGATTCTCCGCTACGGCAAGCGGTTTCCGTTCACGTTCGCGATCATGCTGGGCGACAACATCTACGGCTCGGAGCGTCCCCAGGATTTCGAGAGGAAATTCCTGAGGCCCTACAAGGCGCTGCTCGATGCGGACATCGAGTTCAACGCCGCGCTCGGCAACCACGACGACCCGAATCAGCGCTACTTCAAGCCGTTCAACCTCGGCGGGAATCGCTATCGCACGTTCAAGAAGGGGAACGTCCGCTTCTTCGTGATCGACAGCAACTACCTCGATCCGGATCAGCTCAAGTGGCTCGAGAAGGAGCTGTCGGAGTCCGGGTCGGATTGGAAGATCGCGTACTTCCACCACCCGATGTACACGACGGCCCGGCGCGGGCCCGAGGTCGAGGTGCGGGCGGTGCTCGAGCCGCTGTTCGTGAAGCACGGCGTCGACGTCGTGTTTACGGGACACGAGCACATCTACGAGCGGCTCAATCCGCAGAAGGGGATCTATCACTTCACGGTCGGTGGCGCCGCGAAGCTACGGAAGGGCGACACGCGTCCGAGCCCACTCCTGGCGGCGCGGTTCGACAGGGACCGCTCGTTCCTGCTCGCGGAGATCGCAGGCGACTCACTCTACTTCCAGACGGTGAGCCGAACGGGGATCGTCGTGGATAAAGGCGTGCTCGCTCGTCGCGAGGTGCGCCCACCGGCTACGGCCGCGTCGGCGCCAGCGAAGAATCCGTGATGCATTGTGGCCCGCCGCGGATTGCGGCGGGCTGGACGCGCGTCAACGACGGGGCGACAATCAACGCCTATCTCGCGGGCGGGAACTTCCGGCGCCGCATGCCGTGAGTCGCTCGTCGAGATGAGCTCGCACCGAGGGACTCGACATTGCCTCGAGCCGGGGTCGTCTCACTCACCGGCTGCCTCATCACCGCTCTCGCGATCGCGTTCGCGCCGCAGCGCGTCGGGGCGATTCAGCAAGCGCCGGATCTCGTCCTGGTCGGTGGCAAGGTCTTCACGAGCGACACCACACGTCCGTGGGCAGAGGCCGTCGCCATTCGAGGCGAGCGAATCGTCGCTGTAGGAACGACGGCAGACGTCCGCCGGCTCGCAGGCTCGCGAACTCGCGTCATCGATGTCGGCGGCCGCGTCGTCGTTCCGGGGTTCAACGACGCGCACGATCACATCCTGGCCGGTAGCCCGGGGACGAACGTGTCGATGGGCGGTCCCGAAATCGACGGCGCCGGCGACCAGGTGCTCGACTCGGTGCGCGCCGTGACCGGCCGCGTGCCGCGCGGGACGTGGATCCGAGTGGAGATCTGGGCGAAAGCGTTCGACGACAGCACGCTCCGTCGGCCAGCGCTCGACCGCGAGGCACCCGATCACCCGGTCGTGATCTACACCGGCTGGGGCCACGGCATGATCGTGAACACGGCGGCGATGCGCGCGCTCGGCATTCGCGACACCGAACCGGATCCCTTCGGCGGATGGTACGAGCGCGACGGGCAAGGCCGCCTAACGGGAAGGCTGTACGAATACGCCGGCTGGAACGCCCGGCGACGCCATCGCGCGCTCGTCCCCGAGTCGACCATGGTCGAGACCCTGCGCCGCTTTGCGCAGCGCGAGCTGCAGCTCGGCATCACGACCGTACACGACATGGGGCTCAACTACGCTCCCGCAACGCAGGTGCGCGTGCTTCGCGCGGCACGGCTGCCGATTCGCGTACACGTCTACAAGCATTCGATCCCGTCGGCATCGAGCCTGAACATCGCCGAGTGGGACGGTCTTCCCGAGCGACCGGCGCCGCTCGTGGTGGTGAGCGGACGAAAGTGGATTCTGGACGGCGCTCCACCCGGTCTCGATGGGCTCATGTTCACCCGCGGGCCGCAGGCGGGTCGGCCGGGGTGGCACGGGCGCTTCGATTTCCCGATCGACAGCGTGCGCCGCATGCTCGGCGATGCGGTCCAGCGGCGCGAGCA
>JBKOYV010000470.1:0-20594 GCA_046725585.1 Gemmatimonadota bacterium | reverse complement strand
GTACTACATCGTACGGAAAACGGTGTCGGTCACGCTCACGGACGTTTCGAAGTTCGAGAACCTGCTGAGCGGTGCCCTCGAGGCCGGGGCCAGTCACGTCATTGGCGTCCAGTTCCTCAACACGGACCTTCGAAAGCACCGCGACGAGGCGAGAGCTCGAGCCATTCAGGCAGCGCGAGAGAAAGCGGTGGCGCTCGCGGGCGAGCTCAACGCGCGGGTTGGCAAGGTGATCACCATCAACGAGTACGGTTCGGGCGCTCCCTGGCACTCGTACAACAACACGTGGTCGGGAACGCGCTATGGCGGCGCCGGGATGAACCAGGTATCCGTCCAGGCGGCCGGCAACTCGGGCGAGCTGCTCGGTGACGCCATCGCGTTAGGCCAGATCGGCATCACAGCCTCGGTGAACGTAAGCTTCGAGCTCGAGCCGTTGTGATCGAGCTGCACGCGGTTGCCACTTAGCGAGCCACGATGTTCGGTCCCTAGCCACGGCCCCCACGCTCGGCCGCGCGCCGCCACAATGCGTACACCGGCAGACCGATCAACGTGAGTGCGATCCCCGCGAGCGTCGTCACCGGTCGCGCCACGAGCGCGCTCCCAACGACCCAGAGCGTCCCGCCGATGAAGACGAGCGGCACTACCGGGTACCACGGCGTGCGGTACGGGCGCGCGAGCTCGGGGCGCTTACGGCGCAGCACCGGTACACCCGCCGCGGCGAGCGCGAGAAACGGCCAGACGCCTAACACGAACGCTTCCGTGAGCTGCTCGAAGCTTCGGACCCAGACGCCGATGACGGCGACCGTCGTGTACGCGACGATCGCGACATGCGGCGTCGCGAAGCGCGGGTGCACACGGGCGAGCGGTCGGAAGAGAAGCCCCGCGTCGGCCATCGCGTAGTACACGCGCGGCTGCGTGAGCGCGAGGGCGTTCACCGTGCCGAACGTGGACACCATCACCGCCGAAGCCACCGCGGCCGCGCCCACCGGGCCGACGATACGGACCATCGCCTCACTCGCAACGAGCGGCGAGACGCGCAGGTCCGCGTAGGGCAGCACGAACAGGTACGCAGCGTTTGCCAAGAGATAGATGGCGACGACGACGGCAGTACCGGCGAGCAGCGCGCGCGGGAGCGCGCGCCCGGGGTCGCGCACTTCACCGGCCACGGGGAGCATGTCGTTGAACCCGTTGTACGCCCACAGCGCCGCCACGAGACCGAGGCCCACGCCGCTCCAGCGAGCGTCCCCCGGCGCGGGCGCACCGGCCGCGAACGCCCCCGCGCTCCCGTCGCCGAGAATGAACGCGGTGAGCACGATCGCCACGAGCGCGGCGACCTTGCCTAACGTCGCGATACCCTGGATCGCGCTGGCACCACGCACCGAGCGATAGCTCGCGGCTGCCGCGACGATGATCGCGCCCGCGGCGACGAACCGGACTCCCACGGGCGACAGCCCGACGAGCGTGCCGAGGTACTCGGCGAACGCGACTGCCACCGCGCCGATACCCGTCGGTCCGATGAACAGGTACATCCACCCGAACAGGAAGGCGATGGCCGGCCCATACACCTCCCGCAGATAAACGAACACGCCACCCGGCTGCGGAAAGGCAGCCGCGAGCTCGGCCAGTGAGAGCGCCCCGCAGAGGGTGATGAGGCCCCCGGCGACCCACACCGCCGCGACGCCGAGCGGCGAGCCAACCGTGTCGGCCACCGACGCTGGCACGCGGAAGATGCCGCTTCCGATCGTCACTCCGATCACGATCAACGTGGTTTCCCAGAAGCCGAGACGCCGCGGAAGCTCCGAGCGAGGACGCGCCGCGGCAGCCGCTCCGCCGGACAGCGCTGACGTTGGCGGGGAGGGAGTCGGTTCGGGCGTTTGAGTGACGCCGGCAGTCATCGCGTCTCCTGCACAGGAGGGAGGAACAGCGGTATCCAGGCAGCGCGAGAACGTGCAGGGCCGCGTATCGAAGCGCAATGCGCTCGTGTCCTCAGCAGCTGCGTGGCACTCTTGCCAACAAGATCTCGCCTATGAGGGTACGGCCGACACGCGGTTGAGACTTCGGACCGATGGTCGCCACAAGGCCTGACCGAATCACCCTCGCATGTGAGAACCGTTCCATGATGCGCCACCATAGAATGCACTCGACTGCCCTGCTCGCGCTTCTCGTAGCAGCGGTCGCGGCGTGCGATGTTGCAACACCCTCTGCTCCTCCACCCACTCGGCCAGTCGCAGCGCTCAACGCCGCACCAGACGGGGCGCGAGGACGCACGCCGTACATCTCGGGCCTGCAGCTCAGCTCGATCTACGTGTCGATCACCAATGGATTCACGCCGTTCACGGTGACGGTGACGAACCCGAGCCTGAAGAGCGTCCAGAACATCTACCTCAAGGGCGTGCTGCAACAGAACAATCAGACGCCGTGGCCCACAACCGCCTTCCTCGCATACTGTCCCGGCCCGAACGGCATCATTCCCCCGGGCGATTGCACCATGAGCAATGGCATCACCGCGTTGGGAAGTCCGACGCTCGTCCCGGGACCGGCCACGTACACCCTCATGGTGCTGCAGCAACAATCGAATGGCAGCATGAAGGTGCTCGACAGCAAGAGCGTCGATGTCGTGTTGACCAAGACGATCGACCTCTAGCGGTAAACGTCCGTCACCGCCCGTGCCTAACGCAGGTTCGACGAGCGACACGTCGGCGCCGGCGTTACCGCTTCGCCTAACGCGACACGATCGTTTGCGGGCAGGCCCATCGCCCCTGTTTCCGCCGCGACGGGCTGAAAGAAGAGGCGACCGTGCGTTAGGCATTACCAAGGGTGGGACGAACCGCGTTCACTCTCTGGAGGCTGGCAGCCTCTTGCGACCGTTACTGAGCTCCCACATACTTGACGCTCGGCGAGAAAGCGACTCAGGCGCGTCGCCGCGCAGAGCGTGGGCGCCGATGGATGTCGAGAGGAGGGAGCAATGCGACACGTCATGACGTCCGCACGAAACCACCTCGCGATTCTTGCCGTCATGGCAACTCTCGCCGGGTGCGCCCCCAAGGAGTCCGACAAATCGCCCGTGAGTGATTCGCCGGCAGCTGCGACAGCGACCGGCGATGTCGCGCGCAACGCGAAGGTACCGATCACCAGCACGTCGGAGGAAGCGAGAGCGCTTTATACGAAGGGCCGCGACCTCACTGAGCAGCTGCGAAATCAGGACGCCCGCAAGCTCTTCGAGCAAGCCCTCGCGAAAGACTCGACCTTCGCCCTCGCGCACTATAACCTGGCCCTCACGTCGGCCACGCCGAAGGAATTCTTCGAGCACGTCAAGCACGCGGTCGCGTTTGCCGACAAGGCGTCGGAAGGCGAGCGACTCCTGATCCTCGGCCTGCAGGCAAATGCCAATGCGGACCAACCCAAGGCACTGCAGTACGCCCAGGATCTCGTCGCGAAATACCCGCAGGACGAGCGCGCCCACCTCAACCTCGGTAACGCGTACGGAGGACGACAGCAGAACGACAAGGCCATCGCCGAGTATCAGAAGGCGATCCAGATCAACCCGAACTACTCCATCGCCTACAACTCGCTGGGATACGCGTATCGGGCGGTGGACAATAACGCCGAAGCGGAGAAGGCGTTCAAGAAATACATTGAGCTCGTACCTAACGATCCGAACCCTTACGACTCGTACGCGGAGCTGCTCATGAAGATGGGCCGCTTCGCCGAGTCCATCGAGCAGTATCGGAAGGCGCTGTCGGTCGACGAACACTTCGGGAGCTCGCACGTGGGCATCGCCGCCGATCTGATGTTCCAGGGCAAGCCTGACGCCGCCGTCGCCGAGGCGCAGAAGCTCCATGACGCCGCGCGGGACGATGGCGATCGTCGCACCGCCCTTTTCACGCAGGCCATCATCTACGCCGACGCCGGGAAGACTGCTCAGGCGCTGCAACGCCTCGAGCAGGTCGACGCGCTCGCGTCGAAGGCTGCTGACACGGCCGCGATGTCGTTCAACGCGGTCACAATGGGTGACGTCCTGCTGGAAGCCGGTCGAGCGGCAGAAGCGCGAACGCGTTATGACAAAGCCATGGCGCTGGTGAACGGATCCAGTCTATCCGCCCAGGTGAAGGAGGACGTAGGCCTTGGCGCCCACTACAACAAGGCACGCGTCGCCCTCGCGACGAACGATCTGGCCACGGCGAAGAGCGAAGCCGGGGAATATCTGAAGGGCGCGGAGTCGAAGCAGAACGACTTCCGCACCCGACAGGCGCACCTCGTGAACGGAATGATCGCGAACCGTGAGAAACGGTACGACGACGCGATCGCCGAACTCGCCAAGTCGAATCCGCAGGACCCCTACGTGACCTATCAGACCGCGCTGGCCTATCAGGGCAAAGGCGACGCCGCGAAGGCAAAGCAGCTCGCGCAGCAGGCGGCCAACGCGAACATCTTGCCTTCATTCAATTACGCGTTCGTTCGGACGAAGGCGAAGAAGCTGACGTAATAGCGTCGGATCGAAAGGCGAAGCTGGCCGTGTAGTGATGGCGTGCGGAGGACAAGTCACGTCGATTGCGACGTCAGCGGTGGAAGGGTTGATAAGCAAATGCCCTGACGTGCGTAGCCACGTCAGGGCATTTGGTAACGCGCCCGGTTACGGCCACCCAGCGACTTCCTTGGTGGCGTTAGCACGTCACATGAAGAATCGCGTTGGTGCCTTCGGACGCTTTCCGCAGCGCCTTAATAGCCTCGGCGGTCGGTACTATGACCAAGTCGATTTCACGTCGCGCCGCCTCCTGCTTTACCGAATCCATCACTGGCAGGTTGCCGTACGCGCCGGTGCCGATAATGAGTCGACTGCATCTCCACGGAATCTCCTCGTCGGCCGACAGCGGCGTGTGTCCAAACACGTCGCGAAATTTCTTGGACGCCTTCTTCTTGCGCTTCCGGATTCTGCCGTCGTCGATGATCACGTCGTGCTCGTACGTGATGCGGTCGATGGTGATTCGACCGAACGAGAACTTGTCGATCCGCATGGCGCCTCCACTTGGATCCCAGTTGAACGAACCCCAGAGCGCGCATGACCGGGCGCTGTCCAATTGAGTCAGACGATCAGGAATTCGATACAGTGCCTAACGCAATTCGTCTGCTGCAGCGCCCAGGGCCGCCAGCCGATCACGCGCCGTGGCGGCTCGGGCGGCGGCGGGCGGATCGCCGGATGCCAAGGCACGAGCGACGATCCGGTAGTGAGCGACCGCGCTGTCCCGTGCCACGCGGGTGCCTAACGCCTCCCAGGCCTGACCCAGGACTTCGTGCAGGTCGGTCCGGGTGACGTAGAGGTTGGAGGCTTCCACCCCACCGCGCAGCGCCGGCTGGAGGACCGCGATGGCCTCGGCCGGGCGCCTCACTACGAGCAGCGTCCGGGCAAGCTCGAGGTTCGTGCGTGTGTACCCTCCGACGAGCGAGGTCAGCGAAGCGCGGAATTCGCGAACCGCGTCCTCGTACCGGCCCTGCGCACGGAACAAAAGCCCGCGAACGTGGTGGTGCAGCCGCTGATCGCGCGCGAGCCCGGACCGTCGACCGTAGCTGTCGACGGTGTCGACGAACGCAGCGAGCCTGATCGTGTCTCCCATCGCGGCCAGCGCGTTCGCGGCGTGCGTCGTTGGCCAGACGCGTGCGCGGGCACGGTTTGATGCAGCGTCGTTCACCGGTGGATAGCTCGCGACCGAGTCGAAGACTGCAAAGGCGGCGCGATGGCGTCCGGCCTCGAGGAGAACCTGACCCTCCATGAGGCCGGCGGCCGGGAAGTTGCCCGGGCGCTCGCCGGGACTATTCGATACGAGGCCCGCCCGGTACCGGCGCGCGGCCGCAAGCGCCTCCTCGTAACGCCCAAGGTGTCGGAGCGCGAGCGCGAGATACCACTGCGGCTCGGGATCCCGCGGGTCGCCCGCGATCCGGGCGCGAGCTACCTTCGCCGCCTCCTCATATTGATCGCCCTGAATGTAGACGGTGGGCATGACCGACGTGAGCTCCTGTTCCGTCGGCTCGAGCGCACTCCACTGGGCAACGGTCTCGAGGGCTTCCCGCCAGCGCCCCTGGTGACCAAGCGTGGTCGCCAGGCTGTTCCAGGCGAGCGTCGACCGAGGCTGCACCTGAATCCATCGGCGCGCTTCGCGCTCCGCGGCTGCAAGGGAATCCGCGAGGACGTAGACGCCCACGATGTGGCGGAGCGCGTCACACGCCACGCAGAGCGCGCTCGACCCGGTGAGGGCGAGCGAATCCATGGCGACCACGCGCCGGAAAAACGGCACCGACTCGAGGTAGCGCGCGGTCTGGGCGAGGCTGAGCCCCGTGTACAGGTGTCCGGCGACTTCGTCGGGAAAGCGGACGAGCAGCGTCTCGGCAAGCGCTGCGAGCGCAGGCGAAGATGAGATATCCGCGAACGAGGCCCGGATCTTCAACCGCTCGCGGTCGCTGGCGCGGTCGGCGAGATCGACCGCCCGACGCAGCCGCGCCATGCCCGTGGCTGTGATGACGTTCCTGGTCAGGGCACTGTAGTACTGGGCCATCGCGAAAGCGGAGTCATCGGCGAGCGACGCCTCGAAGAGGCGCTCGGCGCTCCGATAGTCGTTCCGATAGTACGCGCGGAGCCCCTCCTCGTAGAGCCGGTATGCCGATAGCGAGTGGGTCGTGACGTCGGCGACCGAGCCGGCAGGAGCCGAGGCGCCCAGCTTGGAAAGCAGCTTCGCCGTGCCGCTGTCGGCGAGCACGAACGCGTCGCTGCCTGAGACCGAGTACGCGGTGCGAACCGCTCCGGTCTGGAGGTCCACGCGGCGGAGATCCAAGCGAAGGTGGCCGTCCCCGATGTCGTAGAGCGCGCCATCGACCAGCTCCGTGGCACCGGCGCGACGCGCCGCCGCCACGAGGGCTTCACCCGCAGTGTCTGCGACGCCGCTCTGCGCCACCAACTCGTACATGCGCACCGTGCTCACCACTCGAAGGCCAGGCGCCCGGGCCAGGTTCGTGGCCAGCATGTCCGTAAGGGGCTTGGCCACTTCGCCGCCGGCGCTCGTTCTGTAGTCCGTGATGCGTCCAACGGCGACGACAGGATCATCGCTTGCCTGAGTGCCCGTCACATGCCGGATCACCTCGATGGCGAGCCCGAGGACGAGCACAGCGCCGGCGCCAAGAACCCAGTGGTGCCGAGCCGACCGCCGTGGGGGGCCACTCGCTTCGACCGTAGCGACAGCGTGGGAAGTCGCGGGGCCAGGCGGCAAGGACTCGTCGCCGGGTGCGCTGACGCCGGACTGAACGTCGGACGATCTCCATGATGCGTCCTGCGGCGTGCGCACATCCGCGTCGAGCACCGCGTCGCCCGGCGTGCTCTGGCGCGCCGAGTCCATCGTGACGGCTCGCGAGGTCACCAGGGGCGCCGAGCCGATTGGCAATCGAGGGCCGGCAGTGACGACCGATCGCTCCGGAGGCGACTCGCGGCGGAGTGCGTTGGCATAGGCGACTACTTCGCGGTCGGGCGGAAGGTCGAGCTCCTGCTCCGTCACTGCCTCATACACCCTCGCGTGCTGCAGCGCGCCGGCGCGGTCTCCCGCCGCTACCAGCGCTTCCATGTAGCCGATCGCGTGGCGCGCGTTCAGCGGGTCGAGCCCGGCGAGCTTCCGCCAGCACGCGATCGCTCCGCTCCTGTCGCCGCGCGCACCGGCCGCGCGCGCCAGCCGTTCGAGCGCGTCCTCGTAATCGTGCGCCAGGGCTTGCCGCTCCCCATCGGCCCAGCGCTCGAATTCGGGAGCACCAGGCAGCCGGAAGCCGTCGAGGAACGGCCCGTCGTAGAGCGCCACCGCGTGCTCGAGCCGCCCTTCGCGAAGCGCGCCCGTGAACTCGGCGACGTCGCTGGTGATGGCCTCGGGGTTGAGCCGCAGCTCGCCGGTGCCGAGAAAGAGCTCCTCGCTCCGCAGGTCGCGGCGGAGCATGTACAGCGCCTGTGCGAGGGCGCGGCGGGCGCGATCCTCGTCGGTGTCGGCCCAGAGGACGGCGATGGCCTTGTCGCGCGAGACACCTCGCTCCCCGGACCGCGCGACGAGGGCGAGGAGCGCCAGGCGGCGCGGCTGCGCCGCGGCGCCCGCGAGCGGAACGGCATCACCGACGACGGCGAGCCGGCCTAACGCGTGAATCCGCAGCACGTTGTGCGATACCCATCAGAATCGGAGACGACGACCGACGCTGTCCTAGTGTACGCGGTGATCGAGCGAGCGGCAATGAGGAAGACGGACGGCGACAGCTGCGTCTTCGAGAACTTCTTCACGCTGCTTTCGGTCGGCACCGTGACGATGACCGACGCCGGCTCGCGAACACGGTTCGGACGCGAGCCGAAACTGCCGGGGCGCGAAGCTACTCTTGTTGGGGCGTGGTCGGCTCAAGCCCGTCAGCCGCCTAACGCCGAACGACGTGAGCGGTACGAGAGATCTCCGCCGGCGCTGCACCGGGTGGCCGGATGGTAGCGTCACTAACCGTGCGGAAGGCGTAGCCGGCGGTGGCGGTGACCACGTTGTCCGCGAGCTCGATCCGCCGCGGACCGCGGCCGACGATCAGCCAGGCGGATACCGGGTCGTAAGTCTATCGTCGCGTGGGCCCCCGACGTGAGGCGAGCTCCCACATCCCGCTCCGCTTCTCAAGCCAGTACGTCTGGCCCTCGGTGTCGGTGTGCCACACCGTGACCCAAGCTGAGTCGCCCCGAATCGTTACATCCCCGAACCTGACGCTCGGTGGCTTCGTCGGCCTCGCGAGTTCCCGCTTCACGATGTTCACCACGACGGCGCTGTCGCTTCCCCCGTCCTGCGGCGGCGGCGGCTCGAACGGGAGACGTGGGGCGAAGAACGTCGCGCTGTCCGTCTGCACCTGACTCTCGAATCGCGGCTCATGCTTCATGTGATAGACGACTCCCGTACAGGTGGAGTCGTCCCGCACACCCAACATGGACGCGTACCCCTTCGGCTGCGGCGTGAATTTCATGCGACCCCAGTCGCAACGGCCGTCAGGGAGCTTGGCCACGGATACCGGTTCCTTGGACGTCAGGGTCGGTGGCTCCGGCAGCATGAACTTACGCGGCTGCTGGGCCGCGAGCGGTTCGGCCGCTATGGCGAGGGCGAGAAGTGAGAGTCTCATGGTGGGGTTGCTAACAACGAGCGTCGGCCAAAATAGGATCGGCTGACGTGTGGCGTTAGATCCGCTTGCGCCTCGCCTCATCGCCTAACACGGCGGTTTCTGCCGAGTTTCGCGGGCCGTTGCGTTCAAAGCGCTGCAGTGCGCAATCCGCCTGGTTGCGGATCGAGATCATGAGTCGATCGACCGCTTGCCGGAGCTCGCGCGAACCCCATCGCCCGCCGTACCGACTGACGAAACCGCGGCTGGCTCCTATCGTGAAGCGAATCGGATGCGCCGGGACGAAACGGCGGGAGCCATCGGGATGAAAAAGTCCCGCATGCGTTTACGCGTACAGGACGGTCACTGGGGCGGGTGGATTCGAACCACCGACCTCCTGATTAACAGGCGAGCATGCCGACCACCACAAACCATCAACCGGCTGGCTTGCATAGGCAGACCGGGCTCGGCGCCGGAGTTTCCCAGCAGTAATGCCGGAAAATGCCGGGAGAAACTGCGCCAGAAACGGCACCCGTCTCGCTCACCAGTTTCGCCCTTGCAGCACGATTGCTGAGCGACCAGCTCCTGCGAATGCCACGCGGCACGCGGCGGACGGATGGATCACGTCGTCAGCCGAGAATGCGCCTTTACAAGGTTCAGTCGACCAGCACGGCCGGCTCTAGATTCTCGCACGCGATCGGTCTCGCTTCTCGCGCCACGTGCTAAGCACACGCCGGGCGGTATTGTTGCCACGTTGGCGTGAGCGGGTAGATCCGGTATAGGCCAAACGGCTTGCGGTTACCAAGCTTTGCTAGGCGCCTAACGAGCTCTTGCGTGATCGACGGGCTCGCCTCACTGCCCCTCGGCCTTCCGCCGCTCCATCTCCGCGTGCCCGCGGCGGATAGAGCACCATTCCTTATGATCGGCGACGGGCATGCCGCATTCGACGCAGATCCGCACGCGCTGCGTGGGCTGCGGGGTGTTCGAGGAGAGGAGGCGCTTCAGAAACGACATTCAGAGTCTCCAGGTTCTGTGATCAGATGCTCGTACGGAACGAGGGGCGACCGGGTTACACTCACGCCCGCGAATCCGGCGACGGGGCGGAGGCATTCATTAGATCCGCGGATCCGGCAAAAGGTTGGGACGTCGAGGACGACGACCGACACCTCCGGCTCCCTGCGCGAGCTCGGGTGTTTCCTCTTGACATTCGGGAGGCCGTCCGATCCGGAAGATCAGGCGGAGGCGAGGCGAAAGCGGAGTAGCGACTACGCGCAGCCACCACTCGGCACAAACGTTCGTGCCGTCGAGCCCGGATGGAATTGGGAACGTCCACTTACCAGGGTGTAAACCGCGAGTCGATAGATCGAGCGTCCATCGGGCGCTTGATTGCAACTCGTGATAGCGGCTCGGGCGTAGCCCACCTCCGCAACGGCCGATCACACGAGCACAGGAGACCCTCAGATGCATTCCTCCGACGACTTCGAGCTATCGCGGCGCGACTTCCTGGCGGTGGGGGCCGCCGCGGCGGTCGCGACGTCCCTGCCGTTCGTCGGCGACAGCCCACCGACGCCCGTCACGGAACCTCTCGCCACGTCGCCGGTGTCGTTCACCGTGAATGGCCGGCTCCACCAGCTCGACCTCGATACGCGGACGACGTTGCTCGATGCGCTCCGTGAGCACCTGCACCTCACGGGCACCAAGAAGGGATGCGATCACGGCCAGTGCGGCGCGTGCACCGTGATCGCGGGGGGCCGGCGCATCAATTCATGCCTAACGCTGGCGGTGATGCACCAGGGTGACAGCATCACCACCATCGAAGCGCTGGGCACGCCCGACAACCTGCATCCCATGCAGGCGGCCTTCGTGAAGCACGACGGCTATCAGTGCGGCTATTGCACGCCCGGCCAGATCTGCTCCGCCGTCGCCGTGCTCGGCGAGATCAGGGCTGGCGTTCCGAGCCACGTGAGCGCTGACCTCACCGCGCAGCCGCAAGTCTCCGAGGCGGAGCTGCGAGAGCGAATGAGCGGCAACATCTGCAGATGTGCCGCCTACTCGAACATCGTCGAGGCGATTGCCGAAGTGGCCAGGAGGACCCCGTGAGACCGTTCACCTACGAGCGCGCGCACTCGCCCGCCGAGGCCGCAGCAGCCGCGGGACGCCGCCCGAGCGCGAGGTTCATCGCGGGCGGCACCAACCTCCTCGACCTGATGAAGCTCGAGATCGAGACGCCGACGCACCTCATTGACGTGAACGGCCTCGCGCTCGACAAGATCGAGCCGACCCCGGAAGGCGGGCTCCGCATTGGTGCGCTCGTGCGGAACACCGACCTCGCGGCAGATGCGCGCGTGCGACGCGACTATGGCCTCCTCTCGCGCGCGCTTCTTGCCGGCGCGTCGGGTCAGCTGCGCAACAAGGCGACGACGGCGGGCAACCTGCTGCAGCGAACGCGCTGCCCGTACTTCTACGATACGAGCCAGCCGTGCAACAAGCGACGGCCCGGCAGCGGCTGCAGCGCGATTGGCGGCTTCAGCCGGCAGCACGCCGTGGTGGGCGTGAGCGACGCGTGCATCGCTACGCATCCGAGCGACATGGCCGTGGCGATGCGAGCGCTCGATGCGACTGTGGAGACGGTGCGGCCGAACGGCGCGCGGCGCCAGCTCCCGATCGCCGAGTTTCATCGGCTGCCCGGCGACACGCCGCAAATCGAGACGCGGCTGCAGCTGGGTGAGCTTATCACCGCCGTCACGCTGCCCAGACCCGTCGGCGGGACGCACATCTATCACAAGGTGCGCGATCGCGCGTCGTATGCGTTCGCGCTGGTGTCCGTGGGCGTGATTGTGCAACGCGACGGCACCGGGCGAGTCGCCCTTGGCGGCGTCGCACACAAGCCGTGGCGTGTCGAGGCTGCCGAGGCGGAGATGCCGCGCGGTGCGAAGGCGGTCGCAGCGCGGCTGCTCGCCGGCGCCCGGCCCACGCGCGAGAATGCCTTCAAGATCAAGCTGGTCGAGCGCACGCTCGCCGCGGCCCTGGCGCAGATGAAGGAGGCAGCGCGATGAGGTTCGACGCTCCCGCGACCACCAACCCGATCGATCAGCTCAAGGTCGTCGGCAAACCGACCGACAGGATCGACGGACCGCTCAAGACGACGGGCACTGCGCCCTATGCCTACGAGCACGCCGACGTCGCGCCTAACGTGGCGTACGGATTCGTCATCGGAGCAAGCATCGCGAAGGGTCGCATCGCCTCGATCGACGTGGCCGCGGCCAGGTCCGCGCCCGGCGTGCTCGCCGTCGTGACGTCGGAGAACGCGGGGCAGCTCGACAAGGCGCCCCGGAATACGGCGAAGTTGCTCGGCGGGCCTAACGTCGACCACTACCACCAGGCAATCGCCGTGGTGGTCGCCGAGACGTTCGAGCAGGCCCGCGCCGCCGCGCAGCTGGTGCGCGTCGACTACATCAAGGCACTGGGCTCCTTCGATCTTGCCGCCGCCAGAACGTCGGCCAAGCCATCGCGCATCACCGCCGGAGGTGGCGACACCGCGGTCGGCGATTTTGCCGGCGCGTTCGCGGCCGCTCAGGTGCAGCTCGACGCCAGCTACTCGACGCCGGATCAGGCTCACGCGATGATGGAGCCGCACGCGTCGATCGCATCCTGGAGCGGGAGCAAGCTCACGCTGTGGACCTCGCACCAGATGATCGACTGGTGCGCGACCGACCTGGCGACGACGCTTCGCATCCCGAAGGAGGATGTCCGCATCATCTCGCCGTACATCGGCGGCGGCTTCGGAGGCAAGCTGTTCGTGCGCGCCGATGCGGTGCTTGCGGCCCTGGGGGCGCGCGCGGCCGGACGGCCGGTGAAGGTGGCGCTGCCGCGGCCGTTGCTGTTCAACAACACCGTCCATCGACCGGCGACGATCCAGCGCATCCGCATCGGCGCCACACGCGACGGCCGAATCACCGCCATCGGTCACGAGAGCTGGTCCGGCGACCTTCCGGGCGGCCGAGCAGATGGCGCCGTACACCAAACGCGCATGCTGTACGCCGGCGCGAACCGCATGACGGCCACGCGGCTCGCGGTGCTCGACCTGCCGGAAGCGAACGCAATGCGCGCTCCCGGCGAGGCGACGGGCCAGATGGCGCTCGAGGTCGCGATCGATGAGATCGCAGAGAAGCTGCAGCTCGATCCCATCGAGTTCCGGATCCGCAACGATACGCAGGTCGATCCCGAGCACCCTGAGCGACCCTACTCACAACGTTCGCTCGTCGAATGCCTGCGCGTCGGCGCGGAGCGCTTCAGATGGAGCAACCGTAACCCGCAGCCGGGCAAGACCCGTGATGGCCGCTGGCTCGTTGGCGCGGGGGTAGCCGCGGCGTACCGCGGTAATCTGGTCACGAGCTCGGCCGGCCGAGCCCGACTCGACCGTCGCGGCGTCATCACCGTCGAGACGGACATGACCGACATCGGGACGGGCAGCTACACCATCATCGCCCAGACGGCGGCCGAGACGATGGGAGTCCCCCTCGAGAAGGTGGTCGTGAGGCTGGGGGACTCGACCTTTCGGAACCGCTAACTGCGGCGCCAGCGTTAGGTCTTCGGCAAAGAACAAACCCATCACTCCCCTTCTGACCGCGACTCGACTCGAGCGGCGTAGGGTTGCACTCCTTTGCGACTCGTGATGTCGGCAACCGTCCCCGCCGCGCGGTATGGTCGACCAGCATCGTCGTAGAAGAAGCTTCCGCGACCAGCGATCCAACGGATTGCACCAGGCGTCGGCTCGATGCGGAAGTCGTGCGCGTACTCGACCCGCTCGTCGCGCGCGCGGTCGATTTCCGACATCAACGCGGCGCGGTCGTCCGGGTGAACTTTGGCGAAGAACTGGTCCGGGTCGCCGGAAAACGTGCCGGGCTTGTAGCCGAACATCATCTCGTGGACGTTCGACCAGGTCATCCGGTTCGTGCCGAGGTCCCAGTCCCACGTCCCGGTCTGCCCGGCAGCGAGCGCACTTTGCAGCATATCGTGGGTACGCTCGAGCTCTTCCATGCGTGCAGCGACGGCCGCACGTGCGTGCGCTTCGTCTTCCGAGGCATCGGCCAGAATGAGATTCGCGAACAGCGCAGCGGCGATTGCCGCCATTGTGCCGAGCAACAGCAATATCAACTTGCGACGCCGTTCCGACTCGGCGGCAGCCGCCCGTGCGGCGAGCACTCTCGCTTCTTCATCGGAGATCGCCTGCTCGATGCGGCGGATCTCGTCCATCAACAACCGACCACGACCGATTTCGATACGCGCGATGGCCGAATCGAGCCCGAGACTACGGCGCACTTCTACGGTCGTGTCCATGAACGCGAGGCTGGCCCGCGCCAGTGCCGTCAACGTGTCGAGACGAGCCTGTTGCGTTGCGTTCTCGCGCGTGATCTGCCGAATACGCGCGAGCGACGAATCGAGGAAGGGGCGCCCGCTGACAAACGGCGCGAGGTATACCGGACGCCGGGTCAGGATGAACCCGCGTTGGCCGGCCTCGGCATCCGCCAGGTACGCAAGGAAGGTCGCCGTTTCCGCACGGACCTGCTGGGCGTGGGCGTGCAACGCGGTTGTGGTTAGTTCTCGCTCAGCGGCGGCGCGAAGCACCAGCGCAAACACGACGACGAGCGCGGCCGGCCCCCCAACGATCGCCGCCCTGCCTACGCGCGAGCGGACGAAGCGGGTTGCCCGTCGCGCGCGCGAAGAACGCGGGGACTCGTGAATCGGGCTCTTGGGCGCGGGCGTAGCGGTCATCCTGCGAGGGATCTTCGCGCTGGAAGACGGCGGAATCAACCGCGTACCGATATCTTGGCGAGCCCACAACGATCCATCCCCGCGAGTGCTGAAAACCTCGGGTTGTGGTCAGCTGCCTGCGTCCGCTCGCGGATCGCGGTCACGAAAAAGCCCGACGCGCACTATGCGCGTCGGGCTTTTGAGTGGGGCGGGTGGATTCGAACCACCGACCTCCTGATTAACAGTCGGGGTAGATAGGCCTCTACTCCCGGGTAACCTGCCCGGTTTCGACCACCTAACGAGCATCGGCGCCCGGCTAGGTTGGTGAAAAAGCCCGCGCATGCCGGTGAAACTGCGGCGAAACTGCGGCGCAGTATCGGCGGCCGCGCAGCTGACAGTCGCATCCGCTGCTCGACGGCCGCCGCCAACAGGCTGAGCTACGCCAGGCTCACGTACGGCACATCCGCCTAACGAACACTTCAGCGTCTCACGGTCCATTTTCCGCACGGCGCGGATCCAGAGTTCGACCCTTCTCCGCTGGTACGTGTCCGAGCGCCTCATCCGGCATCGCGGTCCAGTCCCTCACAGTCGTCGGATCGCACCGGCCGTGGCCGAGTTCCTGAGCGCTGGGAATCGGGCGCGGGCGGTGTAGGTTACGATAAGGACCGCTGTCTCGAGGTCGTCGCCAGGCGAATTCGTCAGCGTCGGACGAGCCGCTCAGTCCCGGCTCCGCCGTCGGAGCATGGCACGGCGGTCCACAGTCAGCTCGATGGGGGCGGACATGAGCAATCGAGATCCCATGGATCCCGAGATCATCCAAACCGGGGAGACGCCCCGTGGTCCCTTCGTCGAAGTGGCCGTGAGCCGCAGCGGTGAAGTGGGACGGTTCCGATTCGCCGCCTCGGCGGCTGCACAAGCCCTCATCCAGCGCATTCTTCGAACGCAACCGTTCAATGCGACGGGGGCTCTTCCGTACCACTACTTCTACGCAGGGCACGGCGGGCGCGGCGCGCCGGTCACGCATCTGCTCTACGTTCGGGTCGAGCGCGGAAGCGACGACCGCACGATCGAGTTCGACTGCCCGGAGGACCTGGTGAGCGCGCTGCAGTGGTTCCGGCAGATCCCCAGCCTCGCGTTCGCCGCCCACCTGCGAGCTCCGGCCTAACGAGCGTCTGCGTCTGACAGCCGTTGGTCGAGCGGTGGCCCGTTTGGGGGCACAAGCACGCCTGTTGTGGAAGAGCGTGCCTTGTCGCACCGCACGAAAGTAGCGCTGCGACTCCACCGGTGTAATCAGCCGAGGCACCACCTGCCGATGTCAGCGGATCGCTACTGCGTCGACTCGGTCTCGGCCTGGTTCCACGTGAACGACGAGCGGCGGAGCGGCGCCGGATCGATCGTCGTCGCCGGCGTTTGCGATACTCCCGCCGAAGCCGTGAGTGCCATGAGTAGCCCGGCGGCCAAGAGAAGGCGCGGCGTCATGGATTTCCTCCAGCGATTTGGCGACGAGACGCTTGGGCTGTGGCCCCGTGAGAGCCCTCAAGTTCGCGAACGCGATGGCGCGCGCAAGTACGATTCGCTTCGGACGTGAGAGTGACGGCGGGCGCGCGCCGTACGTACCACACGCTCCGGGACGCGCCACTCGCGTCATCGGTGCGACGAGTCGTCCTGGGCGTCACTGTGCGCGACGATCGAGCCGCCGATCTGAGCGGTCGACACACCGCCCGCTCAGCACCATTCCGGCGACCAGGCCCGGGCGACGCGCTCGCGAACGCCGGCAAAGCGCGCATCGTCGCGGATCGCGTCGAAACGCGGATCCCACCAGACGGCGTGCGGCGCCCAGTAGACGCGAAACTCCTCGCGCGCGAGACACGCGAACGCGCGATCCGCATCGCCGACGCCGGCCCACGCGAACGCGAGGTTGATCGGCATGCCGCCGACGGCGCATGCCTCGTGCGCGAGACAAGTCGCCCGGCGCACGTCGCCCATGACGGCGAGCGCAGACGCCTGCTCGGCCAGAAGGTCGTCGCGCAGGTCCCCTCGACGCGTTAGGCCAGCGGCGATCGCTCTCGTCACTCCCGCCTCGTCACCCAACCGCGCCGCCACTCGCGCGAGCCCCGCGTGGGCTTCCTCCAGATCCGCATTGAGGTCGACGGTCGGCTCCATCTCCGACTTCGAGAGCTCGAACTCGCCTCGCAGATACCTCAGCCAGCCGAGAGTGCCGACCTGGATCGCGCACACGGGATCGAGACGGGCGGTGATCGTCTGCTCGTGCAGCGCAGCCGCCTGGTCGCCGAATCCGGTGAGCATCGTCATGGCCAGCCAGTGTCGCGCATCCGCGTTGTGCGGATTGAGCTGCACCGCGTGGGCGAGCGCCGCTTCGACATCGCGCCACCGGCGACGAAGTATGTTCACTCCACCGATCGACATGTGCACCGACGACCGCGTATCGTCGAGCGCGAGGGCGCGCTCCGCAGCCGCCGTGGCACGCCCGACCACGTCGGTTACCGGCGCGTATCCGCGCCCCCCCATGACGATCCAGGAGTCCGCGACTCCGCACCACGCGTCGACGGCGCATGGATCGCGCTCCGTGGCACGCGTGAAGTACTCGATGGCGCGCTGGACGGAGGCACGCGTGCGCTGTCGCCAATGGTGACGGCCCTGCGCGATGGTGCTCGCGGTGAGCGAGTCGGTTTTCCGCCGGCCCCGCCTCCGCGTCGAACGCGGCCCGATGACGACGATCGGCTCGCCAGCGCCTAACGCTGCGAGATCGCGGACCACCTGCATCGTCTCTGGCGAGGGCGGCACGTTCAGCTCGCGCGCAAGGCGCTCGACGAAACCGCGAGCAACGACCACGGCTCGCGCGCGGTTGTCGGTCGCGATGAGCAGCCTGACGAGATCTCGCAATGCCGCTTCATCAGACGGGGCGAGCTCCAACCGGGGGCCACGGCGTCGGTGAGTCGGCCCGCTCCCTCGAGGGCGGTGGCCAGCGCCGCTGCGGCGCGCACTGCGATCATCCGCAGGTTCGTGCGCTCCGTCGACGCCCACTGATCGAAATCGGCGGCGTTGCGGAGATGGAAGCCGTCGAGGAAGTCGCCGAGGTAGAGCGCCAGCGCGTCGGCCCATCGCTCTTCCGCGGCCGCCCTCCGAAATTCGACGAGGTCGGTCGCAGGACGTAGAGCGAGTCGGCGAGAAGGTGCCGGGCCGTATGCTCGTCGCGGTCTGGCCAGAGAAGCCCCAGGGCTCGATCGCGACTGATGGCTGCATTCGGTGCACTCGCGATAAGCGCGAGGACGCCGAGCCGCCGTTGTTGCGACGCCCGACGCATGAGTGGCGCTTCGGGACCGGTGAGGCCCACGGACCCGAGCAGGACGAGGCGATTTCTCATGACGCAGGTATAAACGCGATGCCGGACGATAACCGGACGATCGTGGCGCTCGATCCTGCCATTTTGCCGCGGCGCGGTATCGCGACGAGATGCGGAAGTACTACTATGATCCGTGATCCGTCGAAGTACGACACCTATCTGCAGCAGCTGGGATCACCTACCCGACTGTGACGCCTGTGCCATGACCGTTAGGCGTCTGACGCACCCGCTGAAGCGCTACGCCACCGCGCTCCTCATCGGCGCGATGGCGCTCGCCCTGTCCACGCCGGCGTACCTCATTCACGTGAGGCCGGGCAGCGCCATTTACCACCGCAATCTCTTCGTTTTCGCGTCTCAGGTCATCCCATACGCGGTGTGCGCGGCGTTGTGGCTCCCGTCCCGCAACGCCAGTGCGCCGAAGATCGCGTTCGGACTCTCGACCGCTCTATTCGTTGCTGCGTGCCTGCTGTACGTCCCGGTCTTCGTGCATCCGGAGATCGTGGGCGGCGACATGGTCGGCCTCGGCTACATTCTCGTGTGCCTCGTGACGACCGCGGCAGTCGTGGCGATCTCGTTCGTCGCGTTCATCGTCACCTGGTGGTTCTGCCGAACCCGGAGCCGTCAACGCGGCCACGGTATCGCAGACTGAATGGTGCTCGCCGTGATGGAGTCGCCAGCGAAGCTCCGCGAACGAAGTCGGAAGCTCCGTGTGAGAAATTGTGGCGAAACTGCGGCGCAGGTCTCCAAGAATGAAAAAGTCCCGCACGCGTAAACGCATACGGGACCTCACTGGGGCGGGTGGATTCGAACCACCGACCTTCTGATTAACAGGCACGCTCACCAGGTGTTATAAACCAACAACTTGCCGGCTTTCACAGACGGAACCGGGCGTCGGCGCCGGAGTTTCCGGTCATGAGTGTCGGTAAAGATCGGAAGAAACGGTGCTAGAAACCGCACCTCCGTGGACGCGTGAAAGGCGTTGTTCGACGAACGTGCGAGGCTCCGTGACAATCGCGGGCGCCGGTCGCGAGGCCGCCGGAGTTACCCGTCCGCATCTGTTCCGCGAGACCGCCTGGCCGTAATTTCGCCAGGCCGAAGTTTGCGAGGCCCGCAGCGTGGGGACTGAGCCGGCACGGCTGCAGGAGCGACTCGAAGCGGCGCTCGGCCCGGCATGGGGCATCGAGCGCGAGGTCCGGCTCGCGGCAAGACTTCAGCACCCGCATGTCGTGCACACGCCGACCGAGGTCGGAACGGCGCTCGGCACGCCGGCGTGCATGGTGCCCGAGCAGGTCACGGGCGACCCCGCGATGGACCACTGCGCCGACCTGTGCGCGTTAGGCGTGATGGCGTACGAACTCCTCGTGGGGTCGCATCCGTTCGCTGGCCGAGCGCCTCACGCCGCCGTCGCGATTCGGTCGCGACGCCGGGGCCTCACCTGGCGGCCCCGCCGCGATTGTGATGTCGACGCGGGTCTACGGGGTCAGCTTGTTGTGCGCCGCCGAAACCATCCGTGTGTGTACCGCCACGATCTGCGCGCGCGGCCGCAACTGCCGTCGTGTGCGCTGCTGCAACCGTGCCCGCTCGCTTCGACACTCCCCGCGACACATGTGAAGCGGACGCTGGCGCCACGCATTTCAGGAAGGAGTAGTCGCAAGGTCGTCTTCCCACCGCCAACCGGAGGTCGATTCAAATGAGAACTCGTCTCGCTGTGTTCACGGCGGCCCTGCTATTCCTGGGGACGCGATTCGCGTCGGCGCAGACGCGAATCATCACCGGCAATGTGACCGACTCGGTAACCAACCAGGGAGTCACGAGTGGCCAGGTGTCGGTCCAAGGGGCAGTCATCGCGGTCGGTATCAGAAGCGATGGCACGTTCAGCATCACGGTTCCCGATCGAGCCGTGGTCCTGCTCGTGCGCAGCATCGGTTTCAAGAGCAAGGCGCTCAATGTGGCGGAGACCGAGAATACGGTCCAATTCCGTCTGGCGAAGGACAATTTCCGACTCGAGGCCGTCGTGGTGACCGGACAGGCAACTGCCGTCGAACGGCAGAATCTCGCGACTGCCGTGGCGACGGTGAGCGCGGACCAGCTGGTATCCACACCGACAGCCAGTGTCGAGACGGCACTGCAGGGGAAGATTACCGGTGCCGACATCGGCCAGAACAATGGCGCACCCGGCGGTGGCAACATCGTCCGGATGCGCGGCGTGACATCGGTGATCGGAACCTTCCAGCCGCTCTACGTGCTGGATGGCGTCATCGTCTCCAATGCCGAGATCGGACGCGGGACCAACCTGCTCACCCGGGCCTTCACGTCGCAGGGCATCGTGCCCACCGTGGACAACCAG
>JBKOYV010000103.1:0-16594 GCA_046725585.1 Gemmatimonadota bacterium | reverse complement strand
TCGATGTGGTCGATCCGAGCAAGGCCTTCGCCGCTACTGTCGGCCGACGTGGACAACACAGGGGCGCTCACGCCGCCGATTTCACGTATCTCGTCGGCGACGCGCTGTGCGACGCCGAACAGCGTGTGCGCATCCGGGCCGCGAACCTCGAGCTCGATCGTTGGCCGAGCGGCATCCGTGATCGCGCCACTGGCAATCGAAACTCCGAAGCCGGCCACGATGACAACGGCGACGGCGGCGATCGAGCGCCGGTGGTCCAGGGACCATGCAAGCAGCTCGTGATGGCGATCGGCGAGTGCCTCGATCCAGAGGTCGATGCGCGTGGACCACGCTCCAGGAGAAACCGTGCTCCGGACACGTCCCCAAAGCATCGACATGGCGGGGATGAGGGCGGCAGTCACGACGATGGAAACAGCGACAGCACCGATGGCAACGAGGGAGATCGCCGTGAACCATCGCCCCGACCAGCCGCCGGTCGCGGACACTGGCCCGAACACGAGCAGCGTGGCAACGGCGGCCACTCCGAGTCCGCGAACCACGCGTAGCGCTCCTCGCGACGCGGCAGAGCGGTCGTCCAATCCGAGCTCGGCTTGCCGGACGATGGCTTCCCGGACTGTGACGGCATCGTCGAGGATGAACGTCAGCCCCAAGGCGATGCCAAGCAGCGTCACAGGGGTGAGACCGAGACCTGTGATCGCCATGACCTCGAACGTTCCTGCAACCGACACGGCAATAGCGATCGAAACGATCAGCGCCGACCGCCACGAGCTGCCGACGCCTAGAAGTAACGTCAGGGCAAGTGCGCCCGCCCCGAGTAAGGCGAGACCAGACCTCGCGAGCGCCCCGCCCGACTGTCCCGCCGCCGCGGCGGCCGGATCGATCCGGGAGATGACCGGCGCCTCGGCGCCGGGCGGTAGCTCGCGACGGGCTGCATCGACCGAGTTGCGGATCGACCGGGAAGCGCCCTCGAGTTGTCTCAGGTAGTCGAAAAAGACCACGACGCGACCGACGCCTTCCTGCGCCGTGGATTCGGTTCTCACGGTGCCGCGTACGCCAGCGACTCGTCGCTCGATGGGGCGAACGACTTCTCGTTCGACGTCACCTGGCAAGGCACCGGAATATCGAACAGTGATGCCGATCGCCGGGCGCCCCAGCCCCGGGTCGACGCTGGACTCGAGCCCAATGAGTGCGCGCGCTCCCACCGCGACGGTCGCGAGCACTGCCGCGAGCGTAACGGCTGGACGGTTGGTGATTCGGTCGAAGAAGCGCACGGGATTCCTGGGGTCGGTCAGCGGAGCGATCTGCACCAGCATTGTTGCGCAGCAGGATAGCCCACCCCTCGACACAGGCCGTCAAGACGCGCGTCAAGTGGCTCCGCGTCAGCGGTTTGCGCGTTTTGCTTCCAGCAAAATCACAGGTGCGACGCAGTGATCGGGGCGATCGCGGTGGCAGGAATCTGACTCCGCCGCCGCATCATTTCGGCGACGAATTCAAGAAACGAAACGCCAATTCACGGACAGCTGATTCTTTCGTGAGTTTCGAACGATTCGTCGCCCGTATCATGCGCACCGTCGGCAGGACGCAAGTGCGACAGTTCCGGTTACCCAACCACGCTCAAGAGTGGGATCGCCGGTCGGTCCCGGAGGATAGAACCATGTTGTCCGACGCCACCTCATTCGGTCCACGCCTGGCGGGGCACGAATGGCAGATGCTGCTCGATCGCTTGCAAAGATTACAGCCCTACGCCGACGCAAAGGGTCCTTGACGGCGCCCTTGACGGTATGCGTCAGGCGCGCGCCTACAATCGCGCGTGTCGCAACCGCCGATCGACGCGGCCGACGCTGCTGATCCGGTGCAGACTCACCGATCCGGATCGCGTGACAGGACGCCAATCGCGAATAACTGGAGGCTGTATGCCGCGGGACGAGCTGACGCTGGGACGTGGGTTCGAGGCGATCGTTGGCGAGAGCGCCGCCGTTCGAGCAATGCTTCGTGACGTCAAGAAGGTGGCGGGCGTGGAGACCACCGTCCTGTTGATGGGCGAGACCGGTACGGGAAAGGAGCTCGTCGCGCGAGCCATCCACGAAGCCAGCCCGCGGCGGGAACGGGCACTCGTGAAGATGAATTGCGGTGCCATTCCGCAGGGACTCGTCGAGAGCGAGCTGTTCGGTCACGAACGAGGTGCGTTCACCGGCGCGCTGCAGCGGCGCATCGGTCGGTTCGAGACAGCGGACAAGGGCACGCTCTTCATGGATGAGGTGGGCGAGCTTCCCTCCGACATCCAGGTCAAGCTCCTGCGCGTGCTGCAGGAGCAGGAGTTCGAGCGAATCGGAAGTACGCGCTCTCAGAAGGTCAATGTCAGGCTCGTCGCCGCGACGAACCGTGACCTCGAGAGCGAGGTGAGCGCGGGTCGCTTCCGGCGCGACCTCTTCTATCGACTGAACGTGTTCCCGGTGCGAATCCCGCCGCTGCGCGAGCGAATCAGCGACGTCCCCCTGCTGGTGAAGCACTTTCTGGCGCAGCTGGAGCGCAAGCTCGCGAAGCCGCTCCAGGCGGTCACCGAGGAAGGCATGCGTCGACTGCAGGCGTATCCGTGGCCGGGCAACATCAGGGAGCTACAGAACGTGCTGGAGCGGGCGTGTGTGATGGCGACGTTACCGATCGTGGACATCGACGATGCGTTGCCGGTCGCGATCATCGCCGACCGGCTGCGGTCGCGGATGGAGAAGCTGGGAATCGCGGCGGCGTGAGGAGCGCAGGGCGGATGAGAATGTTGATAGCGGGCCTTGGCCCGCTATCAACATTCTCAGAACCGGTCCACGAGCAGATGCTTCAGCTCAGCATCGGCGTTCTCCCAGGCGCGCCGAACGTAGCCTTCGTACACGCGCGCGCTGTCGGCTTCGCCGATCTTCCGGAAGGCCTGCGCCATCAGCAGATCGAGCTCGCTCCGTGGCTGATAGCGGCCCATTCCGTCGAGCGGCGACGCATACGCATCACGCAGCGCGGCCAGCGCCGCCCGTGGCTGGCCGAGCGCCATCTCGGTCTTCGCGAGCGCGACGTTGCTTCGCGTCCATGATTCGGCGACCCCCCATCGCGCCTGTTGAAGCTCCGCTTCGGCGTCGAACCAGCGACCCTGCAGCATGGCCAACAGCCCGCGGACGTGATGATGAAGCCGCCGGTCGCGACCGAAGAAGCTCTTCGCGCACCCGACGGCGAGCGTGTCCGCGAGACCACGCAGCCGAACCGTGTCGCCCGACGGGGCGATCGCGTCGGCCAGAAGCGCGTGGTGCCAGCAGAATCCGCGCGCGGCGGTGCCGGCCGGCGGGAATTCCCGCGTCTCGAGGCGCGGCCCGTGCGCGGATCGCTCGTAGACAAGGGCGGCGCCGGCATAATCTCCCAACCGCCCGAGGTTGTTCCCGCGCACGAGCACCGTCTGGACTCCCGCGTTAGGCAGGGCCGACTCCGCGCGGTCGAGCGCCAGGTTGGACGCACGCAGCTCGCCGCGCTCGCGCAGCAACAGCACGCGGAGATCGTACGCGGATGCACGCAACGCTGGCGACTCACTCGCCAGCCACGACCGAACCAGCGAGTCCACCGCGTCATACTGGCGCGCCATGACCAGCAGGCGCGCCCACATGTCGAGCGTCGAGGGATCGCGGCCCGAGAGCGTGACCGCGCGCTGAACGGCGTCGATCGCTTCGCGGCTGCGTTGCCGGTAGGACAGGACGCTGGCCAGCATCTCCCACGACGCGGGCGCGTCAGGCTGGAGCTCGACCCAACGTCTCGCCGACCGCTCCGCCTCCGGCCATTTGCCCTCCTGCGCTTGAATGCGGGCGAGGTTCCCATATCCGACGCACGGCGCGCACGGCCCCGACCCCGCCTCCATCGAGAGCGAATCGAGCGACAACGCGGCCTGCCACATGGATTCGGCGGCCTCGAATTGGCCGGTGTTGCCGAGCACCGCGTTCAACACGCCGTAGGCGCGCGGGTCACGTGGGAAGCGTCGCACCAACTGCCGGGCCATCGCTTCGCTGCGTTCGGATTCTCCGCGGTAGAGCGCATCGAGCACGTCGGTCTGCAGCCGATCGAATTCGCTGGCGCGATCGCCACTGCGGGCCAGCACGTCACGCAGCCGGGCTGCCACGTCCGACTGGTCGGTGGCGAGCGCCCAGTCGAGGCGTGCGTGCACCGCGGTCACGAACCCCGAGTCGAGCGCGACCGCGGCGTCGAGCTCGCGATACGCTTCGTGAGTGCGTCCTTCCTGGCCTGCCTGCATCGCGCGCACGAAGTGCTGGAACGCCTCGACGCTCGACGTCTCCAGGTCGGCAAACCGGAATCCGGGTCGTTGGGCATTCACGGTCGCGAGCACTCGCGCGGCGGCTTCGTCGGCCAGGGCAGGGACGTCCCGCCGCGAGAGCGCGTCGTTGCGGAGCAAACGTCCCGTGGCGACATCGCGCACTGCCAGGTCGAGCACGATCGCGCGATCGTCTCGCCCGATCGTACCGCTTACCACGACCGTCGCGCCAAGCCGGCGGGCGAGGTCGCGCAGATCGACGCCACCGGGTTGCTGCGGTTGCCCTGCGCCTCTCCGACGGAGGAAGGCGCGCACCTGAGCGGGCGGGACGATCTCGATCTCGGGGCTGCGCGAGAGCTCGGACATCATCATCTGCGGCAGCCCGTCGGCGAGCCACGCCGTAGTCGAGTCGGCGTCCTTGACGTCGATCGCGATCGCGACGCGAGGGCGTCCCGATCCCGTGGCGCCCGCTCCCCGACCCCTGGCGGCGAGGGCCGCAACGACCGCAACGAGCGCGACTCCCACGGTCGCTATCCGCGTCAACCGCCTGCTGAACGTCGACCCTCGCGTCACGCGTACCGTCACGTGTCCGCGCGGAAGCAGCGGCGCCACCGGGTCGTTAGGCGCGACCAGCGGCTCCGCCGGGGCCGGATCCACCGGGATGGTTACCGCGATTGGCTCCGACGGCAGCGCGTTGAGCGCGTCGCGGAGATTCTGCGCGAGCTGCGAGACCGGCTTGTCCGGCGCGAGATCGAACTCACGCGCGAGGCGCGTGCTGAGCTGCTCGAACTCCTGCAATGCGCGCTGCGCCGCCTCGCGAGTCCCGGGCGCCTTGATCGCGTTCAGGCGGAACAGGGCAGCGTCCACTGAAAGCGGTGCTGCCTCGAGCCAGCGCGAGGCCAGCGAACTGCACTGCTCCCACTCCCGGGCGCGCGCGTGGACGAGGCACTGCTGGGCGCACACCTGGAAGAACAGCGTCTCGAGGCGGCGTCGCTCCCGAGATGCCCATTGCTCGAAGCTCGGTCCGGCTTCGATCTCGACACCGTCCAGGAACGGCCCGGTGTAGAGCGCCGCCGCACGGGACAGGTCGCGCGCGTCGACCGCAGCTTCGAACGTGGCCGAGTCCATGACCACGGGGGCGTCAGGGCTGAGCCACACCTC
Organism: Gemmatimonadota bacterium; assembly: GCA_046725585.1. Classification (GTDB taxonomy): domain Bacteria; phylum Gemmatimonadota; class Gemmatimonadetes; order Gemmatimonadales; family Gemmatimonadaceae; genus JAJKIV01. The sequence continues at coordinate 11,139 of JBKOYV010000103.1, read as the reverse complement.
GCCGCCCTGGCTCGCAATAGCGGCCCGCCCGAGCTCGCGACGCAGGTGCGAGAGCGCGTCGCTGAGCGAATGCCGGGCGCGGCATTCTTCCTGTTCGCCCCAGAACATCTCCGCGAGCGTGGCGCGGGAGAGAGGCCGTTTCGCTGTGGCGAGGACGGCAAGGAGCGCCAGCTTGAGCCGCCGCTTGGCGAGCGACTCGGATTCATCACCCCTCGGCGACAGCAGGGTGAGTCGGCCGAGGGTGACGAGTGTGAACTTGTCGACCCGTGACGAGCGCACGAGATGATATCGGTGAAGCGCCGGAAAGGCGCGTCGGCTTCGAAGGACAGGCGTCCTGCTTTGAACGCGAAAGCCCACGAGATAAACGGAGCGAGCGTCGTCGGACTCTCACCCTCCGCGCAAACCCATGGGCGCTGCCCGCCGAACCGGACTGTGGCTTGCACTACCGGACGGCATGCGGCCAACCCTTCTGGCTATTTGGCTCGTTGCCCGGGCACACTCGCTTCCCGCGCAGGTGACCTCTCGATCGATCGGACAAGAGCTGCGAGACATGGTGACGGACGTCGGGTATGTATGGGCGTCGCCGTTTCGCGCCGACGGACAGGACTGGGCAACGGCGGCGCTGGCCGCAGCGACGTTCGGCGCCTTGCTGCCGCTGGACGGGCACGTCGATCGATGGATCGTCGACCATCCGCGGTCCGCGTTGATCGGAGTCACCGCGCCCTTTCGTGAAAACGGTGGTCCATTCGTTAGGCTCGCTACCGCGCGCCGCCTGGTTCCCATCTCGGCGGCGCTGATCCTGGCCGGCGCAGTGAGCGACAGTCGACCACTGCGCGAGGCCGGCTACGGTTGCCTCAGCACGTGGGCGTTCAGCAATACGTTGCGCTACGCGGTCTACGCCCTGGTGGCGCGACAGCGGCCGTCATTCGCGGAGGGCGATCAGTACCGGTTCGCGGTTCCCGGTGGGAAGTGGGAGCACAACGCCTTCTTCGCCGGCCATGCGACGAACGCCTTCGGCTGTGCCGCGTTCTGGAGTGAGCGCTTCGACCTCGGCGTCGGTGAAGCGGCGCTCTACACGACCGCGGGGCTGATCGCCGCGGCGAGGATGGCGGATCGGCGGCACTGGACCTCCGACACGTTCGTCGGCGTTCTCGTCGGTATCGCGGCGGGCAGAGTGATCGCAGCCCGGTGGGATCACCGCGAGGTGGTTCGACGACAGCGTGTTGCCGCCCTCTCAGGCGTGGCGCCTCGAAGGCCCGTCGTGATTCTGTGGCGAGGCAGCTTCTGAGCTCGCCAGGCGGGCACGAGGCATGCCCGCCCATGGGTGCTCACCGTCAGGAGAGAGGTCACCATGGACAAGAGGAAACGAAGCTCATCGCACGAAGCCTTACCGGACGATTCGCTTCCGCGCAGGCCTAACGGCGAGCTCGAGGACGATAGCACGCTGGAACCGAATCCGCCTCGCACGACGAAGGGCGGCATCACGGCTCCGAAATTCGGATCGGCCGGGAGCGGCGGGGCCGAGCTCGAGCCGGGACCCGAGCGCGACTAACGACAGTGTCGTCCCGAGCGCGTTTGTCATCCTGAGGCGTCAGCCGAAGGAACTTCATCATCCCGATAGAGAGCCCTCTACCGGGATGATGAGGATCCCTCGCTACGCTACGCTACGCTCGGGATGACAAAGGCGCTCGGGACGACAAGGCGGCTCTACTCGGTTCGCAGCGCGACGTTGGCGTCGACGCGCGACGCACGCAAGGCCGGGATCCAGCTCGCCGCGACCGCGACTCCCACGAGCGTCGTCGCGACGATCACGAATACCCACGGGTCCTTCGGCGACACGTTGAACAGGAGCGGCTTGACCCATTTGCCCGCCCACAGCGCGCCGGCGACTCCGATCGCCACGCCGATGGCAGCGAGCCGCAGCCCGTCGGTCACCACGAGCCGGACGACGTCGCTCGACTGCGCGCCTAACGCGCGCCGCACCCCGAGCTCGTGCGTCCGCTGTGCCACGTTGTACGCGATCACGCTGTACAGGCCGATCGCCGCGAGCACGAGCGCCAGCACGCCGAAGGCGACGAACATCGTGGCGCCGAGCTGCCACGACCGCGTCTGCGACCCCAGGATCTCCCGGAACGGCGTGATGGTGATGTACGACGCGCCGGGCATCTCCCGCTGCAGGCGGCGCCGCACGGCCTCCTGGAACTTGGTCGCATCGCCGCGAGTGCGCACGAACATGCCGCCATTGTTCGGGTTGAACTGCGCCGCGGACAGGTAATAGAAGTACCCGGAATCCGCGGCCAAGCTCTGTTCCTTGATGTTCTCGGCGATGCCGACGACGTACGTGCAGGGCATGGTGTCAGCGACGACCTTCATGCACTGGCCAATCGGATCCTTGCCAGGCCAGAGCACCTTGCCCATGGCTTCGCTCACCACTGCGACCTTTGGCGCGTTCGCCACATCCTGATCCGTGATCCCGCGACCGCGGAGGATCCGGGTGCCGATCGTCGCGAAATATTCGGGCGACACGGCATTCAGATCGAACTGCCCAAGGCGGGCGACAGTATCGATGCCTTCAACGAACAGTCCCATGCTCCACTGGCTCCAGAACGGCATCGTCGCCTGGAGGCTCGCGTTCCGGACGCCCGGAATGGCCTTGGCCGTTTCGAGGAGATGCAGGCGCAAGGCAACTGTGGCGGCGCTGTCGAGCTTCACCCCTCGCATGTTGTAATTCACGCCCATGAGGGGCTCGACATCGTAGCCGAGTCGCGTGTTCTCCACGTTCCTTAGACTGCGCACGAAAAGTCCGGCGCCGACGAGCAGGATGACCGAGAGCGTCGCCTGCAGCACGAGGAGTCCAATGCGCGCCTTCGACCGATGGTACGTACCTTCGCGCGCCCCCGCCTTGAGATCGCCCGTCAGATTCGCCCGTCCTGCCTGGAGAATGGGCGCGAGCCCGGTCAGGAGACCCACGAGAAGCGCTGCACCGACCGCAAACAGAATCGTGCGCGGATCACGAAGCCCCGCGGGCGCCTCGCTTTTTTCCAGAAGTCCCGCGCGCAGTGCGGCCCCACCCCAGTGCGCGATCAAAAGGCCCGTCACACCGCCGAGCACCGCGAGCAGCATGCTCTCCGTGAGCAGCTGGGCGAAGAGGCGTCCCCGGCTCACGCCCAGCGCGAGCCGGAGCGCGATCTCGCGGCGGCGCTTCAGTGCACGAGCAAGCAGGAGGTTCGCGACGTTCGCGCAGGCGATGAGCAGCACGATGACCGAGACGCCACCGACCCACGTTGCCACCTTGGCAACACTCGACGCGTTAGGCCCGCGCTCGAAGAGAATCGACCCGATCATGGCGTGGGGTCGCGAGATGCTGTCCGGCGGCGTGCGTGGCTGCTCGACGCGCTGCAGGGCGATGCTCTGACGGAAGACGTTCGTGAGGTCCGCGTTCGCGGCGGCCACCGTGACGCCCGGTTTCCGGCGGACCATGGTCGACATCCATCCCCAGCTGTATGTCTCCCACCAGTTTTTCCCGCTCCGGAGCCCGATCCCGACGGCCGGAGCGTAGCTCGTCAGCGAGATGAACGCTGCTGGTGGCTTGTCGCTCCACAGCCCAACGAATCCGGGTGGCGAGACGCCGATGATGGTGTAGGTCGTGGGCCCGATCTGGATCGGGCTGCCGAGCACGTCACGCCGGCCGCCATAGTTCGCCTGCCACATGGTGTGGCTCAGGACGGCGACCGGTGCCGGTTGCCTCGGGTCGTCCTCCGCTTCGGTGAAGTAGCGTCCGATGACCGGCGCGGCGTCGAAGAAGCCGAAGAAGTTCGCACTGACGACGCCGACGCGCATCTCGCGGGCCGCCTCCCCGACCCCGATGGCCATGTCGCGCTGCGTGTACCCGGCCACCTCCGAAAACGAATGCGTCAGCCTTCGGATATCGAGGAAGCGCGCGTACTGGCCCGGGTTCGAGATGCGCTCCTTCCCGCGAAACGTCTGCGCGACGTACACGCGATGCGCCGTGTCGGGGTCCTTCAACAGGGCCGGAGGCCGGAAGAGGAGGCGGTCGACGATGCCGAACATGGCGGCGTTCGCGCCGATCCCCAGGCCGAGGGTGGCGATGACCGCGACGGCAAAGCCAGGCTTCAGGCGCAGGCCGCGGAGGGCATACTTGAGGTCGTGGCGGAGGTTGTCGAAAATCATATGGGATCAGACACGGTTTGGTCTTCAAGGGTTGACGCCATCAGCCATCAGCCATCAGCCATCAGCCATAGCCGCCCTGCGGGCGGCAGCTATCAGCCATCAGCCATCAGCCATCAGCTCAAACTACGAGCCTATGACGTTGCGATCCGTTTGGTTTGCCGCAAGCCTGGCCGTCGCGGCCACATCTCCGCTCAAGGCCCAGGACCACGTCCAAAGCCGGATCGACTCCGTGGTGAAGGCCGAGATGGCGCGGCAGAAGATCCCAGGCGTCGGCGTCGCGATCGTCAAGGGTGGCGAGGTCATGCTCGCCAAAGGATACGGCGAGGCGAACGTGGAGCATCACGTACCGGTCACGCCTGAAACCGTCTTCCAGTCCGGGTCGCTGGGGAAGCAGTTCACGTCTACCGCCGTCATGCTGCTCGTGCAGGACGGCAAGCTCGCGCTGACCGATTCCATCACGAAGTTCTTCCCGAACGCGCCGGCGAGCTGGAAGGCCATAACCGTTAGGCATCTCCTCACGCACACGTCGGGGATTCCGGACTACACGACCGACGCGATGGACTACCGGCGCGACTACACGGAAGACGAGCTCGCGCAGATGGCGTTCGGCCTCACGCCCGAGTTCCCGCCGGGGTCGCGATGGAACTACAGTAACACCGGCTACGTCCTGCTCGGCATCATCATTCACAAGGTGTCGGGGCAGTTCTACGGCGACGTGCTTCGCGAGCGCGTGTTCAAACCGCTCGGCATGCAGTCGGCGCGGGTGATCAGCGAAGCCGACATCGTCCCGCATCGCGCGGCCGGGTATCAGCTCCTCAAACGTGAGCTGAAGAACCAGGACTGGGTCGCGCCGAAGCTCAACACGACGGCCGACGGATCGCTCTATCTCTCGCTCCAGGACTACATCGCGTGGGATCGCGGTCTTCGCGCGAAGAGGATCCTGTCGCCCGAGAGCTGGGCCACAGTGTACACGCCGGTTACGCTGGCGAGCGGGAAACATTACCCGTACGGATTCGGCTGGTCCATCGACACCGTTGCCGGGCAGCTTCGAATCCACCACGGCGGTGCGTGGCAGGGCTTTCAGACATATCTCTCGCGCTACATCGGCGATGACATGACGATCGTCGCGGTCTCGAACCTCGGAGCGTCACAACCCGTTGCGATCGTCGACGGGATCGCGGGTATCCTCGATCCTGCGCTCGCACCGAAGCCCTCGAAGCCGATCGCCGACCGCGAACCGAGGGTTCGCGAGAAGCTCGAGACGATCCTCGCCGCCACCCGTGATGGGCGTCTCTCGCCTAACGACTTCGCCTATGTCCGGGCCGGCTTCTTCCCCGGCGCCGCCAAGGCGTATCAGGAGATGCTCGCTGGCGTCGGAAAGCCTGACAGCGTGACGCTGTTCGAGCGCACCGTTCTGGGCGACGACCGGATTTATCTCTACGAGGTCCGTTACGCCGACAAGGTCTTTCGGGTGAGGCTGGGCCTCGCACCGGACGACAAGGTCTCGGTGTTCTCACTGCGGAGACGGTGAACGGCTCGGATCCCGGTGGCGACGTTCGCGCTCTTCAGCCCGAGGCGCAGCCGGCCCGCCGATCAATCGTCAAGGATGTGCGCGATCTCGCGGTGTGCCTCGTGCTCGCGGCGATCTTCTTCGATCTCGCCGTCGGCGCTGTCATCATGCGCGGGCTCGCGATTCCAATCGGCTGGTGGCTCGGCCTCGCGGTCGGGCACGTCGCGCTCGCGGCCGCCTGCTGGCGCGGCTTCGTGCGCAAGGACGCGCGCGCCGAGCTCCACGGGATCGTACCGCAACGTTTCTATCTCTCGCCGCCACTGCTGATCACCGCGGCGCACGTGGTGGCGAAGCTCCCGTACCTCGACGCCGTACCGCGCTGGTCGACCGGGATCTACTATGAGTTGCTCGCGCGCGCGGTCTACACCCTCGACTTCTCCGCGCACGATCTTGCGACGACGTATCGCTTGGCGAGCCACCCGTCGCACGCGTACTCGATGTACTTGGCGGTAGGGCAGCTCCTGGCGGCTGGGTGGTCACGAGCGGGCTTGCCGACGCCGGCGTCGCTGAGCTACGTCGCCGCCAACGTCCAGGATCTGGTGCTCTCGGCAACCGCCGTGTGGTGCTTTTGGCTGCTCGTCGTGCGGCTGTTTCCTGTGTTTCCCCGCGCCCAGGCCGTGCTGCTCACGCTGTGCTTCGCATTCAACCCGCTCGTCTTCGCGCACGGCCTCGGCCCGAACACGGATCTGCCGATCACCGTCGCGCTGATCGTGGCGCTCACCGCCTTCGCGGTGGATCGGCCGGTGCTCGTGGCCTTCGCCGGGCTGTGGATGTGCTTCTCGAAAGAGTCCGGCGCGCTCATGTACGGTGAGCTCTGGGGCCTGCTCGTCGCGCTCTACGTGGTGCAGCGGTTCGGCCCTCCGTGGCGCAAGCTCGATGCCTCTCTGCTAGTGCGCCGCGTGCTCATTCCGCTACTGCCACTCGTGGTCTACGTCGCCTACCTGCGCTCGACGTCACCGCTCACGTGGGTGGAGCGGTCGAGCACGTGGAACGACAAGGCCGATCCGGTGTTGTCGCCGGCGTTCGGACTGAGCTCGTTCCAATTCGAGACCGGTTTGGTCAGCGCGTTGCTTCACAACTGGAACTGGATCCCGACGCTCGCCTTCTTCGCCCTGCTCGCCAAGCGTCAGATGTGGCCGCGGATTGCGCCACGGTCGACCGACGAGCGCACGGCGAGCCTCCTCCGTGCGATCGCCTGGTTGTTCGCCTTCAACGTCGCCTTCGCGTGCCTTTACATCAAAGACAACCACCCTCGGTACTACGCGCCGCTCATCCCACTGATGCTGGTCCTCTTTTATTACGCGCTCTCGGAGCTCGTCGCCTCGATCCGCGCGAGGACCGTGGCGCTCGCGTTGTTCTTCGCCGTGAGCTTCGCGCAGATCTGGGCCTCGCTCGATCCGGTGGGCAACGCCATCTGGGGCACCTTCGCGATCGGCGATCGCAAGGTCATGTTGGTCCAGCGCGGCCTGCAAGGCCAGGCGGACGGGATGGTCTTCAACGCCCAGCACCAGGCAGTGAGCCGGCTGTACACGAGGCTGAACAAGGTGGTCTTCGGCGGCGGGCAGCGGCCGACCCTGATCTTCGGGATCGATCACGCGTGGGTGATCAACTATGCGCTCTCGGGCCTGCGGCTCTCCGAGCGCACCGCCGAGTACACCTACGAAGAGCGCGGCTCGTTCGTGCCCGACACGCGCACCATTGGGCAGATCGACGCGACGACGGCGCCGGCGCACGCGGTGTACGTGGCGCTGCCGTGGCTCGAGAATCCCTCGGTCACGCTGCAAAAGCTGCAGCAAATCTACCGGCTGAACGGGGAGAAGGTGATCGCCGATGGCGGCTACTTCATCACCGCCTACGAGCTCGCGCGCTAGCCTGCTCTCACTCACTCACTCACTCACTCACTCACTCACTCACTCACTCACTCACTCACTCACTCACTCACTCAGATTTCCTTCCGCTCGCGGACAGCATGCCCGAAGGCCGTGCGCAGCCGCCGAGCACGGATCGACCAGAAGACGCTGACGGTCGACCCGCAGTTCCTGTTGGACAACCTCCTGGAGTGCGAAGGTCATGGCTCGTTAGGCGGCTTCGACACTCGCGAGGTTGGCGGTGGTCCGGTCGACCGCGGGGCCGAAGCGCGCCGGCGGACGCTCATCAACGGCTATCTGCGGAACGAGCTGGGATTCAAAACGGATCTCGTGTATCAGGGGCTGGAGCCCAGGTACTCGCGCGCTGCGAATCCCGCGAGCGTCAATGCGCGGTGGAAGTACGACCCGGGGACCCCGAACGTCCCGGTCGTGGTGCGCAACACCGACGGGCACCGGGTGCTAGCCCGCCGTGGCTCCGTCGCGCGCTGGACCTCGGTCGGGGCTTGAGAACGTTCGTCGCGGTTGAACGAGTCGTAGACGGGCACGACTCGTGAAGCGACAGTTTCCGGTGCGCGAAAGCCGAGATCGATCCCAGCAGTGAAGGAGCAGTACCGTGCGAGAAGGACAGGAATCGACCCCAGCCCGTTCCAAGCGCTTTCCAGATGCGGGTGGGTACCCCGACGAGCGCGACCGTCCCGCCAACCGAGCGCGGGAGATCGACTGCTCTGTCGCGGATGCCGAGCGGCGCTCCGCACCGAAACCATAGCCGGGACGTAAGCGTGGCGGGGCGCCGAAGCCGGAAAAGCCCGCCTCGGACGGCGACGCCGGCGCGGGCTGATCCGCGAGCAGTATTAGCGGGCCGGGCGAGTCGGCTCGGGGTCTTCGCGCAACACAGAAGCAAGCACCTCGAGGGCGTTCGCCAGCGCATCGCGACTTGGCGCCGCGCCGAGACTCACGCGAACCGCTCGCACCGGCTGCGCCGTATCGACGGCAAACGCCTCGCCCGTAGCGACGAGGACGCCGCGCCGGCGAAGTGTGTCGACGAAGTCGGATGCTCGCTCCCATTGCCGGGGCAGCTCCAGCCAGTGATGCAGCGCGTGTGGAGAACCTGCGCTCCGAGAGAGGCCAAGGGCTTCGCGCAGCAGGGTCTGCCGCGCCTCCGCTTCACGTCGCCGATCGGCGACGACCTTCGTCGCGGTGCCCGATGAAATCCAGCGCGCGGCGATCTCGGCCATGACCGGAGGCACGAGCCAGCCAGTCGCCTGCAGATGGCGTGACACCCTCGTTGCGTGCGCCCCGGTGGGCGCGATGACGAACGCGGCGCGGAGGGCGGGGGTGACGGCCTTCGAAAAGCTGCTGACGTAATACGACAGCTCCGGCACGAGCGCGGAGACCGGGCGCGGCGCGTTAGGCGCCAGCGGGCCGTAGGTATCGTCCTCGACCACGAGAACACCGCGGTCTCGAATGACCGACGCGACCCGACGCCGCCGGCCGACCGACATCACGGCCGCCGTCGGATTCTGCAGCGTCGGCGTCGTGAGCAGAAGCCGAGGGCGGTGCACCTTGCACGCGTGCAGGAGTCCGTCGGGGATGATCCCGTCGCCGTCCATCGGTACGCTGACCACGCGAAGGCGGAGCATTCGCGCCGCGGCGAGGAACCCGGGATAGGTCAGGGCTTCCGTGACGACCGTGTCACCCGGCTCGCAATGCGCCGAGAGGATCGCGGTGAGCGCCTGCTGCGCGCCGCCGCAGATGAGCACTCGATCGATCGCCGCCGTGATCCCACGTTCCGCGCACCACACCCGACCCGCCTCGCGGTGCTCGCGATTTCCGCCGGCGGGCGCGTACGCGAGGAGCGTCGCGATCGCGGGCGCCCTCGCGAGCTCGCCCAGCGACTGGCGCATCGCGTCGTCGCACACATCGCTCGGCTCGGGCGGAAGGTTCACGGTGAGATCGAGGAGTGGTGGCGGTGCGCTCGCCAGGGCGGGGGGCCGCGCGCCGCGCACGTAAGTGCCTCGGCCCACGTGGCCGACGACGAGCCCGCGCCGATGCGCCTCCGCGTACGCCCGCGAGACGGTCGTAACATCGATGCCGAGGGTTGCTGCCAGCGCCCGATGCGTGGGCAATCGCGTCCCCGGGGCGAGCCGTCCGGTCTCGGCGTCGTCGGCGATTGCGTCGGCGATCGCCATGTAAAGCGGCGCGGTTTCGCCGGCGATTCGCGGGATCCAGGGCATGGGGCTCCTTCCTCTACGGCCAATCCATACAATTCAGCGCCCATACAAGTAAAACGATCGGCCATGCAATGTGCCAACAATCCAACAATTGTCGAGATTGCTCGCATGGCTTTCCCCGGCCAGCGATCTTCCCTCTGGAGGCGCTCGATTCAGCGCCCCGCGGCCGCCCGGGCGATCCGTTCGCGCAGCGACGCGTCGGGCATCGGGCCGCGCGCAGCCTGCATGTTGTCGCGCAGGTGGTCGACGCTGGCGGTCGCCGGAATGGCGCACGTCACCGACGGGTGCGACACGACGAACTTGAGCAGCAGCTGCGGCCACGTCGTGCAGCCCAGCTCCGACGCCCATTCCGGCACCGGCGTCCCTCGAAGCGGACCTAACGCGGCGCCAGCGGCGAGCGGGCGATTCGCGATGACCGCGATCCCGCGTTCGGCCGCGAGCGGAAGCACGGTCTTCTCCGCGTCGCGCTCCGCCACCGAGTAGTTGATCTGGACGAAGTCCAGCGCCTCGTGTCGCAGGACGCGAGCGACATCAGCGTGCGCTCGCTCCGAGTAATGCGTGACGCCGATGTAACGAATCAGCCCGTCCGCTTTCCACTGCCGGAGCGTATTCCGGTGCGCCGCCGTATCCACCAGGTTGTGCACCTGCATGAGATCGATCTGGTTCACGCGCAGCTTCCGCATCGACTCCCGCATCTGTTCGATGCCGCGCTTCTGGCCCTGCGTCCACACCTTGGTCGCGATGAACATCCGATCGCGGACGCCGAGCGACGTCAGGATCTCCCCAATCACTTCCTCGGCCCGACCGTACATCGGGGACGAGTCGATCATGCGGCCGCCTAGCGAGTCGAATTCAGCGACGCACCGCTCCAGCGCGGCCCGCCGCGAGTCGCCACGTCCGACGTCGAAAACACGCCAGGTTCCCAGGCCGATGACGGGGATCTGCTCGCCTGACGACGGAATGGCGCGGGTGAGTGGGGTCGAAGACGTGGCGGCCATCGGTCTCGTTTCGTGGTGCATCACGACGCGAAATACGGTCGGTGTCCCGTTGCGCCACGCGCTCGTATCGTGCCAGGCATTCCGACGCCGGGAGGGTCGACATCCGATAAGCCGCGCAGGCGGCGACTCATCACACGGAACTGGCTCGCCGCCCGCGGAGCGCGTTCATTTGACTAGTGGACTGAGTGGGAGGTGTTGATAGCAGGCGGTTAGGGCGATATGGCAGTATTGCCATGGGGAGACTCTATCGTGTGGGCCAGTCCGATGTCCGCCATGGCAAT
>JBKOYV010000065.1:0-6913 GCA_046725585.1 Gemmatimonadota bacterium | reverse complement strand
ACATTACATCCTCGCGGTCATCCTGAGGCGTCAGCCGAAGGATCTTCATCCTCCTGATAGAGGACTCTGTCGGGACGATGAGGATCCTTCGCTTCGCTCAGGATGACAACCGAGCTTCGCTCGGGATGACCGGTGATGGTCATCCGAAGTCGACCCAGCCCATCCACCGGACCCGCCGGAAACCGTAGAACGGTGCGAGGAGCAGAATCATCGAGGCCTGGTAGGGATAATAAACGAGCCCGAACAAGCGCCCGGGATGCCGGCGTCGAACCCGTTCCAAAGGGTAGCGCAACAAGCGGTGCCAAAACGTCAACGGCACGCGCTCCTTCACGTAGCGTTTGTAAACGGTCTCGATCTCTCTCGTGATCTTGATTCCGCCTACTGCCGTCTTGTTCGTTTCGCTGAATCGAATTTCCGACAGCACGTCGGGAATGAAATGCCATCTTGCTCCCGACGCGACGAAGTGGGCCCAGAGCTCGAGGTCCATGGTGTAGTGCAGCGTCTCGTCCAACGGCGGTCTTCGTCTGAGGAGCGACCTGCGATAGAAGCACGCCGGTTGCGGAATCCTGTTCGTGCAAGGAAGCAGCTCGATGCTCAATGGCGACGCAGTTCGGAGCCAGTTCAGGCGAGGATCGGGATACGTAATCTTGCTGGAGCCAACAACCACGTCGGCCGCAGGGTTTTCTGCGAACGCTCTCGCGATTTTGGGGAGCGCGCCAGGCAACAACACGTCGTCGCTGCAGAGCCAATTGACGATTTCGCCTGTCGCTCGCGCGAACCCCTTGTTGATGGCGTGGCTCTGTCCCCTATCCTTTTCGCTGACCCACCAGGTGATGTGCTGCTCGTATCTGCGGATTATCTCCAGGCTATCGTCCGTGGAGCCGCCGTCTACAACGAGGATCTCGAGGCGCGCATAATCTTGGTCGATCAGGCTGCGGAGGGTCGCGTCAATGGTAGCCCCGCCATTGTAATTCGGGACGACAATCGAAATGGATGGAATCATCGGTGCCATGGAGCTACTCGCTCACGCGAATCTGGAATTCTCTGCTCAAGGCGCCCAGGCGACAGAGGGTTGGAGTTGATGCCAGCGCACGAGGCGCATAACGCCGTCGCGTACCGAAACAACCTGGCAGAGTCCGAGCTCGGCGCGCGCTCGCGCCGTGGACGGCACATAACGATGGGGCTGCGCGCCGGGTACCGGCTTTCCCGCGAGCTCGATCGGCGCGCCGGGACGACAGACCTCCGCCACGAGCCGGGCGGTCTCGAGGATCGTCAGGGGCTCCTCCGACCCGACGTTGTACGCGCCGCGCGCGTTAGGGCTCAACGCAAGCGTCCATAACCACACGGCGAGGTCCGCCATGTACAAGTACGACCGCACGGCGGTGCCGTCTCCCTGAATCCGGATCGGTCCGCGGCCCATGGCGTCGCGCACGAAGTTGCCGATCGCGAAGTGAATGTCGAGCGGGAGATGCGGCCCGACGAACGCGAAACATCGGGCGACGCGCACCGACAGTCCGCTCTGCTCGCCCTCGATCGCCGCAAGCACCTCGGCGGCCCGCTTCCCTTCACCGTATCCCGAGCGCGCGTCGGCGAGATCGGGCGCGCCGGTGTACTGCTCGGGGACGTGGCTCAGCGACGACGGCTGTCGCCCGTATACCGCCCCGCTGCTCAGCAGCAGGTAGTCCGTGGCTCCGGCCTCACGCGCGAGCGTGAGCGTTCGGCGCGTTCCATCAACGATCGTGTCGAACATGTGGCGATGATCGCCAACGTGACCCTGCTGGGTCGACTCGGCCGCACCGTGAATCACCAGGTCGAACGAACCGCCCGGAGACGCGAAATCGCGCACGTCGCCCTTCCGCAACGACACCCCCGACGCTGTCCGCAACCCGGGCAGCCGGCTCATCGCCGCTTCAGGGTCTCGCGAGAGTACCACGAGCTCGGCTTCGAGACCGAGCTGGTCGTTCGCATCCGCGAATGACTCGACGAGCCACGGCCCAAAGAATCCGGTTCCACCAGTCAGGAAGATTCGCTTCCCGCGCGCGCGCTCCCAGAGGTCGCCCACGTGCGCGCGCACGTGAACGAGATCATCCGCCGGTAGTGAAGGAGCGCTCATGCGTCGTGGTCAGTGGGGCTCGCCCGCGCGTTGCCGTTTCCGTGCCCTGCAAGGGGACGCCTCGCAACGTAAGGGGATACACATCCAACCAGTAGGCGCCGCGCGACACGCGCCGCGGCGCACCCACGAGGTAGTGCATCGACAGGGTGCGGATCGCCCGGGCGACGTCGCCGTTCGGCAGGGCCAGGAACACGGCGCGAGATGGCGTCGGCCTCGTCGCGAGCGAGTCGGGCTCCAGGAGAGGCGGCCAAACCGTATGATCGCGACGAAGCGTGCGTCGACGGGTGGTCGAGTCCAACGTCCCCAGGGTTTCCCAGAGCATGTCATGCGGCACGAAGACGGTCGTCGAGTCGTCGACGCGAAAGGCGACCATGGCATCGCTCATGAGGTCCGCGAGCTTCGTGAACTGCAGGTTGTACACGAGCTGGTCTCGGCCCGCCCCGCAGCATTCGTGCGTGATGCGCGTTAGGCGGAGCAGCGACCGATCGCCCAGCGCGAACGTGCCGTACAACGCACGTGACACGGGGTCGACCGAGAGCAGCGTCGAGATCGCGAAGCCTGCCGCGAGCGTTCCGGTGACGAGCGTTCGAGCCGCCTCACCGACGCCGAGGCGGATAAGCGAGGCATACATCGCGAGAGGCAGCAACGCGACGGCGACGAGAATGTACCGCGTGTTCGCATACGTCGTGAATCGCGTGAGCGCGTAGATCGAAAGCCCCGCGAGCACAACGAGAACGGGAACGACGCGAGCGTCCGCACCATCCAGCGTCCGGGCACTCGCGCGCGCGATGAGGCGCCGAATCCCGACCAGGATGTCAACGCCGACCACGGCGGTCGCGATCCAGGCGAAGTTCAGAACGAAGATCATGACGAGGAAGCTCGCCAGGGGCCGATCCAGTCGCGGAAGGACGAATCGCTTCAGGATCGACTGGTGGGTGGTCCCCGCGGCCCATAACACAGTGGCCTGCGGGATCGTCGCCCGGTAGGCGAGGTAGGCGGCGAACACCACTAGCGGTATGCAGAGCGGGATGACCGTTCGCAGCACTCGACGGAGGTTTCGATCAGGGCCGCCGGGCGTGAGGAGCGCGAACAGCGCGTACGTGGCCACGAGCGCGGCGTACAGCACCACGCCGGTTTCCTTCGTGAACACCATCGCCAGCCCGACCGCGATCAGCCACGCGCGTTGCCCGCGAAGCATGAACACGACCCCCCACAGGAAAGCCGGGAGCAAGGGGAAATCGATCGTGGGCTGAACCACGGATGCGAGGACGGCAGGGTGTAGCGCGAACGCCGCCCCCAGCAACGCGCGCCCGATGCCATGCTGGGCTCCAGGGAAGGCGAGTCCCGTGATCAGAAAGAACGCGTAGCATGCGGCAACATAGAGCAGCGCATTCGCGACCAGAATGAGCGGGTAGCTGCCCGGCGACAGCATTTGAATCGCGCCCGCAAAGAGCATGTAGGAGTGCGACGCATGCTCCGAGCACCGCAGCGTCGACGCCGCGAGGCGGCCGACGGCCGCGTCCACGATACAGTTGGCGTAGATGCGACCGTCCCAGAGTGGGACGTAGTTCAGTCGCGACGCGAGCAGTGCGCACGCCGCGATGACCGCAATAGCTGGAAGCCGGGTCGCTAGGGCTCGCGGGGTAGTGATTCGAGGATCCTCGATGGAGTCGCCGTCGTCACCGCAACGCCCGCGCCGTCCAACGGTCGAGTCTGCCTCAGGACGAGAGGATAGATGTCCATGGCATACCCTCGCCGCTCCACTCGCCGCCCCGGCCCGATCGCATACATGGTCGCGAGCTTCCGAAGCCCGTCGGCGAAATCCTGGTTCGGCAACGCGAGGTACCACGCCTTCGCAGGCGGACGCACTCGGCTCGAGATCGCGGTCGACGCAACCATTACCCATGGGTCTCGCGTGTTCCGCTCATCAAGCGTGCGCCTCCGCGACGTGCGGTCGAAACGCTCCACCACGTACCAGTCGCTCGAGTCCGGAAGCACGAACGTTAGGCTGTCGACATCCCCCGTCGTCGCCTGGAGAGCCTCCGTCAGCAGGTCATCGAAGACCGTGAACTCGAGACTGTAAGCCAGCTGATCCCGGCCCACCGGCCCGCAACATTCCTTCGTGATGCTCGACATGCTGAGCATCTCGTGTGAGCCTACGGAGAACGTTCCAAACACGAGGCGCGATACCGGGTCGACCGTTCGGAGTGCGGATACGACGAGCAGCGCCGCGTACGCAGCCAGCAACCCGCGCCGGAAGGCGGGTGAGATCGGCAATCGAACCAGCGCGATCACCAACATCGCGACCACCATGGCGACCGCCACGAGGAGATAACGCGCGTTGGTGTACGTGGCAAAGCGGGTGAGAAAGTACACCACGCCAATCGTCACGAGCGCCAGGAATCCGACGATTCCGCTATCGAGACCCGACGCAGTTCTTACGCTGCGGGTGAGGCGCGCTCGAAGTGCCGTTCCGAGATCCGCCGCGATCGCGAGCGTCGGGATCCAGACGAAGTTCAACACGAAGATCATGGCCAGGTAGGCCGCCGTGACCGCGTCGAAGCGGGGGACGACAAACTGCCGCGCCATCGCCGCCCGAGACGTTTCGCCCGTCCACACCGCCGCGGATCTCGGCTGCAGGACGACGTACACAAGCACGTACGCGCCGAACACGACGAGCGGGATCGCCAGCGGCGCCATACGCCCCACGGCCGCAGCCCGCGCGCGCCACGGGCGCGGGGCACGGGCAATGCACCACACGACGTAGCAGACGACCGCCACGCCGTATACGAGCACTCCTGTTTCCTTCGAGAACGCCATCGCGAGTCCCACGACGATCGTCCACACCCAGCGTCGCTCGATCAGCGTCACGATGCACCAGACAAACCCCGCGAGGACGGGGAGGTCGAGGTTCGGCTGCACCACCGACGCGAGGAACGACGGCTGCAGCATGAACACCGCGGTGGCCTGGGCGCGCTCGACCTCGAGCTCCCGCGCCGGGAGCGCGAGGCGCATCAAACGGTAAAAGCCAAGAGACGCCGCCGCGAAGAGCAGCGAGTCGACGACCACGAACGACAGCGTGCCGTTAGGCGCCAGCCACCGCGCGAATCCCGCGAGCAGTACGTAGGCGTGAGACGGATGGCCGGCACACCGGAGCCATTGCGGGCGCAGACCGTTCTTCGCGGCGTCGATCACGCACTCCGCGTAAAAGCGTCCATCCCACAACGGAACGAAGTCCGCGTGGGCGGCCACGAGCGCCAGCGCGACGAGCGTCGCCACGCCGAGGACGAAGACAGAAGGTCGTTGCCAACGCGGTTCGGTGTGCTCCACCCGGGAACACTACTGAGTTCGCAACGCCTCCACAGGGTCCACCCGCATCGCGCGGCGTGCCGGCAACCAACTCGCGAAGGCGGCAAGCAGGACCAGTCCCGCCGCCACGCCAAGGAGCGTCGCAGGGTCCGTAGGCTCCACCTCGAACAGCAGAGACTGCATGAGCCTCGTCGTTGCCAAGGCGGCGGCAACGCCGACCACGACTCCGATCACCGCCAGACGAACCGACTGCATAACGATCATCCGGCCCACCTCACCACGCTGCGCCCCCAGCGCCACGCGGATACCGATCTCGCCTCGGCGTTCGCCCACGACGTACGAAACGACACCGTAGAGACCTATGGCGCTCAGGACGAGCGCCATCACCGACGCGATGCCAAGCAGCGTGAGCGTGAACGTGCGCTTGACCATCGACCGCGCCACGACCTGCGCCATCGAGCGCTCGTTTGCGACCGGCACCTGCACATCGAGCTCGGCGATCGCCTGCTTCACCGCCGGTGTGAGCGCGTGCGTGTTCCCGCTCCGCGAGCGCACGACCACCTCGAGGTAGCGCGGCGAGCCTTCGAGCGGTGCGTCGGTCATCGCGATCATCGGGAAGAAGACCACCTGCACCGGGGGCTGGTCGAAGCCGTTGCCGCGCAAGTCCTCGCTCACACCGACGACGCGGTAATACGTGTTCCCGTTGTAGCAGCACCGGATCCCCTTCCCTATCGCTCGCTCACCCGGCCAGAACCGCTCGGCAAGCGCGCGCGAGATGACGATGGGGCCCGCGCCGGCGTCGGTCTCCGCCCACGTGGGAAGCCGGCCCTCGACGCGGATGCCTAACGCCTCGAAGTAACCCGGCGACGCCCGGAGCGTCAGGATGCAGGCGTTCTTCATCTCCTCGCGGGTAGGGGCCTCCGTCATGACGCTGGTGCAGCCCGTGCTCATCTCGGGCGGAATCTCTTCGCCGAAGCCGACGGCCTTCACGTCGGGCAGTGACGCGATCCGCGAGGCGAGCTGTTCGAAGAACGCCGCGCCCTTGCGGTCGTTGTCGTAGCGCGCTGCCGGCAGCGATACCGCCATCGTCACGACGCCTGTCGGGTCGAACCCGGGCTGCACTCCACGCAGGTTGCGAAAGCTCTTCACCATGAGCCCGGCCCCGGCCAGCAGCACGAGCGCAAGCGCGACCTGCCCCGCCACGAGCGCGCCACGCACCGCGTGGCGACGGCGACTGGATGTGAGCGTGCGCGACCCTTCGCGCAGGGTGCGCACGTCCACGCGCGCACTCGCGATCGGGATGAGCGCGAAGATCGCGCCCGTGATGACGGCGAGCCCCGCCGCCACCGCGACGCTCCGCCAGTCGAGGTGCACCTCCCTCAGGCGCGGGATGCCATCGGGGGCTCCGGCTACCAGCAGGTGCAGGCCCGCGTACGAGAGCACGACGCCTAACGCCGCGGCCGTCAGGGCGAGGACAAGTCCTTCAGCCAG
>JBKOYV010000179.1:0-21472 GCA_046725585.1 Gemmatimonadota bacterium | reverse complement strand
CCGCGCGCTCGACGTGCGCGGCGACCTCTCGACGTGCACCGCCGACCAGAAGGCCGCCGACGGCCGCTGCGACCTGCGCAAGATGGGACGCGAGCTGGCCGCCGGTCTCCAGCGCAACGGGCAGTCCTTCATCTGGGGCGTGCACTTCGACGGCAACTTCGTGTACGCGTCGGACATGCTGACGGGTATCTGGAAGCTCGCGGCGGCGTCGCGACCCACGTCCTGAGCATTGTCATCCTGAGCGAAGCGAAGGATCCTCAGGTTCCCGGCAGAGGGCCCTCGCTCGGGACGATGAAGATCCTTCGGCTGACGCCTCAGGATGACAGAGGGCGGGACATTCCCTTGCCCACCCCCGTCCGCGAACGGATTTTATCCGCGCGATGAAACGACTTCTCACCCTCCTCGGCGTGCTCCTCGTTGCGCACGTCGCGCTGTTGTTCGTGCGACCACGCGGCGCGTCGTCGGCCCCGGCGGGCGACACGGTCAACGTCGGGATCGTTTTCGACGTAGGCGGCCGCGGCGACAAATCCTTCAACGATGGCGCCTACCTTGGCGCCGAACGGGCCGAGCGTCAGCTGGGGGCGCGCGTGCGGTTCATCGAGCCCGGCGAGGGCTCGGATCGTGAGGCCGGCCTGCGGCTGCTTGCGGCGGAAGGGATGGACATCGTCATCGGCGTCGGCTTCATCTTCACCGATGACCTGACGCAGCTTGCGAAAGAGTACCCGAAGACGAAGTTCGCGGGCGTCGACTACGCCATCAACACTGACGCGCAGGGCAACCCGATCCCTCCGCCGCCGAATCTGGCGGCCCTCAAGTTTCGCGAAGAACAGGGGTCCTTCCTCGTCGGCGCGCTGGCCGCGATCGTCGGCGGATCCAAAAAGGTCGGTTTCGTCGGCGGCATGGACATCCCGCTCATTCACAAGTTCGAGGCGGGCTATCGGGCCGGCGTAAAGCATGTCTGCCCGGATTGCACGGTGATCGCCCAGTACGCCGGCGTTACGCCCGAGGCGTTCCGCAATCCGGGTCGAGGCAAGGAGCTCGCACTGAGTCAATACCAGTCGGGGGTCAACATCATCTTCCACGCATCGGGGTCCACCGGGCTCGGAGTATTCGAGGCCGCACGATCGTCGCACAAGCTCGCGATCGGCGTCGACGCCGATCAGTGGGCGGAGGCGCCTAACTACGTGCTCACCTCCATGGTGAAGGGCGTCGATGCCGCCGTCTACGATGCGATACGGCGCGCGAAGGATGGGTCGTTCAAGGGTGGGATCTCACAATTCGGCCTGGCCGAGGGCGGCGTGGGATACGTGTACGACGCGAACAACCGACGGATGATTCCGGGCTCCGTGCGCGCTCGGCTCAACGAGCTCCAGGCGGAGATCATCGCCGGCAGGATCGAAGTGCCCAGCACGCGATGAGCGGCGCCACGGCGGTGCGGATGGCCGAAATCGTCAAGCGATTCGGTCCCGTCGTCGCGAACGCCGGCGCAGATCTCGAGGTCGCGTCAGGCGAGATTCACGCGCTCGTTGGCGAGAATGGCGCCGGCAAGTCGACGCTCATGCGCGTGCTCGCCGGCATGTATCCGCCGGACGGCGGAACCGTCGGCGTCTCGACCGGTGGTGGACCGGTTCGCGATGTCACCGGCTGGTCCACGCGCGAAGCGATCGATGCAGGCGTCGGCATGGTGCATCAACATTTCATGCTCGTGCCCACGCTCACGGTCGCCGAGAATCTGATTCTGGGTCGCGAGCTGCGGCGCGGACTCTCGCTCGACCTCCACGCGGCCGAGCGCGAGGTGCGTGAGCTGTCGGAGCGAACCGGTCTGCGCGTCGAGCCTTCGCGGCTCGTGTCCGAGCTTTCGGTGGGCGAAGCGCAGCGAGTCGAGATTCTCAAGACGCTCTACCGCGGCGCGAAGGTGCTGATCCTCGACGAGCCGACCGCGGTGCTGTCGCCGCCCGAAGTCGGCGAGCTGTGGAAGGTGCTGCGCCGTCTGCGCGATGACGGCGGGACGGTCATCCTCATCACGCACAAGCTGGATGAGGTGATCGACATCTCGGAGACGATCACCGTGATGCGTGCCGGGCGAACCGTCGGTCGCATGAAGACGAGCGACTCCACACCGCGGACGATCGCGAAGATGATGGTCGGGAGAGAGGTTTCTCTCGCTATGGACGGTGTCGCGGTTGGTCGGGAACCGGGAACAGGGAACCGGGAACAGAGGCTCCTCGGAAGTACGGTTCCCCGTTCCCCGTTCCCGGTTCCCGCTTTACAGGTCGAGAACCTTACAGTTCCGTCCCCTCGCAAACCTAACGAGGTGGACAATGTCTCCTTCATGGTTGCACGCGGCGAGATCCTTGGCATCGCCGGCGTGGAAGGCAACGGACAGACGGAGCTCATCGAGGCCATCACCGGGCTTCGAGCCGCCTCGTCAGGCACGATCGGCGTCGCCGACTCGTCAGGCACGCTGCGCGAAGTGACGACCCGCGATGTTCGCGCACGGGCAGACACCGGTCTCTCGCACATTCCCGAGGATCGCCACCGACGCGGGCTCGTGCTCGAGTATTCGGTTGCCGACAACCTCATCCTCGGACAACAGCATCGGTTCACCGGCGGCGCCAGCGTTCTCGATCACACGCGGATTGCGAGCAACGCGGCCAGCCGTATCACGACGTTCGACATCCGGCCGCCTGACGAGTCGTTGCCCGCCCGTGCGCTCTCGGGCGGCAATCAGCAGAAGATCGTCATCGCGCGCGAGATGGGTCGCGACTTCACGGTGCTCATCGCGGCGCAACCCACGCGGGGGGTCGACGTCGGAGCGATCGAGTTCATTCACGATCAGCTGCGGAAGGCCCGCGCGGACGGCAAGGCGAT
The DNA here is from genome assembly GCA_046725585.1 of Gemmatimonadota bacterium. Taxonomy (GTDB): domain Bacteria; phylum Gemmatimonadota; class Gemmatimonadetes; order Gemmatimonadales; family Gemmatimonadaceae; genus JAJKIV01. Next base: position 18,601 of record JBKOYV010000179.1, on the reverse strand, counting down.
CCTGCTCGTCTCAGCGGATCTGGTAGAGATCCTCGCGCTCGCCGACCGCGTTGCCGTCATGTACGGCGGCCGCATGGTGGTGACGCTCCCCGGAGGCGAAGCAACCCCGGAGATTCTCGGACCCTTCATGACCGGCGCACAGGGCACCGCCGCGTGACGCCCGCGCCGACCAATCGCCCGACGTCGAACCGAGCAGCGCGCGTGCGTGTGCACATCGAGGAGTCGATTCTGCCTCCGCTGGTCGCGCTCGTCATCGCGGCCGTCGTCGGCGACGTCCTCATCATCATCTTCGGCCAGTCACCCGGCGACGTGTACCGGCAATTGCTCGAAGGCACGTGGGGCAACGCGTACGGCTTCGGCCAGGTGATCTACAAGGCCACCACGCTGACGTTCACCGGCCTCGCCGTAGCGTTAGGCATCCGCGCCGGGCTGTTCAACATCGGTGCCGAAAGCCAGCTCGCGAGCGGCGGCTTTCTCGCCGCGCTCGTCGGGCTCGCGATGCCGCACGGCACGCCGTCGGTGCTCGCGGTCGTCGCTTGCCTGCTGGCGGCTGCCGTGGGCGGCGGCGTGGTGGGCGCCATTCCGGGCGCGCTCAAGGCGCGCTTCGGCGCCAGCGAAGTGATCGTGACGATCATGCTCAACTTCGTCGTGCTGGCGCTGCTCAACTACATCGTCGCCGCCCACATTCACGTGAGCGAGACGCTGCACACGCCCGAGATCCACGCCGGAGCGTTGCCGCGGCTGACAGCGTTCTTCCCCGTGTTCTCCGGGTCGGCGGCGAACACCACCTTCCTGCTGGCCCTCGCCGCCGCCGCCGCCGTGTGGTGGTATCTGTTCAGAACACGGCCCGGCTACGAGCTCCGCGCCGTGGGGCTGCAGCCCGATGCGGCTGAGTACGGTGGCGTCCGCGTCGGCACCGTGTGGGCGAAGACGATGATGCTGAGCGGCATGCTCGCCGGCCTCGGTGGCCTCAACTACGTGCTCGGCTACAAGCACTACTACGAGGAGGGGTTCGGCACGGGCAGCGGGTTTCTGGGAATCGCGGTGGCCCTCGTGGGTCGCAACCACCCGGTCGGCGTGGTGATCGCGGCGTTGCTCTTCGCGACGCTCTCGCAGGGTGGACTGGCCGTGAATGCGCTGGTCCCGAAGCAGATGGTCGACGTGCTGACGGCCGTCGTCATCATCGCGGTTGCCACGGCGGTCCCGGAGGTCAGGCGGGCGCTGGCGGCTGCGCGTCGCCAGCCGTCGGGAATAGGGAATCGGGAATCGGGAATCGGCGGGAACCGGGAACGGGGAACCGGGAACCGCGAACCGGAGATCGTGAGCGCCGGCTCCGGCTCTCAGTTTCCAGTTCAGGGGCCGCAGCCGTGATTGCCTTCTTGATTCAGACGCTGCGCATTGCCACGCCGTATTTGTTCGCCGCCGCCGGCGGGATCATCTCGGAGCGTGCGGGAATCATTGCCCTCACGCTCGAGGGTTTCATGCTCACGGGCGCCTTCTGCGCCGCGCTCGGGAGCTACTACTCCGGGTCGCCGTGGATCGGGATCGTCGCAGGGGTCGCTGGCGGGCTGGCGGCCGCCCTCCTGCATGCCCTCGCGACCATTCGATACCGCGCAGACCAGGTGGTGGTCGGGATCGCGATGAACCTGCTCGCGGTCGGCGTTACCCGGTTTTTCCTCCGCCTGGCGTTCGACAGCTCTTCCAACTCGCCCAGGATCCCCGGCTTCGGCGGTGGCCAGGTCCGGAGCGGCGTGCTCTCATCGCTTGCGAACCCTTTGGTCTGGCTCGGGATTCTCAGCATGGTCGGCGTCGGGTGGCTTCTCTACCGGACTCCGTTCGGGCTTCGCGTGCGCGCGGCTGGCGAAAAGCCGGAGGCGGCCCTATCGGTCGGAGTGCCGGTGAGGCGCGTTCGGTGGCTGGCGGTGGCAGTGTCAGGCGCGTGCGCGGCTCTGGCCGGGTCGTACCTGGCGCTCGATCAGCACCAGTTCACGGACGGCATGACGGCCGGGCGGGGCTTCATTGCGCTTGCCGCAGTCATCTTCGGCAAATGGGACCCGAAACGTGTTACGATTGCGTGTCTCCTGTTTGCGGCTGCCGAGACGATGCAGATCCGCCTGCAGTCGCTGCAGCTCGTGCCGTCACAGTTCGTTGAGATGATCCCTTACGTTCTCACCATCGTCGCATTGGCCGGCGTGGTGGGACGGGCGGTACAGCCCGCAGCGCTCGGCAAGGCAGTCGACTGATCGATACAGCGTTCAATGGTCCTGGATATCGCCACATCCCTGCAGTCGCCTGTCGTGCGCATCGCCATCGGCGTGATCGCGGTGGGGCTGCTGTATACCCTGGCCCGCGAGCTCAGGAAGATCCCGGCGAAGCTCATGGTGCTCATGGCGACGGCATTCCTCGACATGGTCGGGCTGCTGATCGTCGTGCCGATCCTCCCGTTCTACGCGCGGCGTCTGGGCGGCGAGGGGTTCGACATTGGCGGAGTGCATTTCGGGATCGGCACCGTGGTCGCGATGCTCGTGTCGACCTTTACGGTCGCGCAGCTGGTGAGCGCGCCGGTGTGGGGCCGGTTTTCGGACCGATTCGGCCGGCGCCCGGCGCTCCTCGTCGCGCTTGGCGCGTCGGCGATCGCGTACGTGATCTTCGGGTTCGCCAATTCGCTGGCGATGCTCTTCATCTCGCGCCTCATCCAGGGCGCGGGCGGCGGGACCGTCGGGGTGATTCAGGCATACGTCGCGGATTCGGTGGAGCCCGATCAGCGTGCCCACGGCCTTGGCTGGCTTTCCGCGGCGACGAACCTCGGGGTGGCGCTCGGGCCGGTCCTCGGGTCGTTTTCCGTCACGTTAGGCAACAAGGTGTGCAACCTCGGCGGCGGTGATGTTGCCGGGCTTCACGCCGTCGGCCACGCGATGCCCGGCCTGGTGGCTGCGGTGCTGTGCCTCGTGAACATGGCGTTCGCGTGGAACTACCTGCGCGAGTCGCACCACGTAACGGGCGAGCATCACGTGCCGCACAAGCCGCGTTCGTCGCGTGAGGCGGTGCTCCGGGTGCTCGAGCATTCCGGGGAACCGGCGTCGCGGCTCATCTGGATCTACGCGATCGCGATGGGCGCGTTCCAGGGCGTGACGGCCGTGCTGGCGCTGTTTCTCGCGGATCGATTCCAGGTCACCGAGCAGACGATCGGCTACTTCTTCATGTACATCGGGTCGATCTCGGTGTTCACGCGCGTCCTGGTGCTCGGGAAGGCGGTCGATCGGCTGGGTGAGCCGCGCCTCTCGCGCATCGGGGTGTTCCTGCTGGCGGTGGGATTGGGCGGCATGCCGTTCGCGCGATCGCTTCCGGTGCTGGCGCTCGCGGTGGCGTTCATTCCGCTGGGCACCGCGTTCACGTTCCCGTGCGTGACGGCACTCCTGTCGCGCGTGATCTCGCCGCGGGAGCGCGGGTTGTACATGGGAGTGCAGCAGACGTTCGGCGGTGTCGCGCGCATCATCGGCCCGTTGTGGGCGGGGTTCGCCTACGATCACCTCGGCACGGGCGTGCCGTTCTTCACGTCGGCCGCCGTTGTGCTCGCAACTTTGATGCTCGGGGTTGGCCTCGAGCAATTCGTTAGGCCACCGGCAACAGCATAGGGAAGCGGGAGACGGGAGACGGGAAGCGGGTAAGAAGCGGCAAACCCTCGGGATGCCTCTCTATCAGAGATGAGCATCCCGAGGGTTTACGTCTCCCGTCTCCCGTCTCCCGTCTCCCGTCTCCCGCTTCCCGCTTCCCGCTTCCCGCTTCCCGCTTCCCGCTTCCCGGCAGTCCCTATCGTCCCGGTTCGCTCTCCAGTACCTCACGCGCGACATCGACCATGGGAACGGATCGATCCTGGCTCGTTCGCTGGAGGATACGGTAGGCTTCCTGCTCGGACAGGCCGGTGCGGCGCATCAGAATGCCCTTGGCGCGCTCGATCGCCTTCCGGTTCTCGAGCTGCTGCCTAACGAGCGCAACCTCCTCGCGTGCCGAGCGCAGCTCGCGGGCGCGCTGCGCGGCGAGGCGAATGCTCGAGTCCAGGAGCGCCGCCGGAACCGAGCTCGGAAGCACCGAGATCGCCGTCGTGTCGGCGACATCACCTTCCAGCGCAAACGTAGACTCGCCACACAGGAAGATCACGGCGACGCCGGGGTTGTCATGCGCGAGGGTCTTCGCCGCTTCGACCATCCGCGTGGGCCCGAGATGCGCATCGAGCAGCAACACGTCGGGCGAGAGCTGGCGCGTGCGGTCGATGGCATCGCCCATTGTCGTCGCTTCGCCGACGACGATGTGTCCGACCGCGCTCAGGCTCCGACTGAGCACGCCGCGCAGGTCGGTGTCGTCCTCGGCGATGAGGACACGCACCGGTGACGCTGGAGCATCGACCGCCGTCGCGCTACGGCCATCCGCTGCCATGCAGTGCTCCGAGTAAGCGTGCGCGGCCAAAGCATCGGAATCGACGTCGCCCGCGGAAATCGAATATCCGATGAATTGCTCGGGACGTCAACAAAAGGTCCGATCATTCGCTCACGGTTGTCGGATTAGAAAATCGCCGCGCCGCCCCCGGTGAGCACGTTCGTGCAGTCGCACGGAGGAGCCGACGCCGATGCTATGCCGCCCTGGTTTCGCGTCCCCTGCTCTCGGTATCCGCGTGCGTGATGAGCCTGACGCCGCGCTGGTACGTAAAGTACGAATACGCCCATTGCAACAGGACGCTGAGGCGGTTCCGGAACCCGACCAGGTACATGATGTGAACGAAGAGCCAGAACCACCATGCGATCCAGCCGACGACACGGAAGCTTCCGAAGTCCGCAACCGCCTTGTATCGGCCGATCGTCGCGAGGTTTCCCTTGTCCCGATAGCGAAATGGAATGGTTTCCTCGTCGCGTAGGCGGCGCTTGATGTTGTCAGCAGCACGTTTCCCCTGCTGATTCGCTGCCGGAGCCACCCAGGGCACCTGACCGCCGCGACTGTCCTTCAGCGTAGCCATGTCGCCGATGACGAAGATTTCCGGGTGCTCTGGTACCGATAGGTCCGGCTCCACCATAACGCGGCCGGCGCGATCGAGCGGCGCTCCAAGCATTTTCCCCAGGGGAGAGGCTGCATTCCCGGCGGCCCAGAAGATGGTTCGCGTGCCGATGCACTCGCCGGAACTGAGGCACGCAACACCTGGCTCAACGCCGGAGACGACCGAATCGAGCCTAACCTCAACGCCGAGCGCGCGTAGATCCGCGAGCGCGCGGTCAGAGATCTCCTGGGGAAACGCAGCGAGCAGTCGCGGCCCCCCTTCGATCAGCACCACACGCGCGCGCGTTGGATCGATGCGCCGGAAGTCTCGACGTATTCCCCGCAGCACATCCGGAATGAGACCCGCGAGCTCGACGCCGGTCGGCCCTCCACCGATCACGACAATGGTCAGGTACCGTTCGCGCTCCTCGGGATCATCCGCGAACTCGGCGCGCTCGAGCGCAAGGAGAAAACGTCGACGAATCTCCAGGGCATCGTCAATTGTCTTGAGTCCCGGAGCGACGGACTCCCATTGATCATGACCGAAGTATGAATGACGCGCACCGGCGGCGACGATGAGATAGTCGTAGGGCACGAGACGAGATCGACCTTCCCCTTCGTCCACGGTTAGATTGCGGTTAGCGACGTCGATGGCGGTCACTTCCGCGAGTAAAACCGTGGCGTTCTGCTGATAGCGCAGCACATGGCGAATCGGCGCGGTGATGTCGCTCGGGTTGAGCGTGGCAGTTGCGACCTGATAGAGCAGCGGTTGGAACGTGTGATGGTTGTTGCGATCGATGACCGTCACGTCCACGTCAGACCGACGCAATGCTCGCGCGGCAGTGAGTCCGCCGAACCCGCCGCCAATGATCACAACGCGTGGTCGCTCCGAGTCTGAAGTCATGCGGCGAAATGTGAGTGGTACGGTGGCCACAGGACACGAGAATCCGGCGACGTCAGGGTTTGTTCCTGACCGGTCCAGCAGCCTTGCTAGTGATGCACGCGGGCGGATACTATGGCCGCGCTCGATGTGCGCATGAGTTCACGCGGCCCAGCCTCGACCGACATGACTACTCCGAGAGAGTCGCCAACGCCGGCGACCCCGACGTTTCGCAAGACGTTGATTCGCGTTATGGCGGTTCAGGTCGGAGCGCTGCTCCTGCTCTGGCTGCTCCAGTCGCGCTACACCGGCTGACCGAGAGTACGTGCACGCGCTCGATTGGGCTATCCTCGTCGTCTATCTCGCGTACGTGGGGATAGACGGCATCCGGCGTACGCGGCGATCCAGCGAGATCGAGGGATATCTCCTCGCGAACCGCAGCCTTCCCTGGTGGGCCGTCGGACTCTCCGTGATGGCCACGCAGCTCTCGGCTGTCACGATGATCGGCACCACCGGCCAGGGCGCGACGGACGGTCTTCGATTCATCCAGTTCTATTTCGGCCTGCCGCTCGCGATGGTGATCATCGGTGTCACTCTCGTGCCGTTTCTGCACGGCGCGAAGGTGTACACGGCCTACGAATACCTGGAGCGGCGGTTCGACGCGAAGACGCGGTCACTGACCGCGTTTCTCTTTCTCATGTCCCGCGGCATGTCATGCGGAGCGATCCTGTCGGCACCAGCCGTCGTGTTCGCGTCCATTTTTGGCTGGCCGATCGGGCTCTCCGTTGCAGTCATGGGAGTTCCGACGGTTCTCTATACGGTGCTTGGCGGCGTGCAGGCCGTCACGTGGGCCGATGTGAAGCAGATGGTGCTCGTCGTGACCGCGATCGCGGCGGTGATCACCGTCGTCCTGTTCAAGCTGCCAGTGAGTCCCGACGATGCGCTCCGGATCGCGGGCTCGGTGGGGCGGCTGCGAGCGTTCGACTTCCACTTCGACCTAACGCAGCAGTACACGTTCTGGTCCGGCGTCATTGGCGGCACGTTTCTGATGATGTCCTACTTCGGCACCGACCAGAGCCAGGTGCAGCGATTCCTCACGGCGAAGTCCGTCGACCAGGCTCGCAGCTCGCTCCTCATCAGCGCCTACTGGAAGATCCCGCTGCAGGCCGGGGTGCTGCTGATCGGCGTGCTGGTGTTCGTGTTCTATCTGTTCCAGAAGCCGCCCCTGCTCTTCAATCCGGCGCACGACCGACGCGTGCGCGAGGCGGAGCCGGCGCAATATCAGTCGCTGGCCGCTCAGTACGGAGCGGCGCTCGCGCAACGTGACGCGGCCGCGCGTGAGATCGCGACGCGCGATGGCCGCGGAACACGCGACGCGTTTCGCGCGGCGGAGCAGCGCGTCGAGGGCGTCCGCACCCAGGCGCTGGCACTGGCCGAGCGAGTGACCGGCGAGCCGTCGAAGGATGTGAACTACATCATCCCGCATTTCGTGCTGTTCGACCTCCCGATCGGCCTAACGGGAATCTTCATCGCGGCGGTGATGGCGGCGGCGATGTCGGCCGTGGCCGCGGAGCTCAACTCACTCGCGACGGCGTCGGTGATCGATTTCTATCGGCGCTGGGTACGGCCACAAGCGCCGGATGCCGAGTATTTGCGCGCGTCGAAGATCGCGACGGCGTTCTGGGGGGTCTTCGCGTGTGTCATCGCGACATATGCCGTGAGCCTCGGGTCACTGATCGAGGTCGTGAACCGCTTCGGCTCCTTCTTCTACGGCTCGATCCTCGGCGTCTTCCTCCTGGCGATGATACCGAGGGCGCGCGCCACGGGCGCGTTCATTGGGCTGATCGCCGGCATGTCCGCGGTCGGAGCGGTGAACTTCGGCCGGCCGGCGGTGGCGTTCCTCTGGCATAACGTGATCGGCGCCGTCACGGTGGTCGTCGTCGGACTCCTCGTGAGCAGTCTCGGTCGGCGACGCTAGGCTGCCCGCTGCGGGCAGCTGCCCGCTGGTAGCCGACGGCTGCGGGCTACTGCCGCGTGCTGCTGGCTGCTGCTATTAGCACAACGAGCCCGACCGGGACATGTGTCATCCCGAGCCGACAGGCGAGGGATCTTCATCGTCACGATAGAGCCCTCAACCGGGAGGGTGAGGATCCTTCGCTGCGCTCAGGATGACAGGCCTTCGTCTCCCGTCTCCCGTCTCCCGCCTCCCGTCTCCCGTCTCCCGTCTCAAGGAACGACAGTCTTCTCGGGAGCTTTCGCGGCCAGCAGGTTCACGAAGAGTCGCGCCGCGCCCGGAACGCCGTTAGGCAGCTGGCGGAAGAAGGCGAGCGTCGTGTAGACGTACGTCCCCGCGCCGTACTTCGCTACCAGGATCCCGCCGTCGTTAGGTGGCTCCCCCGGATCGTTCGTCGACAGCACGCCCACGTACTCGCTGGCGTGCGTCCGCGGCATGTAGAGACTCCGGTCCTGAACCCATCCCGCGAAGTCCGACTGCGTGATCGCATTCGGGTAAGTCAACACCCGCGCCTTCGGGTCCAGAATCCGGATCGGGCTCGCCTCGTCGGTCACCCGGTCCGCGGGCCGCGCAGCGAACGTGATCCGATACGGCATCATCCCGGGCCGCTGCATCTCATACTGGCCGTACTGCACCACCATCGTCCCGCCCTCCCTCACGTACTCGAGCAGCGCCGGGTTGTTCGCCACGAGCGCGTCGTTCGACTCGTACGCACGCGAGCCTACGACGATCGCGTTGAAGCGCGACAGATCCGTCTTCGGAATGTCAGCTGGGTTGAGTGGCACGACGCGTAGGCCGAGCTGCTGGAGCATCGGGGCCGAGTTGTCCCCGACGCCCTGGATGTACGCGATGACGGCGTCGGTCGGGACCTTGAGATCGACCGCTTCGATGGCGACCGTCGCCTCCCGGTAGAGTCGCTGCGGACGAATGTGGTCGTACTCGATCGCCGCATAACCGGTGGTGTAACGACTTCCGTTCGATTCGGCGACCGCGGAGATCGTATGTCGGCCCGGTGGCAGCTCCCCGCGAACGGTGAACGTCGCGCTGCGCACGGCCCCGTATTCCGGCAGCGTGACCGACCGCGCCGCAGAATCGGCCCGAAGGCCACTCGGCAGCCGCAGCGAGACACGAACGTCCCGCGACGCCGTCGCAGCCGATCGCACCGCGACACGCACCTGCCTGACGAGTGGCGTGCGCGCGGGCGCGTACTCGACCGCGCGGTCGAGCGTCACCGAAAGCTCCGGGACGAACGCGAGCGGCCGACTCACGTCGCCGCGAATGGGATCGGCGTATCGGTAAACTACGGGCACGTCGACGTCGATCGAGCCGCCCGGTGCCGGGCCTACCGACAGCCGAACCCTAACGACGGGTCCACGCGTCGCATCATTTTCGGCGTCGACGAGGCTGGCCGTGGCGAACATGTCGCTCTGGCGTGGTGGCCTCAACCAATACGGCCCGTCCAGTGGCGTTTCATTTCCGGCGCACTCGAAGCCTCGCCAGGTCCGCGAGCTGTCCGGGAGAATCATTGCCGTACTGTCGTTCCAGAGCGCGAGCGTGTCGTACTGCACACCTCCGCCTGGCAGCCGACGACCGCGCTGGCAGCGCACGATGTACGACGGGTCCGCCCGCACCGGGAGCCGACCGCGATTGTAGACGGTCACCGTCAACGGCGCACTGTCGGCGGTCGCGATCTGCTCTCGCGGAATCGTCACCTCCACGGCCACGCCGCTCGCGAGCGCGATCGCGGCGACCGTCTTTCGATACGCGATGGCGGCTGCAGTGCGCAGGTCGGCCGACGCGGGGAGCTCCCCGATCAGCCGCACGGCTGGATTCAGTCGAACCACGATGTTGTCGTTAGGTGCCACACCGAAACGCGCCAACTCGCCGGCGAGCGCGGTCAACGGTCCAACCGCCGAGGCCGGATCACGGAGGTACGGCGCACCCTGCGCCTGCTTCACGAGCGCCTGAATCCTGTCGATGACCTGAGCGACCGCCGGCTCCGTGGGCACGGTCTTGAATCGAGCCCACGTCGTGTCGATCCCGTCGAACAGCGACGTCTCGGTCTTCGGCGGCTGCGACTCGTTGACGCGGGTCGCTTCACGCCTCACCTGCGTGAACCGCGCACCTTTCGGTTGAATCGAACCGAACGCCTGCGACTTGTGCTGCGACCGGCTCTCCGCCGCGATCTCGGCATACGATCGGCCCACCATCGGGTTGAACTCCCCGATGTTGATGCGCAGCACCGAGTCACTCGGCTGTTGAACGGTCCACGCGCCGCGATAGAACTTGAGCGGCGTCCAACCACCCTGGCCGTGAGTGGCAGACCGCGGGAAGCGCACGGTGTCACCGGCAACGTCGTATGCCTCGCGCGCGAGAATGCCCGACGCCTGATGATGCCCGTGTCCGTCGCGCGGCGTTCCCGAGAACATCGCGACGATCACGTGCGGCTTGAACGACCGCACCACCGTCACCACGTCGCGGAGAATCGAGTCCCGCGGCCAGTGCCGGAACGTCTCGTCCGACGTCTTCGAGAACCCGAAGTCGTACGCGCGCGTGAAATACTGGCGGCCGCCGTCGATGCGCCGAGCCGCCTGCAATTCTTCCGTGCGAATGACACCTAACGCCTCGCCGAGCTCGTTGCCGATGATGTTCTGGCCGCCGTCGCCTCGCGTCAGGGAGAGATAGGCGGTCTCCACATGGCGACCTCGGGCAAGCCATGTGATGAGCTGCGTGTCCTCATCATCCGGATGCGCGGCGATGACGAGCACGCGCATCGGGACCGACAGGCCCGAGATGGCCTCGTCGAGCGCCGGGATGCCCTGCGCGCGCGTGGCCCGCGGAAGCGCGAGGGTCGCTACCACGGTGGCAGCGACCCCGATTAGAACGCGACGAATGGTACGAGTACGAATCACGATCGTGCTGCCGTCTTTCGCTTGGCCGGGACCTCCAGCGCCTCGGTCACGATGCGCGCCTGTTCTTCCTGGTGCGACGCCACGTATCCTTCCGCCGGGCTGGCACGCTCCGGACGGCCAATGTACCGAACGAGCATTGCGTTCCCCGTGCAGGCGCGCAGACGCGGCCACACGTAGCTCCACGCGCCCATGTTCTTCGGCTCTTCCTGTGCCCACACCACTTCCGTCACGTTGCGGTACAGGTCCACGATGCGCGAGACCTGTTCCGCCGGCCATGGATAGAGCTCCTCCACGCGCACGACGGCGACGTTCGCCGGACGCTCCTTCGCGGTGAGGTCGTAGAACAGCTTGCCCGTGCAGAACACCACGCGCTGCACGTCATCGCGCCGGTCGCCAATCGATTGATCGTCGATCACCGAGGCGAATCGCCCATTCGCGAGGTCGTCGAGGCGGGAGGCTGCCTGCGGCAGGCGCAGGAGACTCTTGGGCTGCATGAGCACCAGCGGACGTTGGAACTCCGACTTCGCCTGACGACGCAGGATGTGGAAGTACTGCGCCGGCGTTGACAGGGACGCGACGGTAAGGTTCCCGTCGGCGCAGAGCTGGAGGAAGCGCTCGAGCCGCGCGCTGGAATGCTCGGGCCCCTGCCCTTCGTACCCGTGCGGCAAGAGCATGACGACGCCGGAATCCAGCCCCCACTTGGCGCGGTCCGCGGCGATGAACTGGTCGATGATCGGCTGTGCGACGTTCACGAAGTCGCCGAACTGTGCCTCCCACAGCACGAGCGAATCGCCCGCTGCCGTGCTGTAGCCGTACTCGAAGCCGAGCACGCCTGTTTCGGACAGCGGGCTGTTGTAGATTTCGAACCGTCCTCGTGCGTTAGGCAGGTGTTGCAGCGGGATAAACGTCTGGCCGCTGTTCGGATCGTGCAGGACGGCGTGGCGATGGGAGAACGTTCCCCGTTCCGCATCCTGGCCGGACAGACGGACCGACGTGCCCTCAGCGAGCACCGAAGCGAACGCGAGTGCCTCGGCGTGCCCCCAGTCGATGCCGCCCGCTTCCCCCATCGCGTCGCGTCGGCGCTCGAGCTGCTTCGCGAGTCGAGGATGGGCGCTGAACCCGGTTGGCCAGGCCAGAAGCTGCTCGTTCAGGGCGACGAGCTGCTCCGCGCGGACTGCCGTCTCGACGACCAGCATCGAAGTCGCCTTGTCGACCTCGATCTCGTGCTCCTCCGTTTTCACCTTCTTCGATTCGTCGTAGATCTGCTCGAGCCGCTGCGACGTGTCGCGCTCGGCCGCCTGGACGTCCTCGGTCGTCGCGATGCCTTCACGCACTAACCGCTCGCCCCACACCTGACGCGGCGTGGGATGCGCCTTGATGGCCGTGTACAGCGTCGGCTGCGTGAACGTCGGCTCATCGCCCTCGTTGTGGCCGTGACGACGGTAGCCGACGAGATCGATGAGGAAGTCCTTGTTGAACTTCGTCCGGTACGCGACGCCCAACCGGACCGCCGCGATGCAGGCTTCGAGGTCGTCCGCGTTCACGTGGACGATCGGGATCTCGAAGCCCTTCGCCAGATCGCTCGCGTAGTGCGTGGAGCGCGCGTCAGTGGGATCCGTCGTGAACCCGACCTGGTTGTTGACGATGATGTGGAGCGATCCACCCACCGTATAGCCGCGGAGCCGCGACAGGTTCAGCGACTCGGCCACGATGCCTTCGCCGGGGAACGCCGCATCGCCGTGCACGAGGACGGGCGTGACCATGGACGAATCGAACTCACCCGTTAGGCGCTCGCCGACGCTCACGCGCTGGCGAGCGCGCGCAACGCCGGTGACCACGGGATTCACCACTTCGAGATGGCTCGGATTGGGAACGAGCTGCACGCCGACGGTCCGGCCGTCGGCGAGCGTCCGCTCGGTGCGGGCACCGAGATGGTACTTCACGTCACCGGTCTCGCTTTCGGCGGAGGCCGCGGCATGCCGGCCGTCGAACTCGCCGAAGATGGCGGCGTACGGCTTACCGAGGATGTGTGTGAGGACGTTGATGCGACCGCGATGCGCCATCGCGATCACGACTTCACGCGCACCGGCCCGGCCCGAATCCTCGATGAGCGCGTCGAGCATCGGCACGAGCGCGTCGGTCCCCTCGATGGAGAACCGCTTCATGTTCACCCACGCTCGCCCGATGAAGCGCTCGAGGCCATCCACTTCACTCAGGCGACGGAGGATGCTCCGCTTCTCCTCGGGCGTCAGGTAGCGCGCAAGGCGTTCGTGCTCGATCGTCTCGCGGAACCACTCGCGTTCCGCTTCCTCGCCCAGGTGCGCGAAGTCGAATCCCATCGTGGAGGAATAGAGGTCGCGCAGCCGCGCTGCCACGTCGGCGCCCGTGCCGACGTCGAATCCAAGTGAGAGCGCTGGGACGAGCTGGAGGTCGGCCTCCGTGATGCCGTGGAATTCCGGCGTCAGCTCGGCGGCACCAGTGGGCGGTGATCCAAGCGGATCGAGCTGCACGGCGAGATGGCCGTACTGACGAATGGCGTCGACGAGCGCCGCGGCGCCGGCGACCTTACGAAGGTAGACGGGATCCGCCGCTACCGTCGTCGCGGTCTTGTCGATGCCGCCAAGCTGTTCGGCGAAGCGGAAGAACTGGCGCCAGGACTCGTCGACTGACGCGGGATCGCGACGGTACGCCTCGAAGACTTCGGCGATATAGCCGTCGTTGTACACGCTCGTAATGGGGGCGCTGGACATGGTAGAAATCTATGGCGCTCGGCCAAACTGAAAACAGGGAAGCGGGAGGCGGGAAGCGGGAAGCGAGGTTAAGGCGCTGGTAAGCACCTCGTCGCATGGCATCTCGCGGTGCCGGTCTCCCGCTTCCCGTCTCCCGCTTCCCTGGTCTACGCGAGCTTACTGTACCGGACCGGAATGCAGAGCGTGAAAGCGCTCCCGACGCCGGGTGCCGAGTCCACGTCGATGTGCCCGCCGAGAAGCTGGGCAAGGCGGCTCGAGTTATAGAGTCCCAAGCCGGTACCGCCGTGTCGCCGAGTGAGCCCGGCATCGAGCTGAGTGAACGGATGGAATAGCCGCTTGCGGTCGGCGTCGTCTATGCCGATCCCCGTATCGCGCACCTGGACCCGAACCTCGCCGTTGCGACGCTCGACGGCCAGCGAGATGCTCCCCTTGTCAGTGAACTTCACTGCGTTGCTCACGAGGTTCACGAGGATCTGCCGGACCTTGTCGCCGTCGGTGTAGAGCGTCGGTGAGCGTTCCGGCATCGTGAACGCGATGTCGAGAGCTTTCTGGCGCGCGAGCGGCTCGATCAGGTTGACGACTGACTCGACGATGTCGCCGAGCCGGACGTCGCTGGGGTGGACCGTCTCGCGTCCGGCCTCGAGCGCCGAGAACGTCAACAGCTCGTCCACCATCACCGCCAGCTGATGGGTGACCGAGCGCATCCGGTCGACCATGTCCAGCTGATGCGCGCTGAGCGGGCCAACGATCTCGTCGGCGAGGAGCTCGCCGTAACCAGTCAGCGCCGTGAGCGGCGTTCGAAGCTCGTGGGAGATCGCCGCGAGGAATGCCCCCTTCGCGTGAGTTGCCACCTGGGCTTCCTCCAGGAGCCGTGCCTTCACGAGCACGACCGCAGCGTGATCGGCGATCGTTCTGAGTCGCTGCCGGTCTCGATGCGAGAACGACGCGCCGTTGTCGCGCTGCCATGCGCAGAGCAAGCCAAGCGGCTGATCCGCGGCGATGAGCGGCGCAACCGCGACCTCGCCGACATTCGCGTCGGGCGTGAAGATCGGGCAGGCCAGCGATGGATCGTCGTGCTCGACGATGAGGGTTCGACTGCGGAGCGCGTTGCCGGCGAGCGAGTCGCCAACGTCGAAGAGCTTGCCCGCTCGAGGGGCTTCGCTGCCTGACGCGGCGACGACGATTCCATCGGCGCCGGTGAGCCGAGCGACGGCAGCGCCATTCGCGCCACAGATCTCGCAGGCCGCGTCGCACAATGCCGACAGCAGCGCCACGGAGTCGGAGCCGGCCGCCATCCGGCGCGCGAGCTCGCGCAGCGGCTCGGTGTCTTCGCCTGACGAGTCGCGCGGCGTGCGCGGCACTTCGCGAATCTCGAAGACGAGCCAGCCTGCGCGTGTTCGCGCCACACGAATCTCGTGCATCGCATCGGCCGGGCCTCCGGGAAGCGCGGCGTGAAATGCGCGAGGCGTGCCGTCGAGAATCGTCGCGGCGATCTGGTCGTGGCCGCGACCGTCGTGCAAGGCGGGGAACACGCTCCAGAAATCGCTGCCGACGTGGCTCGCGTCGGCGCCGAGCGCTGCCGCGGCGGCTTCGTTTACCGCGGACACCGTGCCGTCTGGAAGGACACACACGATCCCGGTGCGAAGTGCGCCGAGAACGTCAAGTCCAGCGGCGGACAACAGCGCCTCGTTTTGGGCGGCGCGGTCGGTCCTCTTCGTCTTCACCTCAGGCGTACTCAATGCTCGCCGTTCCTGCTCCGTGGCCGGCGCAGCTTGCCGTTCCGTCCGCGCGTTCGTCGTGGGTGACCATCACGAAGAAGAAAACAAGCGCGCGAATGATAACGCATCACGATCGGCGCGCAACTAGATGCGTGAACATTGCTGATGATCGATGGACATCGCGTCGCGTCAGGCAGACGGCGCAGAGCTCGACACCGGTCGATCGAGCGATGAGCGAAGGCGGTAACCAGCGCTCGGTCGAACGGTATGCAGCAAGCGACGAGCATCGTCCTCGGTGAGCGCGGGCAGGTAGAAGAACCCGGCGATGTTGTTCACGTCGAGCAGATGCATCTCGTCGGACCGCCGCGTGAGACTCACGGCGATGACCGGGATGCGCGAGAGGAGCGGGTCGCGCTCCCACGGCTCGAGCGGAACGGTGGCCAACAAGTCGTACTCGCAGAACACGACGTCCGGCACATGCGCGCGTGCCGCTGCGACGGCGTCGGCGACTCCAACGACGCTGGCGGCATCGACGCCGAGCTTGCGGAAAAACTGTCCGAAGTGGTCGCTCAGGTAGCGGTGGCGACCAACACACAAAGCCTTCAATTCGCTGCTCTCTCTCGACATTGGTGACATTCGCCTCGGCCTCGCCGGCCATACCGCGCCTGATAAGCGCGGCCGAAGGATTCGAATGTGATACCGCCGGGAAAAGCGATTGGTCCAGTCGGCACAGGGCGACCGGCCCCGACTGTTCATCGCGAAATGCGAACGGCGAATGTTGTTGTGCCGGGAGAGTATCTGCAAGTGAGACCAATGCTATCAGCCATCAGCCATCAGCCATCAGCTCAAACCTCCCTATGCGCCTTTCGACAAGCAGCCTTGAGAGTAGTGAAGCTGATGGCTGATGGCCGATGGCTAATCCTCCATCCCGATCCGTTCGGGGAGGCTCAATCGAAACGTGCTTCCCTTCCCGCGCTCGGAAGTCACTTGTAGCTCGCCGCTGAGGAGCGTTGCGAGGCGCTTCGAGATCGGAAGGCCGAGACCCGTACCACCGAGCTGCTGCGAGTTCGACAGTTGGACGAACTCATCGAAGATGCGCGGGAGATCTTCCGGCCCGATTCCCGCGCCCTGATCCGTGACCGCTACCTCTATATGGTCCGGCGCGCCAAGCGAGAGGTCTACCTGAATCGGCTTTCCGCGGCCGAACTTGATCGCGTTCGAAAGCAGGTTCAACAGAATCTGCCTCACGCGTCGCGGATCGCTGATGATCGCCTTCGGGTTGCCGTCGACGTGGAGCTGAAGCTCCGCCTTGTGCTCATCGGCAAGCGGACGCACGGTGACGAACAGATCCTCGATGATCCCCGGGAACGGAACGGGCTGCAGCGTCAGCTCGATCTTGCCAGCCTCGATCTTCGAGAGGTCGAGCACATCGTTCACCAACTCCAGGAGATGATTCGCGGCCTTGTGCGTCCGCTGGAGCCCGTGGGTCTGCTTCTCGTTGAGCGGCCCGTAAATGTGGTCGAGCAGCAGCGTGTTGTAACCGATGATGGCGTTGATCGGAGTGCGCAGCTCGTGGCTCATCGAGGCGTAGAAACGGTTCCGAGCCGTCATCGCCCGCTCGAGCTCTTCCTGCCGTTCCTGCAGCTCATGGTTCAGTTGGCGCAGCTCGGCCGCGTTCTGCGCGAGCGACACGGCCTGCGTGCGAAGCACCTCCTCCGCGCGAAGCCGATCGGTCACATCGCGCGCGATGATCGTGTAGCTCCGATCGCCGTGCACGTCGAGACAGGACACCGAAACCTCGAGGGGGAATCGTTCGCCGTTCGAGCGAGATGCGGTGAGTGAATGGAGCTCCGAATGGTTCGCATCGGACCCGCCTTCGCTCGCCATCGTTAGGGCCCGGTCGAGCCTTGCATCGGCAACGATCTGCTCGATGGGACTGCCAATGACGTCCGTCGCCGAGCGGCCGAACATCCGCTCGGCGGCGGCGTTGAACGCCTCGATGCGGCGCTCGACGTCGAGCACGACGATGGCGTCCATTGCCGTGCTCACGATCTGCGCCGTGCGCGCCTCCTGCGCGAGAAGGCGTGCGCGATGCTCGAGCTCGATCTGGCGCAGTGTGGCTTCGTGCAGCAGCTGCTCCTGGCGCTTGAGCTGCCGCTGCTTCCGGTACAGGTCAACGAACACCGCGACCTTCGACCGCAGCACATCGGGCTGGAACGGCTTCGACATGTAGTCCACCGCGCCCACGGAGTAGCCGCGGAAGACGTACGCCTCATCCTTGCTGATGGCGGTGAGGAAGATGATCGGGATATAGCGCGTCCGCTCGCGCGACTTGATCAGCTCAGCGGTCTCGAACCCGTTGAGTCCCGGCATCTGCACGTCGAGCAGAATGACGGCGACGTCATCGGTGAGCAGACACTTCAGCGCCTCGTCACCGGAATGTGCGCGCACCGTCCGCTCGCCGAGCGGCTCGAGGATCGCCTCGAGCGCCAGCAGATTCTCCGCCCGATCGTCCACGAGCAGGATGTTGACGCGCTTGTCTCTGGGTGTGCGCTCGACCTCGGCGGTCGACTCCCGCAGTGTGACGGTCACGCGAGCGGCGCCCTAACGCGGTGCTCGGCCGGCGGTCGTGGCGGCGCGATGGTGATGAGGTGATTCGCGATGCGATCGAGCGGAACGACGCGCGCTTTGGGAACCGCACGAAGTGCGGCGCGCGGCATCACCGGCCCTTCCGCGGTCGCGGGGTCCTGGACGATCGCGTAGCCGCCGCGATCGGCAATGCGCTTGAGGCCTAACGCTCCATCCTCGTTGGCTCCGGTGAGGACGACGCCAACCGTACCCCGCCCGTACTCGTCCGCCGCGGAAACGAACGTGACGTCGATCGATGGCCGGCTGTAGCGCACTGGAGCGTCCGTGGTCAGCGAAAAGAAGCCCTGCTCGATCAGCAGGTGATAGTTGGGAGGCGCGACGTACACGTGGCCCGCCACGATCGGACGTTTGTCATCCACTTCGACGACGCACAGCCCCGTGCGCGTCTGGAGCAGCTCCGCGAGGAACCCCGGAGCGTCGGGGCTGCGGTGTTGTACCACGACGAGCGGCAGCGCGAACGTCGCCGGCAGCCCGGAAACCACCTGAGACAGCGCGTTGAGCCCGCCCCATGACGTTCCGATCACGATGATCTCGTACACAGCGGCTACCGGACCTTCCGGTAGATCCGGTTAGGGCCCGAGAGCTCCTCGTAGGAGTCCTCGTACTCCGAGAGTCGCAGCGTCTCCTTCGACCCGAGACACAGAGTCCCGAGA
>JBKOYV010000373.1:0-13964 GCA_046725585.1 Gemmatimonadota bacterium | reverse complement strand
CACTTCTCGAAGTTCGTCTGGCCGGGCGCGAGACGGATCGCCAGCTCGCCGAGCAGGAGTGCGCTGTTGTCGGCGGCGTTCGTGAATCCCGACGGTAAAGTCGCGACGGTGGTGGCATAGAAGATCGTCTCCTCGGGCAGCGTCATGCCGATTCCCATCCCGAGCTGCGAGGCCGTGATCCGCGCGCCGTAATCGGGCCCGAGAACGGATGAGCTCGATCATTGGCCTGCATCCCGCATAATCTGTGGCGGGTACTTAGGTATCATGGACTTTTCGCCGCTCAGCGTGCGACGATGCATGGTCGTCCCAACGGAGTTCGTACTTCCATGTCCTACACCAGAGCTTCGCTGATAGTCCTCATTCTGGGTCTCACGACTGCCGCCCCGACGCCGCGGACGCCCGTTGAGCACTCGATCGACGATCCCACCGCGCTCGGCAAGTTCGAAGCCTTGGTCAGCTACGACATCACGACCGGTGGCCTCGGCACCAAGACGGCCAAGAATGCGGACGTACGGCAGCTGGCCAGCACGTTCGAGCGCGACCACAGGGCCTTGCTGAAGAAGACACAAGACCTCGCCAAGACGCTGAACATCACGCCGAAGCGGCCGACGGACGCTCCCTTGGCGAAGGACCACGCCGCTGCCATGAACAAGCTCAAGACCGCGACGGGAGAGGAGTTCGATCGCGCCTGGATCGCCAATGAGATCAAGTATCACACTGACGCCATCCAGGTGCTGAACGATTCACTGGTGCCGGCCATCCAGAATCCGGACTTGAAGTCGTTAGTGCAGAGCGCCGTAGGGGCGTTCCAGGGTCACCTAGCTGCGTCACAGGGGCTCGCGGCCAAGCACCCCGCTCGCGAGCGCTGAGCGAGTCGTGACGCCCCTGGAGCTCCAGTAATTACGCCGCCTGCTCGAAGACGGCGTGGCTCTTGGCGACGGGCTCGTGCCGATGACTAACATGCTCACCCATCGAGCTCACCCATCGAGCGGTCACACCCGATGCCGGACGCACGCCGAGGAGATTCACCCAGATCTGACGATTCGCTGCGCATCGCCGAGCTCGACGACCGCATCGCAGCGGTAACGGACAACCTCCGCGAGCTGGTCGAGCAAGCGGCCGCCTACTCTGGAGCGGCGGACGAAGAGTTGGCGTCCGAGCGGATCGCCGAGCAAGAGGCCGAGCTCGAGCGGCTGACGAAGCAGCGCGATGCGCTCGCCCGGCGACAGTCGTAAGAGGAGCAACCACCTCAGGACGCGGCGGCGTCCCGTTCGCGACGCGGCCGGTGGCATCGAAGATCGTCTCCTAGAACATCGCCATGCCAACGCGCATGATGAGCTCGCTCAAGCCGCGTCGCCCGAGAATCTCGACGTAGCTCTCGCCGTTTCCGGCGCCTAACGCCTGGAGCTTCGCTCGAAGGTTGGCGACCGCCTCGCCGCCGAGCGCAGGGAGACGCCGATCATTGTCGTGGCGGCGGAAAGCGACATTCCAATGACGGTCCTGGCGATGAAGGCGGGCGCCGTGGAGTTCCTGCTGAAGGCGCTGGCCGACCATGCGCTGCTTGGCGCGATCGACCACGCCATCGCTCGCAGCAACGCGGCCCTCAGTCGGGAGGCGGAAGTATCGGGGCTCCGTAACCGCTACGAATCGCTCACCGGTCGCGAACAGCAAGTCATGACACGGGTAATGGCCGCGCACCTGAACAACAGGTCGGTGCGGCGTTAGGTATCAGCGAGATCACCGTGAAGGCGCACCGGGCCAGGGTGATGCACAAGATGGGCGCGGACTCGCTGGCTGAGCTCGTGACCATGGCGATGAGACTCGAGCTCCGGCCCATATCGACAATGACGCCGCCAATCGCCTCGCCCCGCACTCCCTACGGTCTGACGGCCTAACGGGTCACGGCTCGAATCCATCCGTTGGTATCGATCGATACCATCGTGTAATACGCGGACTTCCGCTGATTGCGAAGATTGCTTCCAAGTCGAGCCCATTGGCATTCGCAGGACGCCGGTGGAGACGACAGCTCATTCCAACCGCTGGTGGGGCTGGGAGGCCACTCCGATGCCAGAAACGCCCGACCTCGATCGCCGTCGCTTTCTCGCTGCTGCAGCGACAACCGCTGCTGCGGGCCAGCTCGGTCTTCTCGGCTTTACCAGGAGGGTTCAAGCTATGACAGGGGTGATGACTGAAGGTCAGACGGGCACTCAGAAGACCGACATTCGCCCGTTTCATTTCAAGGTCTCGGACGCCGACCTCACCGACTTGCGACGGCGCATCAACGCGACCAAGTGGCCCGAGCGTGAAACCGTCAGCGATGACACGGAGGGCGTGCAGTCGGACACGATCAAGAAGCTCGCGCGCTATTGGGGAACGGAGTACGACTGGCGCAAGGGCGAGGCGAAGCTGAACGCCGTCCCGCATTTCATCACCGAGATCGATGGCCTCGACATTCACTTCATTCACGTGAAGGGGATGCTCCGGCGTGGTAGTCGCTGACGCGCACGCCGGGCTGGTGCTGTCTCAGAAGACTCCTGCTTTTTTGATGCCTAACGAGTTACCACTCGCATAGATGGCGGACCGTCGTCCGCGGGACCCGTTGCGGGACCCGTTCGATGCCGAATTCCGCACGAAATGCTTCGCGCGCAGTCCAGCAAGCATCCCGTTCTCAGAGGGGAATTGGCGCGTACTCCACTCAACGCTTGTTTTCCGCCTCCTTCCCAAGCTGGACGTCGTGGGTTCGAGTCCCATCGCCCGCTCTCTAAGTTATTACAATACAATGAGTAACTAGCGGCCCCTACCCTTGCGTGGGGGCCGCTTTGCGTTCGGGAACGGGTCTCGATCCGCGTTAGGCACCGTTATGTTATCGCGCGCCGGCCTCTACTGGGTGACTGAACATTCGCGCCAGGTATCGACCGATACCATCGTCTGATTGAGCGACCGTTAGGTACGCCACGTATATCCAGAGCGGCGGAGACTGTCCGACGGACGGCGGCTGCTCGCTGCCCGATGCCGCGATTCCGCTCATCGCTCAGCCCGGAGGGAGAATGACATCGAGCTCCAACCCGCTCACCGCCCGCGCCGAGGGTGGCACGCACGACGGTGAGGAATTTGACATCTCTGAAGACACCGTCGGTCTCCTGCTCAATAGCCGACGCAATCCCGTCGTCCTCGAGTATTACGAAGTCGTGCTCTATTTCCGCGGCAATGCTCTCGTCTTCGTGCGGGAGTATACCGGCGACGAACGGCGCCTGGCGTTCGGCAGCACCCAGGCATTTGAAGGTACCGAGCCGCGGTCTGAAGTGCCTAACGCGCCGAACAGAACTGGCAGTCGACGACCTAGGAATCAGCCTTGATCCTTTGCCGTCATCAGAAGAAGAGCGCGCCGATAACGACGTACCGAAACGAGCGCGCCGAGAACCACGCGCCGAGTGCATCGCTGAAGAGCGAGGCATTGCTCAGGGCTTCATCAGAAGCGGTCGTAATCCGCTTCGAACGCCGCCTTCAGCATTGCCTCGCTCCTTGGGGATCTTCTCGGCGCGATTTGGCGCGACGACTTCTATTGACCTCGCTTGGACTCTGGAGAGTTCTTACCGTTCCCTTTAAGGCCTGAGCCTAATAACGGTCGCAGCGGCGACGCCGACGGGACATGGGCCGGTGTCCGCAATGAGGCGAGGCAGGGAAGGTCCGCATTATGTAAGGGAAATACCTCGGGATCTTGCGCCTAACGAGAGCGCCTGGAAAGCTTGTGTACGCCAACGTGTACCGTGATTCGAATCCCACCCGGTCCGTGCCGGCACACGAAGCGCCGCTCACGGCCGAACGCGAATGATCGTCTTCCCCGTGCGTCGCGCGGTCGAGTTGAAGGTGACTACGGCGTCGTCGAGAGTGGAGACCGTGCCGATGTTCGTCCGCAGTCGTCCGTCCCGTACTCGTTGGACGATCTCGCTCAGTTGGGCACGATCCGACTCGACAACGAAATCGATCGCCAGGCCGTCGACGGGCAGCGTCTCGGAGGGCCCGACGATGGATACCAGCGTTCCTCCGCGTCGAACCAGGCGTGCGGACCGCTTCCCGATATCGCCGCCGAGGAGATCGAACGCGAGATCGACGGCGCCGACGTCTTCCAGGACGTCGTTTTCGAGGTCTATAAACTCCTGCGCGCCGAAGTCGAGTGCCTTCTCTCGGTCGCCTGCGCGTCCGGTGCCGATGACGTAGGCGCCGAACTCTCGTGCAAGCTGCGCCACGATCGACCCGACCGCGCCCGCTGCACCGTGCGCGAGGACGCTCTGTCCCGCCTGCAGGCGTCCGTGCTCGAACAGTCCCTGCCATGCAGTCAGGCCCGAGATCGGCAGGCTCGCGCCCACCGAGAAATCGACGTCGCCCGGCAGCGGCGCGAGGTTGCGTGCCTCGACGGCCGCGTACTCCGCCAGGGTGCCGTCGCGATACCAGTCCGTGATGCCGAATACGCGCTGTCCAACCGACAACCCCGTCGTGCCGTAGCCGAGGGCGGTGACCACTCCGGCCAGCTCGTGCCCCGGGATCGTCGGCGTTCGGTCGCGGTTGGTGCGATCAGTCCATGTGGAGGGCCACGTCAACTCAGTCCCGACGAATCCCGACGCATGCACCCGAACGACGACGTCGTTGATCGCTGCCTGCGGCTCCGGCCGCTCGACGAGCTTCATCCCCGCTGTTCCTGCCGCCTGGTCCGTTACGACGATCGCCTTCATCATCCATCTCCCTGTGTGCCAACATAACGCTGGAGACCTGTGGCCGGCCGATACCCAGCGGCGTGATGCAGTCGATTCACAAACGCAAACTCGGAGAGAGTCGTTAGGCGTGCGGAACGTAGAGCTGGCTGGCGACGTTTACCAGCTCCGCCAACGAGCCAACGCGCATCTTCCGCATCACGCGCCCCGATGCGCCTTCACCGTGATCTCGCTGATGCCGAGGCGCGCCGCCACGTGCTTGTTCAATTGACCCTCGACCACGAGCGCCATCACCTCGCGCTCTCGGTGGCTGAGCGTGACATACCGAACTCTCGAAGCAGATCCGGGAGCGACTCCCGCACCGATTTATCATCATCCAGGACGGCAATGAGCGATCGAATTCCCATGTCGAAGCGCCTCACGAGTCACACCGCTTGTTCAGCGCGACACCCGCGTCGCGCTGTTCGCCGCACGAGGGACGATACCGCCGCGGAGTCAGCCATCCCATAATACTTTGGTGTCAGCGGCCGGACACTCAGGCAGGGGAGGTTGGCATTGTGAAGCTGAACGTCGTCCCTTGTCCCAGGATGCTCTCGACGCAAATCTCACCGCCGTGCGCCTCTACGATTGCCTTGGCAACGGCGAGTCCGAGTCCTACGCCTTGATGGGTTTTTGTCGCCGCCAGAAGCGATCAAACACATGCGGGAGATCCGCCGGCTCGATTCCAGTTCCGCTGTCGCTGACGGCGAATTCCACGAGTGGGTCACGATGCGTCGCCGCAATCATCACTCGCCCACGGCGCGCCGTGAACTTCAGCGCGTTGCCTCCGAGATTCGAAAACACTTGCAGTACCCGCTCACGATCGGCTGAGACCTTTGGCAAAGCTGGCTCGACGGTCACCAAGAGTGAGACGTGTCTCGACTCCGCGAGCGGTCGAAGGAGATCGACGGCATCTGCGACGACCGTTTCTACCGGCAGCACTGTTCGCACAACTGGCAGCGTTCCGGCATCGGCCGTAGAAATATCCAGGAGATCGGCGACGAGGCGGTGCATGCGCCGCGCCGAGCGATCGATCACCTGCAACTGCGTGCGGCTAAAGCCCGTGGGCTGAATCGTTAGGCAATAGCTCCTGGAGGAGAAGCTGCACGCTCATCTGTATGACCGCTAGTGGGTTCTTCAAATCGTGCGCCACGACTGCGATCATGTCTTCGCGAGCCGATTGTGATCCGGAGGGAATATCTGGTGGCCATCAGCGTTTTCTATCACACCGACACGTACTGCTGCCGCACGGCGGAGTCCCTTGACATGCATGGACGTTGGGCCTGACATGATTTACCGCCTTGAAGGTGGCAGAGGCGGCATGGCTCGATTGGGTATGGATGCCGCTCGACTGAAAGAACGTGCGGGATCGGGACGCATCGATCAGGCAATCGTATAATCGAGACGTTCGTGTTAGTGGCCGCCGATCGAGGGTGACACTCGCGCAATACGCGAAGCGCCGGGGCTGGACGAGATTCCAGGTGCCGAGCGAGGAGGCGGACACAATGCCTAACGCAGCCGACTTGAATCGTTGATACTTTTTCGCCGCAGCGAGCGTGACGCTGTAGAGCAAGGCGTCGCGGGCCAACTAGACGTCCGCTACACTCAAGTCCGGCCCGCCTAGTGGGCCAGCTTCGAGCACGGAAAGTGCGGCCCGTCGTTCGTCGGAAGTTGGCGCGCACACAATACCAAAGTGTTATATGGACGACCCCTTCTAAGGGACGTGTCGTCCGCCATCGCAGAGCAGATACAGGCAAATCCGTGGCTGAGTCGGCTGAAACCACACGTGCTGTTCCGCTGGTGAGCTCAATTCCCGCTGCCCCTCTCGAGTCGATCCTATGCACGGAGGAGTTGCATCGCCGCCAATCGCGTCCGCCTGATTATGCAACGGAGAACCGGGCGCTCGTGAAGCTGGTGAGCGCATTGGCCGATTCGCCGAGCAGTACACTTCAAACTCTCGCCGAAACGATCCTGGATGTTACGCAGTGTGATTCTGCTGGCCTCAGCCTGCTTACGAGAGATGGCAGAACACCGAACGTCTGCTGCGTGCACGACTCCACGAGATCGCAGTCGTGGGCGTGTTCTCTTGGATGGAATGTGGCCACGCACTATCGACCATTCCATTGTTCGAAGGTGTCGGGGGTGGGGGAGCGCGCGCCGCGGACCGAGTTCATCGAGCGGGTAGAGCTGCGGCCTCAACTGCGGCGACCGTTCGCGCCTACGCCGGCGCTCCACAACACGGCGTGGCTCAGCGTGAGTGACTCAGCAAGCCGCGACTCCGCGCGCCGTGCGCGTGCGTCGAAGGCGAGGTCGATGGCATGGCCAATACGAGAACGGCAAACAGCCCCCACGCCGACTTCGCGACGTGCATGGTCCTCCTCGCTATGCAAAGTTCCTTACCGCGTTGTCCTGGTTGCTGCGATCATCGCGGATGCCAACTCGTGAGCGTGCACGACGAGCTGCTTAAGAGTCCTAGCGCACGAGTGGCGAGAATCGGGACTCTTTAGCGAACGCCAGCGCGTCGCACTGGCGTGGTTGCGATCGCATTGGCACGGCCCGCAGCCCATGCCAGCATCATCATCCGTCGCCAGACAACCAGCCGACTGCCTCGAGCATCTCGATCTGGCTCAATGCCTTTCCCCATAATGGCCCGCCTGGATCGATTACCTCGGCGATCGCCAGTGCGCCGAGGTCGTATGGCTCGACGCCGATCTGACGCATGAACGTGCCGACGAGCGCCTTCGCGTCGCGATCATCGCTAGCGAGCGGCACGGCGAGTCTCGTCGCGGTATCTGACGCATCGTTGAGCAGGTCGGTGAACGCTTGCACCGGCACGCTCGCGAACGCCCGAACAATACGTGCCCCTGGGAGCAGCGCGGTGATCCACACTGACTCGACCTCAATCGATGCAACCGTCTCGGACGATGAGCCATCCAGCTCGTTCTCAGTTGGCGTGACAGCGTCGACAACGATGAGATTTTGCAAACTCTCGCTCGAGACGTCAGCGAGATCCCCCTCGACGCCCTTTCTCGAGCCGGCGAGAATCACCAGATCGAGCAATTCGTCGTTGTCGGGTGGTTCCGGGATCTCGCCGGACCATCGTAAAATGTGGCCAGCACGCTCTGCTAAACGAACGATTGACTGGGCGAGCGGTCCGCGACCGAGAATTCTAATTAGCATCTGCAATCACCTCGTTAGTGAAGAAGTAGCGCGTCGATCTCGCTCCGCAACTTGCACGAAGGTGTCGTACGTCGGGTCTTAGAGCTCGCCGAACACACATGCCGCGAAGCGCGTGACACCGTCACGTCGGGTGATCGTTGATCATGCCGTCGTCGCGCGAGGAATGCGCATTGAAAGCGCGGTGCTCACCTGGAGGTCTCGATTCATGGCGCCACTCTGCTCACTCACCTCGCCGACCGCGATCGCGCGCTCTTCGCGCGCTGTCTCGTCGTCCGTCGGGTTCGCGCGTTCGGCGCACCCTCTGGACCATCATTACTCACCTCGGCGGCGTCTGGTGCTCGATCCTCGCCGCCGCCATCCCGCTTGCCTTGGCCGGCCCGATCGCCGCGGCAGCCCGGCAGACGTTAGGCACGCTCGTGCTGTCGCCCGGCACGAGCTGAGTTCCGCCCGCGTCCGCTCGAGTAGATTTAGGACACGCCCGCGCGGCCCGACGTGATACGAATGTCAGTCGTGTCGGGGGGCGAATCCCAAAGTCGATCATCGCGGGGCTGACACGACATGTCGTCGTGGCGCTGTGCGGTCTTCGCCCAACCCGTGAGCGGTGTGATGGAAGCATCAGCCGCTGGATCCGTCGTCTGAAGGGCGCGCCTCGCCGATCGTCTTATCGCTCTCAGCGAGAATCGCCTCGAGATCGAGGTCGCGCTGGATGCGACGCATGACATCGTCGCCGATCGCGTCGCCGTCGCGCAATGCGAGCAATGCACGGTGCTCGGCGGCCAACATCGCTGACCGGAGGCGACGCGACTCCTCGTCCCGGTGACCGATATCGGCACGCTCGTCACGGGGCGGAGCGACGACGTCATGCGCCGGACCCGCCTCGTGTTCGATGGAAAGCTCGACTTCACGACCTGCCCAGCGTCGTGCGCGCTGGCGCTGCTGCTGCTCCAATGTTCGGAGAACACGCGCCTCGGATCCACGTGCGAAACCAGGCTCCTCCAACAGGCGCAGCGCGGCTTCGGCGGCTACGAGACGGGCATGGGCTTCTTCCTTCGCGTCTTCAGCGGCACGCGTGAGCTCGAATCCACGCGCAAGTGGAGCCAGCGTCGGCGCCTGGACGATCAACGCGAGAAAGATGACGGCGAACGTGATGAAGATGATCTGATCACGCGCGGGGAACGGCTGCCCCGCACTGGTCGCCAACGGCACGGAGAGGGCGAGAACCAGGGAATGGATCCCCCGAAGGCCTGCCCATGCAACGAACGCTACAGCGCGCGCCGGAGGCCGCGTCAGCTTCTCACCACGAAGCCTTCGCCCGATGTCCCGAACGACGTACGCGGCCGGCAGCACGTATCCGGCACGCACGACCACGAGGCAAACGGCGATAATGATCGAAGCGCGGAGCAGGAGCGTTATGGGGGCGTGATCGACCCCGCCGGTCACGCGCGCGAGCGTGAGCCCGACGAGCAGAAAGGTGAGACTCGCCAGATTGAAGCGGACCACGCCCCAGGTCGCTCGAAGCCAAAGCCGTGCTTGTGGACCGACGACGAGTGGAATGTTGCGACCGGCATACAGGCCTGTCGTCACAACGGCAAGTACACCGGACGCGTCAACGGCCTCGGCAGTCATGAACGCGGCGTATGGCGTGAGCAGACACATGGTGCACACGACGGCCGGACGCGAACCGCTGATTCGATGCGCAAGCAGCGAGAGCCATCCGATCGATAGTCCGAGGGCCACGCCAGCAACGGACCTCACGACGAAATCCACGCCCGCCTGCGACGCGGAGAACGTCCCGCTCCCCGCCGCTTCGACGGCGACTCGATAGAACACGAGGGCGACAGCGTAGTTCAGAAGCCCCTCTCCTTCCAAAATCGCTTCCATCGCTCGGCGAAGCCTGATCGATTGTGCCGCCGACACCGCCGTATTCGAATCGGGGGGGGCGAGTATCGCCCCGAGCGTCAGCGCGGCCGCCCAGTTGAAGGCGAGGTCCAGCGAGCGGGCAACGACTGCGACCGCGACGATCGAGACGAGTACGAGGATCACCGCGAACTGAATGATCGTCACGAGCTCACGGCGAACATCTCGAAGCGGAAGTGACTCTGCACCGCGGAACAACAGTGGCGGTACAGCCACCAGGAAGACCGCCTCTGGCGACACGCGCGCCGACGGCAATCCCGGGATGAGCGCGATGCCCAATCCAGCGACTACGAGCGCCGGTACATATGGGATCGCGAAACGCAGCGAGACCACTCGGAGCGCGGCCGAGACAGCAACGAGCGCGAGAACGAACTCGACATCTCGCATCTGCGTGACTTCCCCGGTTTCAGCGTGAGTCGCCTACCCGGCCGCACGTGATGCCAGTTCCGGTGGCGATTCGCGCGCAGCATCAACAGTGCCGGACACGCTTGTTTGCTTGCGAGGGAAAACGGCCCGTCGCCAATGAAGTTCTCAACTGCCCTCCACCAGCCTGCGAATACGTGGGTACGCCCACAACATGTACTCAGCAACAAACACCCTACAGCACAATTGTACTGAGGTTACTTGAAGAGTCTTGGAACGTTGACGCGGTAGAACTCAGCCTCCAGATGCTCGAGCAGAAGCGCGAAGTTAAGAATTACCGGGTCGGTGTTCAGCTCATCTGCGGGATTGGGACCGCCATTGAGACTCTCGATGAAGGGCGAGACCGCATCGACAATCATTTTCTGCGAGATCGGTTTATCAAACGCGCCGTTTTCGGCGAGAGGCTTGCCGAGCAAAGCATTCACAAAGCCAGCATGACGTGCCTCGATGGTCACAATTGACGCCGCAGCCGCTGTAGCGGTCTTGTCACTGATTGCGGGCATGGCCATCAAAAATGCACCGACCCCTGCATTCTCCAGCATGCCTGACATTGCGATGAAATCATCAAGCTCAGCATGCTCGAGTCCCTCGAAGGTCGGTTTCGGTCGCGGCGTCACGCCGGCCCGTTTCAGGGCAGTCTCGAAAAAGCTCACATGTTGAGCTTCGTCATCCATGATCTCCTTGAAGGAATTCTTGATCGTCTCCGGTGTGATCGTTGAAAGCACAGTCGCGGTTGCCATTGGTGTTCTCCTGTTGAGAAGGCTCCTCGTTTCCGCTGCGTGCACGACTCAAAGCGATCGCATGTCTCTAAATCGATCGCATCGTTGGCGGCCGCAATTGCTGCGCCGTGTAGAATCCTCGAACTCGGTGGGCAAAGTGGATCGACGCTGCGTCGTCGTCCGGGTTTCTACCGAGAGGGCGATTACGGAGAGGAGCCACCGTCACACGAGCTGCTTCATATGAAGGCCGCACGAACGAGGGTCGTATTTTGCAGGCGGAAGCGACATCGCTTACTCCAAGAGCTCAGAGGAAAAGGACGAATGTCGATGCAACAATCAGAGAGATGACTCGAGGCCCGTGTCCATCAGCTCGACGCCGAGAGCGCGCTTGTTCGCGACGCGGATGCGAGGGACGGTCTTGACGATGTTCCGCACACAGGGTGGTGGACGATGAAGGCGCGGCAGGAACGGCCGGAATGAAGCTGGTGGAGCGGCCCGAGCCGAAGGCGGCGATATGAGTGAGATCGTCCAGCGGGTGGGGGACGGACGGCTGCGGACGAACATCGGCGACGTCTCGACCCTCGACGATGCCGTCGCCGCCTTCAACCCGACCGAGCGGCGCTCGGGGGAAGACGATCATCCGCGTTCGTCCGTGAGGACTTCGAAGCCGCATCGGCCGGACCGCAGCGGGCGCCAGCCGTGACGGCGCCCGGTATTCGCCGTGTCGGGCTCGGCCTCGCGGCCCTCGGCCGGCCTGGGTACATCACGCTCGCGCACGCGCGTGATCTCGCCGGGAACTACGAGCCGAGCGCGATGGAGCGACAGACGCACGCAGTGCTCGACGCCGCCTA
Organism: Gemmatimonadota bacterium; assembly: GCA_046725585.1. Classification (GTDB taxonomy): domain Bacteria; phylum Gemmatimonadota; class Gemmatimonadetes; order Gemmatimonadales; family Gemmatimonadaceae; genus JAJKIV01. The sequence continues at coordinate 2,126 of JBKOYV010000373.1, read as the reverse complement.
CGCTGCGGGCGTGCGCTACGTCGACGCGGCGCGCTCCTACGGCCGGGCGGAAGACTTCCTCGCCTCGTGGCTGGCGGCGCGGCGCATCACGCCGGGCGCCGTGTTCGTGGCCTCGAAATGGGGCTACACCTACACCGCCGGCTGGCGCGTCGACGCCGAGCGACACGAGGTGAAGGACCACACGGCTGCCGCGCTGTGGCGGCAGTTCGCCGAGACGAGGGCGCGGCTCGGCGCGCACCTCGCGCTCTACCAGATCCACTCAGCGACGTTCGAGAGCGGTGTGCTCGACGACGGAGCTGTGATCGACGGGCTGACGCGCCTCAAGGCGACGGGACTCCGCGTGGGCCTGACGCTGTCCGGCGCGTCGCAGGCCGACGTACTCCGCCGCGCACTCGCGATCACACGCGACGGCGTGCGTGTGTTCGACACGGTGCAGGCGACATGGAATCTCCTCGAGCGCAGCGCGGGCGCCGCGCTGGAGGACGCACACCGAGCCGGAATGCGCGTGATCGTGAAAGAATCGCTCGCGAACGGGCGGCTCGCCGGACGCCAGGCCGACCCCACGCTCACCGGGCGCCTCACGGCGTTAGGCGCGGAAGCGGCGCGGCTCGGCACCACCGTCGACGCACTTGCCTTCGCCGCGGCACTCGCGCAGCCGTGGGCGGACGTCGTCTTGAGCGGTGCGGCGACGCCGGAGCAGCTCCGCTCGAACCTTCGCGCGGTCGACGTGTCGTGCAGTGCGGAGACCGACGCCCGCCTCGGCTCGCTCACGATGGAGCCGGGGGAGTACTGGCGCGCGCGCGGCGCGCTTTCATGGAATTGATTTCGTGCTCTTTTGCTCTCTGCCCGCAACCGGGCACATCGCGACGGCGTCAGACAGAATCAGCTCCCACGCGACGAGCCGGACGCCGAGCGCGTCGATATCGGAGTAACGTAGGGACGAAGAATTCCACGTATCGCTGGCCGAATCCGGGCACTCTGCGCGACAGTTGCGAGGCGGAGGGTCCTCTACCCGTGACATCCACTGCCATGCACCTATCCATCCTCGGCGACGGAGCGCTCGTCGCTCCGCTCACACAGCCGTTCAAAGCGCGCGGGCCACACCGTGTTACCAGATACGGGCGGACGCGAGGGCGGCGACGCCGTACGGCCTGTCCGACCTGTTGGTTCTCGTAGCCAGCAGAATCGCGATCGCCGACATGCTCGATCGGGTGGGCGTCGCGGTGCGCGATGACGTCGTGATCATCGACGCGACGACGCTGGACACGCTGAAGGAGCAGCGCGCGATTGCCGAGCGCGCGCTCTCCGACGGCGAGTCGACCACGTTGTTGCCGGGGAGCCGCATCGTACGGGCGTTCGCGAGTGTGCCCACGGAGGCGTTCTCGGCGATCGTCGCGCGGCAGGCGCCCCGCGACCGTTCGGACCTGGCGGTGCCGCTTGCCGGCGATGACGTCGATGCGAAGGGAAAGGTGTGCGGGTTCATGCAGCAGATCGGCGTGGAGCCATTCGATCTCGGCCCATCCGCCGTCAGGTACGTAATGGAAGTCGGAGGGCCGCTTTGGGGTACGGCCGTCAGTGAGCTCGAGCTGCGAGAGATGGTCGGTTGGCTCTCAGGCGACGGATGAGGCGCAACCACGCGTGATCTCGACGCGGGTGTGGCGGAGACCACCGGCCGACGATCTGTTAGGCGGCACCCGCACGTCCGGGCCGACGGGACCTCTCATCCGGTCATGCCGACATGAGCGCGGAGAGAGCGCACGCGCGTCGGCGGTGCGCCCGGGGCCCGACTCCGCCTCGCTCAGCCCGCGTAGCGCTCGTTGTGCTCGCGGGCGAGCCCACGCGGCGCGACGTTCGGCGACAACATGCTCGGGAGCCGTGAACAGTCGGCTTGTACTAAGAGTGCATTTCAAAACCCACCTGAATAGACTATGGGAGTTGTCGTAGTTGCAGGTGTGGGATGAAGGTGCTGGTGTCTGATGAGTTGTGGGCGGTGATCGAGCCGCTCTTGCCGGAGCAGCGGCGTAGCCGCAAGGGCGGGCGGCCGCCGGTGCCGAACCGGGCCGCGCTCACCGGGATCCTGTTCGTGCTGCAGACGGGAATCCCGTGGGAATACCTGCCGCACGAGA
>JBKOYV010000400.1:0-25225 GCA_046725585.1 Gemmatimonadota bacterium | reverse complement strand
CATAACGAGTGCTCGGGAATCGGGAATCGGGAATCGGGATCGGGAATCGGGGGCGGGAAGCGGGTGACGGGGGACGGGGGACGGGTAGAAAGCGAGAAACCACGGGGTGGATAGCGGCGTGTGTTGTGCATCCCGAGGGTTTTCCGTCTCCCGTCTCCCATCTCCCGCTAGGTGATTGCTCCCAACACCCGCTCCACCAAGTCGCGCAGCGCCTCGATTTCCTCAGGCGTTAGGCGATCCGAGCTCACCATCGCCGCAAGCTCGTTCAGCAGCGCGCGGAGCTTGCCCGTCGCGGCCGTGTCGTTATCCCGCTCCAGCGCCGCTTGGGCGCTCTCGAGCTTCGTCCTCAGCGAGTTCGCGTTGCCCGCGTCGATCTTTCCGCTCGCTGCGAGCTCATCGAGCAACGCAATCGCACTGCCTACCGCCTGCGCAGGGGTGAGCACGGTAACCACCACCGTGCGCGAGGCGGCCACGTCGTCGTCGCTCACGCGCACCGTGACCGTGAAGGTGCCCGCGCTCGCGTAGGTGTGCGACAATGAGAACGTCTTGCCGGCGAGCGAGAGTGCGCTGGAGCCCGAGCCGTCGCCGTAATCGACCGTCGCGCTCCAGGGATCGCTCCCGGGATCGGTGAACGATCCCGTGACCGAGTACGTCTCGCCCGGCAACAGCGTCGCACCCGCGAACGACGCGATCGCTGGTGCGACGTTCGAGATCGTCGCGGTCGTCGTGGCCGTGTCGGCAAGACCTGTCGGGTCGCGCACGATGAGCCTAACGGTGAAGCTTCCATCCTGGGCATACGTGTGCGACACCGTCGCGCCCGTCCCGGTCGAGCCATCCCCGAAGCTCCACAGGTAGGTAAGCGCGTCTCCGTCGGGGTCGCTCGACCCCGCGCCGCTCATCGTCACTGGCGAGCCTTCCGCTCCGATGAACGGGCCACTCAGCGCGGCCGCCGGCGGTTTCGCACCGCTTTCGACCTGGATTTCGATGTCGTCACGCAGGAGCGCGAGGAGGTCGTAGCCCGACAGCGACTCTACCGCGTCCACCGTCGTCTTGTACGTGTTCCAGTCGACGTTTCGGATCCCGGGCTGGTTAGGCATGATCACGGCGATGACCTCGAGGTCGTTCGCGCTCGTGACGTTCGCGAGCCCTTGATCGCGCGGCATGATCACGGCGACTTTCCACGTCTGTGCGGGGATGACGATCTTGCCTTCGTTCTTCACCGTCCCGGCGTTACCGGCGACGCCGGCGACGATGTGAACCTCCTTGTTCTGGAAGCGGGCGAGGTCGCCGAGGAAGTTTTCCATGTTCGCCCACGGTCCCTGGTTCAGATCGGCGGCCTGCGGGACGATGTTCGTGAACAGGAACGTGAACGCATTGTCGAGGCTCGCCGATGTGCGGTCGAACGATCGTGCGAGGTGCCCGCGGTCGATCCCGAACCCGGCGACGTCGCCCGCGCCCGTGTAGTCGGCCGTCGTGTAGCGCGTGAACGACGCCGGCAGCGACGGGTCGAACGTGAAGCAATCGCAGCGATCCTCGGCGCCGAAGTGCGTGGCGTCGAGGTCGTAGCTGACCCAGTTGGGCGTTCCACGGTTCTTGTTGAACGACGCCGTGTACTGCGGGTAGCGGACGATGAAGTCGTCGCTCGGGTCGGCGTCGGCCGGCTCGCCGAATTCGGCATTCCCGGCGTACTGCGCCGTCGTGCTCGCGACGGCGACGCGCGTCGGCAGCGTGAACGTGGCAGTCGTAAGGCCGTCGGCGGTGGTTGCGCGGAATGTTGCCGAGCCCGCGGCGAGCGCGGTGATGACACCGTTCTGGTCGATCGATGCGATCGCCGGGGTTTCGGTCGTCCACGTGACCGTGGTCGGGATGACGACATTGCTCGAGTTACGCACCGTCGCGAAGAGCTGATCCTGGAACCCGACGGGCAGTGCCGGATCGGTCGGAAGCCGACCGCTGAACGAGATGGTGTTCCCCGGCGGCGGTCCCCCGCCCGCGGGATTGCAGGCGCCGAAGGTCGAGGTCGCGAGCGCCCACGTGCCCAACGCGTCCCGTTGCAGCGACGCGCCGACTGGCGAGCTCGTCGCCTCCGACGCCCCGATGTCCACCGACAGCTTGCCGGCTGCAGGTCCGCCAACCGCCGTAAACGTTCCTTCGTACGACAGGAACTCAACGACCTGACCGGCTGCGTCCACCAGCGCCATGGCGTCCGGACTGCCGTTCTGGATGCCGTTCGTGGGATAGTTCACCACCACCACGCCACGCCCATCGCAGGAGCTCGCGATCGTTCCCGAGAGGGGCGTCGTGTTGTAGGCCGTGCCGCCGTTGCCGTCGTAGAGCACGATGCTCCACCCCGTGAGATCGGTGCCGGCAGGTCCTTCGACCTCGATCGCTTCGCCGACGTCGGTGCCCGAGTTGTCGTAGTGCAGCTCGCTGAAGCGGGTTGGCGGGAGCCCGGGTGTGGTGGCTGGGTCGACATGGAGCGATGCGGTCCCCGCCACGGCGTTAGGCGCCGTCGCGGCGATCGTGACGTCCCCCGGGCCGGCGCCGGTGGCGAGACCCGCCGCGCTCACCGTCGCCACGGCCGACGCGCTCGTCGACCACGTGAACGTGACGCCAGCGATCGGCTGATTCGACGCGTCTAATGCCGTGGCTGTGAACTGCTGCGTCGCGCCCTGCGTGATCGAGGCGCTTGCCGGAGCGACGGTGACGCTCGCGACGACGGGCGGTGGCGTACCGCCGTCGTTGCACGTGCCGAAGGTCTGCGCCTTCGGGCCGCTCCAGACGTCGGCGCTGCTGCGCTGCAGCGACTGGTCGACCGGCTCCGTGCCGACCTCGCTCACGCCGATATCAACCGACGTCGTACCTAACGCCGGTCCGTTCGTGGCGGCGAACGTCCCCTCGTACGACAGGAACTCGACCACCTGGCCGGCGGCGTTCACGAGTGCCACACCGTCGGGACTGCCGTTCTGAATTCCGTTGACCGGATAGGTCAGAACGACGACGCCACGCGTGTCGCACGTCGCGGGAATGGTGCCGCTCAAGGTCTGCGTGTCGTAGCTCGCGCCGCCGTTGCCGTTGTAGAGCACGACTTGCCAGCCGGTGAGGTCAGTACCGGCAGGTCCGTTGATCTCGATCGCTTCGCCGACGTCGGTGCCGGTGTTGTCATAGTGGATCTCGCTCAGGTACACGCTTGGCACCGCGGCCGCCGAGACGTCGAAGCGTGACGCGGGCGCAGCTGCAGGGGAGATGGCATCGCGTCCTGAGCAGGCGGCGACGACACCGAGGGTGACGAGCGACAGGCTGCGACGAAGCAACATCTGAAATGACATTCGGGGGCGGGGGTTCGGGTCGACTGGCTCCAGCGTGGCCGAACGGTGGGCGTATCGGAGTTCGGTCGAGCAACGGCGCGGAAACGAGTCGGCAACAATGAGGAGACACGAGCCGCGTGGCAACGTCTGCCCGACCGCCATATGGTCGGCGCGCGTGACGGGCGGTATATCAAAGGAAGTCCACCCAGGCGAGCAACCTTACATGACGCGCGACGTCAATCGCCGAGAGTTCCTCGGCGCTGCCTCTCTTGCAGCTCTGGCGCTTGGCCTGCCCGTGCGCGGCACGACGGCGCACGCCGCGTCCCCCCGCCGATTTCCGGGCCCCATTCCGCGGCTCAAGGCCAGACCATTCGACCTCCACGACGTTCGCCTTCGGCCCGGCATTCAGCTCACCGGGCTCGAGACGAATCGCCGGTTCATGATGGGGCTCGAGCCAGACCGGCTCCTCCACATGTTCCGCGTGACGGCCGGCCTCCCGAGCTCGGCCACGCCGTTAGGCGGATGGGAAGCGCCGGACAACGAGCTGCGCGGCCACTTCACAGGCCACTACCTCTCGGCGTGCGCGCTCATGTGGGCGCAGACCGGCGACGAGGCGGTGAAGATGCGCGGCGCGCAGATGATCGGCGAGCTCGCCAAGTGCCAGCGGAAGCATGGCAACGGGTACCTGAGCGCGTTCCCGAGCGAGCTGTTCGACCGGTTGAAGGCGGGCCAGCGCGTGTGGGCGCCGTTCTACACGTACCACAAGATCATGGCCGGCCTGCTCGACAACTGGACGCTCGCGAACAATCCCCAGGCGCTCGAGATGGTCACGGGTATGGCGGCGTGGGTGCGCGATTACGCCCAGCCAGTGCCTGACGAGCAGTGGCAGCGGATGCTCAACGTCGAGTATGGCGGCATGAACGACGTGCTGTATCAGCTCGCGAACGTGACGGGACAGGGTAGACAGGGTCAGTGGGCCGACCTCGCGCATCGCTTCGACCACGAGAAGATCTTCGGGCCGCTCGCGGTCGGTCGCGACGAGCTCAAAGGCGTGCACGCCAACACGAACATCCCGAAAGTGATCGGCGCGGCGCGGCGCTACGAGCGAACGGGCGAGGATCGGTCGCGCGCGATCGCGGCGTTCTTCTGGGATGACATCACCGGCATGCGCTCGTACGCGACTGGCGGAACGTCGAACGAGGAAGAGTGGCAGGGAGAGCCGGGCCAGCTCGCGAAGGCGATCGGGCCGTACGCGCAGGAGACGTGCGTCACGTACAATATGCTCAAGCTCACGCGCGAGCTGTTTGGGTGGAACCCCGACGCGCGTTACGCGGACTTCTACGAGCGAGCGTACTTCAACGGCATCCTCCCCACGCAGCACCCGGCGGACGGCGAGAAGGCCTACTACACGCCACTCGCCGCGGGATACTGGAAGCTCTTCGGTGCGCCTAACGCCGGATTCTGGTGCTGCCACGGGACGGGCGTCGAGAACTTCTCGAAGCTCGCGGACAGCGTGTACTTCCACGACGATGACGGCATCTGGGTGAACCTGTTCGTTCCATCCGAGGTGAGCTGGAAAGTGAAGGGCGTTCGCCTCATCCAGGACACGCGGTTTCCCGAGAGCGACGTGACGACGCTGACTGTCCGGGTGGCGAAGCCGACCCGGATGGCGATCAGGGTTCGCGTGCCGTACTGGGCGGGCGACGGTGGGTGGGTGAAGCTCGATGGCCGTCAGCTGGACGCATTCGCGGGGCCGGCCAGCTACATCGTGCTGGATCGCACGTGGCGTGACGGCGAACGGCTGGAGGTTCGGGTGCCGATGCGCCTGCACGTGCATCCGATGCCTGACGACGGCTCGGTGCAGGCGGTGATGTACGGGCCGCTCGTTCTCGCCGGACGCATGGGCACCGAGGGGATAACGCCCGAGAATCGCCGTGCGGAACCGACGAAGCCGCGCACGGTGCCGGAGTTCAAGAATCCTGCACCTCCGCCGACGCCGCAGATTCGCGCCTCGGCGGACGACGTCACGAGCTGGGTCGCACCGGTAGCCGGCAAGGCCCTCGAGTTCACGACGAAAGGGCAGGCGGCCGCGATGACGCTCGTGCCCTTGTATCGCATGTTCGACGAGCGGTACGTCGTGTACTGGAATGTGAGTCGAGCATGACTCATCGGGACTGGGGACTGGGCGGGTGCCCGCCTCCGGCGGGCGGATGGGATTCGGCCGGCGAGATATCGCGGCGGGAGTGGCTCAAGGTTGTCGGCGCGGTGGGAGCAGTGAGTGTGGTGTCGGGCGCCAGCGGCGCCGCCGATGCCATCGCCGGCGAAGCGCGTAACGTGACGACCCCGGTTGCGTTGGCCGACGTGCTGCCGCTCACGTCCACGAGCGACGTGTTCGTGCCGCCGCGCGGCAACGCGTTCATGAAGTTCAGCTTCGACTTCCCCGAGCCATCCGTCGCGTTCGGCGGGTATCGGTTCGGCTTCCTCGTCTTCACCGACGAGAACACGTACGGCCTGGACGCGGCGCGCATCAGCGCTGTGGAGACCGGCGACACGATGCGTCTCACGTGCACCGGGTTTGTCTGGGCCGGCGGGCAGGAGAAGGCACCCGGGTCGCTGGTCGCGACGTTCAGGCGCACCGGCACCACGATCGAATGGGACGCCGTGGTCGAGATGCAGCGTCCGGTGAAGACCGTCACCACGATCATCCGCGATGTCCCGCGCGGCAGCCTCTCCCTCGGCGGCGGCCGAGTGTTCGATCCCAAGGACAATGAGACGTTAGGCGGGTATACGTTTGGTGCGGGCGACCTCCACGGACCGGGTGCGGCGAGCGGGATCACGACCGCGCTGGCGGTCGTGCAGGCGAGCGACCAGGAGTTCGTCTATCTGTCGTCGCTCGACACGCGCGTGCGCCCCAAGCGGTTTTACCTCCAGCCGGGCGAGCGCGGATACCGGGTGGAGGCGGTCTACGAGCACGACGCGTGGCGCAACGATACGCGCCTCACGGTGCCGGCATGGCGGATCGGGCGGGCGCCGTCGCTGGACGACGCCGTCGCCCCGCACATGGCGCACGTGGAGCGCGCGTTCGACCTCCAGCCGTGGGAAACGCGGCCCGACGTCCAGCCGTGGATGCGAAACATCGCCATGGTCACGACGCTCCACGGCATGCACTACACGGGCTTCATGTTCAACGACTACGCGCGCATGCTGGAGATCCTGCGATGGATGGCGACGCAGATCCCGGCGGAGCGCGTGCTCGCGTTCATCTCGGCGTGGGATGGCCGCTACTACTGGGATTACCCGAACTACGTCGCGCCCGCGCGCATGGGCGGTGAGGTGGGCTTCAAGCGCCTCATCAGCGAAGGCCGGAAGCTCGGGTTCAGGATGATGCCGATGTTCGGCGCGAACTCCGCAAACCGGCACCAGTCGGCGTGGTCGAAGATCTCGAGTGGCGTGACGCAGAAGATCGACGGCGACCGCTACGATCTCAACTGGGTGGACTGGAACAACGACCGGCATCAGGACGGCTGGCTGACCTACATGAACCTGGGCGCCGACTCCTGGCGAAATCACCTGACCGGGCGGATCGCCGACGCCATCGAGCGCTACGGCGTGGACGCATACTTCCTCGACATCATCGGCGGCCACGTGAACAGCACGACTGGCGACATGCACGAGGGGACGCGCCGGCTCGTGATGGACCTGCGCGAGAAGTACCCGAAGGTCGCGTGCGTGGGCGAGATGCCGTACGACGCGCTGCACGGCTTCATACCCATGTATCATGCGGGCGGTGGCCCGCGCTGGCAGAAGTACTCCCGCTTCTACCAGCACCTGAGCGCGCCGGCGCCCGGTCGCGGCTCGAGTGGCGTGCACGAGTCGGGGTTCGGCCGCTTCAACCCGGAGACGCTGAATCTCTCGCCTAACGCGATCCCGACGCTGCAGGTGGTGGACGACACGTTCACGAAGCATCGCGACGTCATGGCGGCGATCATCGCGAAGGCCAAGGAGCGCTCGGGGATAGCCTAGGCGGGCACGATGTCGAACCGCATCATCATGCCCATGTCCTCGTGGTCCAGGATGTGGCAGTGCATGAGAATCGGCCCGCCCGCGAAGTCGCTAAGGCGTGTCCGCACCGTCAGCGAGCCGAAACGCGGCACGATCGCCGTGTCCTGGTAGCCGTCGAAGGCCACCGGTATCCCGTTAATCCTCGTGATCTGGAACGGATTGACGTGCACGTGAAACGGGTGGTCCTGATCGGTGTCGTTCCGGATGAACCATTCTTCCACGGTGCCGAGCGTGCTGGTCCACTCACTGTAGCTCGGGTCCCAGGCGTGGCCGTTCATCGTGAACCGGCCGAACTCGCCTTCGGGAATGGCCGGGTTCACGCCTAACACGATGGTGCGCTGCAGCTCTCGCGGAATGCCGACCGCCGAGAGGTCATCGAGTGGCGTCGACGTGTCGATGCCCGGGTGATCCGGTCCGGTCCACGGCGCCCCGTCGACAACAACGGTCCCGATCGTCTTCTGTGGCCAGGTGTCGACGCCCTGATCGTATTCATCGTACGAGAGTGCGTAGCGGCCCGGGGTAGTGCTCGCACGCACGGCCACCTCGAGGCGCTTGCCTGACGCGAGCATCAGCGTCTCTCGGCCGAGTCGCGGTGCGCGGAGCGGAACGCCATCGTCGGCGATGACGTCGAACGTGTGGCCTTCGAGTCGCAGCGCGTAGAACGCAGACGACGAGCCGTTCACCAGACACCAGACCTGCGGTTCCCCGGGCCGAATAGCAATGCACGGCTCGAGCGCCCCGTTGATGAGCGATAGGGCGACGTCGGGATCATCTCGCTCGCCGTCGTCGGAGATCACCGTCACGAGGTTTGGCTCGAAATACGCCTGCTGCAGCAGCATCAGCCGTCGCCGGATTCCGAGTCCGGCGACACGATCGGTGTACGCGTTGGCGATGTAGAACATGCCGGCGGCGCCGCGACTCACCTGATTCGTCACGAGGCCGTGCACGTGCGCGTGGTACCAGTACAACCCTGCCGGATGGTTCGGCGGGATCTGGAAGAGATAGCGCTGCGTCCCGTTCGCCGGCACCACGACGAGCATATTGTCCGCCGTTCCGAGCGGCGAGATGTGCAGCCCGTGGAAGTGGAGGTTGCTGTCGTGACCCGGCCGTGGCGGGCGGCCGTACCCGGGATGCGTGTCGGACTGGTCGAAGACGATGCGATTCGTGAACGTCAGGTCGACGGTGTCGCCGGGCCGCGCCCAGAGCGTCGGTCCGGGAAACGTCCCGTCGTACGTCACGGGCTGGAGCGCGTGCCTCCCACCGACGATGGTGGGGATCGTCGCGCAGGTGATGGACGCGCGGAGGAGACCGCCGACGCTGCTGATGATGCGTGGCTCCGGAAGGTCACCGTCGGCGGGCCTAACGACTCGGTCCGGCGCGGGTAGGCGAGTGCGGGGTGCGAGTGCGGAATCGGGAGAGCACGCGGTGGACAAGCCAACGAACGTGCTGGCGGCGAGTCCGAACCCGGAGGCGAGGAACTCGCGGCGGTCGAGAGCTGAGCGGGGCATGTGGTCCCCTGGGGAGGGACTGAGGCATCTGCGCAACGGCGTCGTCACGTCGCAATCATGCCTCCGCTACGGTAGCTCTGAACCGCGCGAAAGACCGTAGGGCAGAGGCCTCGTCGTGGGTCGGGCAACGTCGTGCATGTCGCTCGCGATTCCCGTACACGTGCCACGCCGAGCCGCCAGCCTGCGCGGGCGGAGAGCGCGGGACGGGCGTTGACGCTTTCGTCTAACGCTCGGCCTCTCGGCGCGACGCCCACCTCGGGTCGACCTGGCCCAGCAGCGTGAGCTGTTGACGGAGGATTTGACGCCGCGCCCGCCCCGTCATTCGGCTCACCCGCAGCGACGCCGCCGCCATCGAGAACGTCGCGTCACGGAACACCCGATAGAGCAGATCGTCCGACGACGTCGTCGAGAACCGCTCGAACTCCCGTCCGCGATCGGAGACGACGTAGTGAAAGGTCGTACCGGCGAGCTCGATGTGCGGCCGGCCAGTTTCCTCCGAGTATCCGAACGTCGGCAGCATGTGATCCGGGGCCTGGATGAGGCGCGCGAGATCGCTCATGCGGCTGCGAATTCGACCGATCGGATCGGCGTTAGGCTCGGTGTCGTGCGCCGCTGCCGACGACATCGATGGCGCGACCGGCGGTACTGCTTCCTCCGCCGCCTGTCTCGGCCGAGCAGGAGGCGGGAACTGTCTGGAGTCCTGGCCACGGAGCACCCACAGGCCGAATGCACCGAGTGCGGTGCCCACCGGGAACAGGAGAATGATGAGAAACGACAGGGCGATGATGACCGTGCGTGCCCACGCTCTGCCGCGCAGCAGTCCAAAACCGCCGATGAATCCCGGCAGAAAAAAGAAGACCGCGAGGGCAAGGAAGATCGGCCCAATGAAGAGCAGGGCATTGCGGCTCTCCGGGTCCCGCGACAACACCAGACCGATGCACGCCACCGCCCCGACGCCCAGCGAGATGCCGCATGTGACGATATAGATCCAGGAGAGCAGTCTGATTCGAGCGGCCATGGATCAGCCCCGGGTCAACAACCCGATTCCATCGTTCGATCGCGCGCGGTGACTACCGCTGTGCCAGGACCGTGGTCGAAGAAATAGGGAGTCACTCCCCATGCCCTGTCGACCGGAAATCCTAGCTTCTCTCGGCAGCAGGTGATGCCACACGCACAATACACCCCCGAAGAACTGGGAGACGACGATGTTCCCGAAGACGATTCATGCAAGGACACGCGCGCTGGGGCTGGCGATCGCGATGTCCGGGCTTGGCGGTGCCGCCGTCCGCGCACAACAACTGCCGACAGTATTGCCACAGGATACGGCAACGACCGCTCACAAGAGCGCTCCTTCGCCAGGACGCGCTCGTGGTCTCGTTGGTCGCGCGGCCGCGGCAGCAGCGAGCGCCGCAAAGTCCGTCAAGCAGTCCGAAGCGAAGCAGGACGTGGCACAGGCGGCACTCGTTGCGGTTGCGAAGGCAAACCCCGGAACGCTGATGCTGCACGAAGTCCTGCGCATGCAGGAGCGCGATCACGCCCGTGCTGCCGCGGCGCAGGCCGCCCGGCAAGCGCAGTCCAACGCGGCAATGGCGACGGCGACCGCGCTGATGTCAGCCGGCATGGCCGCTATCGCCCAACAGGTTCAGAGCACGTCCAGATCGTCGATCGCTGCGCCGAACGGGCCCGTCGAGAGCCATTCGTCGATGGCCACCGTGCGGACGGAGTACACGCGGCTTGCCGCGCGCGCTGCCTCGGGAGATCGCCGCGCGGCCCACCAGCTCGAGCGCTTCCAGCGGGAGATGAGCGCCGCGGCGCCGAGCCTCAACGCGCTCCCGGGGTCGGAGCAGCAGGCCGCATACGACGCTGCCCTCCGCGACGCGCTCGCGTGCGCCACCAGCGGGAAGGCGTGTCGAACACGTTAGGCAGCGCCCGACGAGCGCTCCTGGTCGACGTCGCCACCGCGAAGGTGCGCGGCGACGTCGATTCGCGTGTGGACTCCGAGCTTCGCCAGCACCCGCTCCGTATGGCGAAGCGCCGTGTTCGGGCTGATGCCCAGCGCCTTGGCGATCTCCGCGTTCGAGAAGCGCCGAGCGAGCGCCGCTGCCACCTGCGCCTCGCGCCGAGTGAGACCGTGCCGACGCGAGATATCCGAGGTGTCGTCGAGTACGTCGGTCTCGGGGCGCTCCAGCGATACGAGGACGCCGCGATCATCGCCCAACAACTCCCTCGGGAGATGCGTGGCTCGAACCGTGTAGCGCTTCAGCGGAGTTGTCACGACGCGCTGCGGAGGACGTATGAGCGCACGCGCCGCGGCGAGCATCTCCCCGGCAATCCGCTCGCGCTCCGGCTCGCCGCTCAGCGCGCGGCGGAGGGCCGGGTTGCGGTGCAGCTCCCGTCCGTCGGACCCGACAAGCATCATCGCCTCGCTCATGGCGTCGAGCGTGGACGCGAGCGCGGAACGGCGCACCCCGAACGTCGTGAGCGCGTAGTGACCCGAGCGGAGCGCGGGGAGCAGTGCACCGAGCACTGCGAACTCGTTCTCACCGAAGCGTGACCGCCGGCCGCGCTCATAGCCCATGAACAACATCAGCTCGTGACCGGGGCGAGCGGTCATGAAGCCGATGAAGTTGTGGAAACCGCCCGGGCGGAGAACATCCATGACCATGACGCTCCGCTCGAGCTGGTGATCGAGCATCTGGTCGTTCAGGCACTCGTTGTAGACCTCCACCCGCTGCGCCGACCGGCGCTCGAACCAGCTGTCGACCAACGAGTCTCTCGCATGCAGGCGGCCGGAGCGTTGGTCTGCCGTCGTCAGCTCGACGAGCCCCCGGAGCGTCCTTGGATCGGCGGTGTCGCAGATGAATCGTGCGCGCCCCGATTCGGGAATGACGAACATCGCGTGCGTGACGCCGAACAGCTCTCGCATCGAGCCGGCGACGTGACGCTGCCAGAGCTCGGGGCTCGGACCCGCAAGGGGTGACAGGAGCGCTTCGGAGGCTGCCGAGAGTCTCTGAAGGTCGATCGGACGCAGAACGCCTGACATCGAATCCCCGGGGGCGGAGTGATTGAGAGGCGCGGACGGCCAGACTGCCCGAACCACGTCGAGCGCGCAACGAACCCAACTGTACGCCCACCGCTCCTGCCAGGTTTCCTTTGCCTCGGTGGCCGCATCGCAGACTCGGCCATTATGGTGATTCGCAACCCGGCGTGGACGCTAGTAGAATGACCGCGATGGACGACCTGATCACCGCCAAGGAGGCGGCAGCGCTCCTCCGCATGCACGTGAAGCGCGTGCAGCAGCTGGCCCGTGACGGGAAGCTGCCGGCGGTCCGCTACGGTCGAAAGTGGCTCTTCCGACGGAAGGAGCTCGTCGAGGATCGGGGACGCGAGCCGCGCGCGTTGGACGTCGATCTGGCGTCCGGCATCGAGATCAGCGCCCGCAATCAGCTGCGCGGCCGAGTCGCGGACATTCGCGCCGACGGCGTCATGGCGGAAGTCGTCATCCGCATCGGCGATCAGGACCTGGTCGCGATCATCACGAGCTCCTCGGCCAGGCGTCTCGGGCTCGAGAAAGGCGACGAGGTGCTGGCAGTCATCAAGTCGACCGAGGTCATGGTGGCAAAGGAATCACCTCGGCGCTGAAGCCCGCCGATACTCCTTAGCGTTCCCAGTCGTTTCCCAAAGATACATCCAGGCAGTAGATTCGGACCGCTGTGTTCCTTTAAAAGCGGTCGAGTCCTGCATGCCTCAAACTGCCTTGAAATGGTCGTCCGTCCGCCGGGTCCGGCTGGCCGTGTGCGTGACCCTGCTGACCCTCGGGGCTTGGGACCTGGCGCCCGGTCAGGGCACCGACGCCGGGATCGCGGGGCGAGTGGTCTCCGAGAACGGCGCGTCTATCGGAGACGTGATCGTCGTGGTGCGCAACACGTCTACGGGGTTCGCGAGCTTCACGCGATCGACCGCCGCCGGGCACTACGTGTTCGCGCAACTGCCCCTCGGCGGACCGTACGAGGTGACGGCTCGGCGCGTGGGGTTCGAGCCGGTGACGAAGTCGGGATATCGGTTGACGTTAGGCACGCGCCTTCGCGTCGACTTCACGCTCGCCGAGCGTGCGACGGCGCTGGCTCCGATCGTGGTGAACGCCGATACGGCGGCGGTGTTTCGTCAGCGGCTCGGTGGCAGCACACGAATCGGCGCCGCGGCAATGAGCGACCTGCCTGCGGTCGGACGCAACTTCACCGATCTCGCGGCGCTCGCGCCGACGGTGGGAAGCGAGTTCTCGATAGGCGGCGCGCGGGCGACGTCCACCGACGTGCGCATCGACGGCCTGCAGGCGAGAAACATGTTGCGAGGCGGCGAGCTCGGTCGCGGGCCGTACACGATCTCGATGGAAGCGATCCGCGAGTTCGAGGTCGTGACGAACGTGTACGACGTCACGATGGGACGGCTGGGCGGCGGGGCGATCAGCGCCGCGACGAAATCGGGGACGAACCAGCTCGTGGGCAGCATCTTCGCCTACACCCGCAACGAGGCGCTGTCGGCGTCGAAGGATTACCAGGGACGCGGGCGTGACCTTCGACAATCCGAGGTATGGCAGATGGGCGGCAGCCTCGGCGGGCCAATCGTGCGCGATCGCGTCCATTACTTCCTCGCGTTCGACCGGCAGCAGTCGAGCGTGCCGCTCGCGATCGCCGACCTGCGGACGCCACCGGACGAGATCGACGCGCAGATCGCCAAGGATTCCCTCGATCGGTTTCTCGACATCCTGACGCGGCGGTACGGCGTGCCGGCGGGGACGCCAATGGTGGGCATCTTCAGCCGGCGGCCCGTCGCGAACACGGTGTTCGGCCGTCTCGACTGGCAGCTTGGGGATCGGCATCACGTCACGTTCCGCGACAACTTCAGCACATCCGACGGGCCTAACGACGGTGTCGGTGACCAGATACTCGCCATCATCGAGTCACGCTCGAGCAGCAAGTCGGTGGACAACCAGACGCTACTGTCGCTCCGGTCGTCGCTCTCTCCGTCGCTCTCGAACGAGCTCAAGCTGGGCTTCTCGCTCGCCGACCGTTCGCTGACGCCGAACACGTACATCCCGCGCGGGTTCGTGCGGGTGCGGTCGAAGCTTCCGAACGGAACGACGGGCGACGTCCGGCTGCAGTTCGGCGGTAATCGTCTCGCGCCGGAGGCGTCAGGCGAGCGGCAGTATCAGCTCGTGAACACCGCGTACTGGCAGCACGGGAAGCAGCTGGTCACGGCGGGCGTCGAAAACTCGCTGACCTATCTCCGGACGTTCATCCCGACCGATGAGGGCGGGCTCTTCGAGTTCGATACGTTAGGTGCCTTCGATAACCTCATCTCGTCGCGCTACACACGGCAGGTGCCGCTCGGCGAAGCGCCGTATGCGCGTCAGAGCGTGCTCGACGCGGGCGCGTTCGCCCAGACCGAGTGGCGGCCGACGCCGACGTTCGTGGCGATGCTCGGCCTTCGCTACGATGTGACGAGCTTCCTGACTGCGGCGACTCCCAACTCGCTGGTGGAAGAGAAGCTCGGGCTTCGCACCGACAACACGCCAACGGACTGGAAGGGGATACAACCGCGCGCACAGCTCACGTGGGACGCACACGCGGACGACCGGGATGTGGTGCGGATCGGTGCGGGCGCGTTCACTGCCCAGCCGCACTACTACCTGCAGGCGAACAACATCTTCTTCAACGGGACGCAGCTCGCGGACCTCACGCAGACAGGCGCGGCCTTGCCGCGCCCCGACTACGTGGCGTACCGGTCGAGCCTCGCGACCGTTCCGGGCGTGCCTAACGGGACGACACCGCCGGCGTACGTCAATCTCATGGGTGCCG
Source organism: Gemmatimonadota bacterium (assembly GCA_046725585.1). Lineage (GTDB taxonomy): Bacteria > Gemmatimonadota > Gemmatimonadetes > Gemmatimonadales > Gemmatimonadaceae > JAJKIV01. The sequence goes on along the minus strand of JBKOYV010000400.1, from coordinate 10,489 downwards.
ACTTTCGCGCGCCGGTGACGTGGAAGGCAAGTGCGTCGTACGCACGGCGAGTGACGAATGCCCTCACGCTCACCGGCACGGTCCTGGCGGCCGAAACGCGACACAACTACCAGTACTTCGACCGGAACCTTCGCGACGCGCCGGCGTTCACGCTCGACAACGAGCAGGGTCGCGCCGTGTTCGTCGCAGCCAGCACGATCCCGGCAACTGGCCGCACGACGGCGCGGTTCGCGTACAAGAATCCCGAGTTCACGCACGTGCTCGAGCTGGTGTCGACGGGTCGGGCGCGGACGCGAACGGCGATCGTCGACGGCGCGCTCGCGCTGCCGCGCGGTGGGCAGATGCACGCCACGTACACATACAATCGGGCGCGCGACAACTCGACGTTCAGCTGCTGCATCGCCCGCACGGCGTCGCTCTTGACGCCGGTGAAGAGCGATCCGCGCGATCTCAGCGGCTCGTGGGGGCCCTCGGACTACGATTTCCGCCACAAGGTCGCGGCCTATGCCGACGTGCCGGTGGGTTGGGGAGTGGCGTTAGGCGCTCGCTACGTGGGCGCGTCCGGCCGTCCCTTCTCGCTCACGGTGAATGGCGACATCAACGGTGACGACTACAGCGGCAACGACCTGGCGTTCGTGTTCGACCCGGACGACCCGTCCACTCCGCCTGACATCGCTGCGTCGATGCGCCGCCTGCTCGACAACGAGAACAGCGTGGCGCGTGACTACATTCGTCACAACCTGGGACGCATTGCGGACCGCAACGCCGGCTCGGCGCCGTGGACGAATCGCGTGGACGTGCGCGCGGCGAAACGCTTCGCCGTTGGACGTCAGGGCGTGGAGCTCGTGGTGGACGTCTACAACTTCGCGAACCTGCTGAACTCGAAGTGGGGCGGTCAATTCCTGCTGCCGCAGGGCATCTCCGCCAGCAATCCCACGACGCAGCAGCTGCAGCTCCTCAACGTCGTGGGATTCGACCAGGCAACCCGCCGGTATCGCTACACGGTGAACGAGAATGTCGGCGTGCTGCGAAAGCGCGGAGATCCGTATCAGGTACAGATTGGCGTTAGGTATGGGTTGTTGGGGACTGGGGACTGGGGACTGGGGACAGGGGACTGGGGACTAGGGACTCGGCGGGGAGGCTTCTACGGGCGCGGAGACCTCCTCGCGAAAAGAAGGCTCCCGGCCGAGTGCCCAGTCCCCAGTCCCGAGCTCTACGCAACCACTTTCGCCAACTCCTCGAGCCTCTCCCCCCAATAGGCCTTCAGCCGATCAGCCGTCCCGCGGTCGGGAAGCTTCGTGTGCGCGAGCGCGACGGCACACCTGGATGCACCCTTCGGCGTGAACCACACCGCGATGATGGTACCGTCCGGCCAGCCGAGCCGCATGGACTTGGGCCTGGTGGCGGTGCGCACCTTCACGTCCGATTCGTTAAGCCACTGGCGACGGGCCGCCGCGTTGGCCCACGCATCGAACAGCGTTTCGACAGACACGTTGAACGTGCGCGACTTGCTCGCCTCGTAGCTGCCGTTGCGTCGTTGGCCGCGCGCGCGGAGGCCCTTGATGCGCTCGTAGCCAACGGCAACGGCCTGCGTCCACCAGTCCGGAACCTTGTACGTGCCGCTCACCAGCTTCGCGATGTCCGAGTGGTCCATCCGGTCCGCGGCGTGGCTGTCGAGCACGCGGACCCATTCCTCCCACGCGCGGCCGGTGTTCTTCGTGATCGCCGCGTCGCTCATGCCGGCGAGCTCAGCGTAGTCCTTTCCGGCAGGCGCAACCGGTGTCGTTAGGCGCGAAGCGCCGTTGTTGGCTGCCTGTGGCTTGCGGCGGGGCTTCTTGAGGATCTGCGCGCGGGCGGTGGTGTAGGCTTCGCCCGTCTTCTTCATGCGAGCGCGAACGAGGCGCTTCAGGTCTTTCTCGCGAGGCATCGTCGGTTCTCCTTTGAACGCACCACGGGCCACCCCCCAGCAGCGCCGTGATGACGCAAAGGATCGACGCATCGAGTCCGGGAGTGTGCCCCCCTTTGCCTCGCTCGAGGACTCCGGCTGGGGCGGAGTCGTGAGAGGTTGGGCGTAGACCGTCGCCAAGACACACGATGACAGTCCTCCAGAGTGGCGTCAATCCCTGGACCCCACACCGAGGTCTGCGTTACACTTGCGCCTTACCTCGAATCGCGCGAGGTCACATGACTGTCGATGGTGAAGGCGCAGCGCACGCTGCACTCGCGAAACTCCTGGACGAGTACGGCCTGAGCACGGAGACCCGCTTGTACCGGGAGGTTACCGCCGATTCCCTGATTCCCACCGAGACACCGGGGATCTTCCGCCTTCGCGCAAACCCGACGCCGAGCGAGTCGGTGATCGACGTGTATGGCCAGGGCTACCTCGTTCAGGCCGAGCAGGTGGGACCAGGGCTCGCCTTCGCTGAAAGCGCATCACCGAACTGGCAGGAGACGATGGAGATGCGTGCGCTGAAAGCGCGCGGCGCGTCGGGCGCAACATCACTGCCTCCCGTCGAGGTCGAGATCCGGCTCCAGGACGTCCTGCGTCAGGGAGGGCTGATCTACCCGGTGGAGTCGGTCACGGTGGAACGCGTGTGGTACTGTACGCTGCCGTCCGATTCGGTGGACGTGCGGCCTGTGTCGTGATCGGCGAGGCGGAGGGCGCGGTGCAGAAACGGATGACTGAAAACGAATGACCTACCACCTATGACTCACGACTCGCCCGGAGTCCTCGTGATGTCTGGCGAGTCATGAGTCCCTGGTTTCGGGTTATCGGTACCCGGTCATCAGTTTTCTTACATGCCTAACGACACGGAAACGACGAGCGCGCGCGGCGTCCCCGGCTCGAACGCCGCCGGGGCGCCACCCACGATGTCCGGGTTCAGGAACGCCGACCCGATGTACTGCTTGTCGGTCACGTTCTTCACGCTCACGAAGCCGCCAAGGCGGACGCCGCGGACCACGATCGGGTCGCGCAGCTCGGCCGTCAGGTTCACGATCGTGAACGAGGGGACACGTACGCCGTTCGCGTCGTCGGCGAAGTACTTGCCCGAATGCTCGACGCCTGCCTTCAGGCGAAGCGCGCGAAAGCCCGGGACCTCCGTCCCCACCTCGACGTTCGCCAGCACGTTCGGGATTCCCACGACGTCGTTGCCGCTGTAGTCGGCGAACTTGCCGACCTTCGTCGGATCCGTCGGGAAGATGACGGCCGAGTCGACCACGTAGTCGCGGTAGATGTTGTGCGAGAACGTGAAGGCGCCGTTCGCGAACAGACCGGCGGTCGTTTGGGCGGTCACGCCGGCCTCGGCGCCCTGCCTCCGCGCCTTCGCGGCGGTGAGGTAATAACGGCCACCGTTGTACGGCACGATCTCGTTCGTGACCTCGATGTCGTAGAGAGCAACGTCGTAGCCAAGGCTGAACCGACCGCCGCTCGCGAGCGATGGCATCGACTTGAAGCCGACCTCGTAGGTCGTGGATCGGATCGGATCGAGCAGCGGATTGAGCAGCGCCGGCGGAGATCCGGGCGTCGGGTCGGTCTCGTTACCCGCCGGCACCTCGATCCCGCCGCCGACGTTGGCATACACGCTGCTCGACGCACCGACCAGCCAGTTGATCCCGAGCTTGGGCGAGACGCGCGAGAAGTCGCGATGATCCGACCGAACCGGCGGCGACGGCAGGAAGCTCCGATAGTTGTACGCCACCACGTCGTACCGGGCGCCCAGCAGTAACGTCAGGCGACGACCGACGGTGAGCTCGTCCTGGAGAAATACGCCGAAGTTGTTGGCGCCCTCGCCCTTGTTGTCGGTCAGCGTAGTGCCGCGGTCTCCGGTGGGCGTGAGGCTATAGAACAGGATCGCGCCATCCTGGTAGGCCTCGTCGAGACCGAACGTGAGGAGGGATCGCGTCCCACCCGTGGAGAACATCGTCCGTGCGATGAGGTTCCCGCCGACATGGTAGCGCGTGAAGTCCCGGAACGTGTTGCGCTCCGACCGCTGCAGGTACTTCGGGTTGACGTAGAGCATCGACGACAGCGTGAACGTCGGGCTCACGTCGTGATCGACGCTCACGCCAAGTCGGCCCACGCGATTGTACCGGCGTTCATCGCGCTGCAGATACGTCGGGTTGGCCTGGTCCGGGTCTTCGTCGACCTGCGCCTGCGTGAGCGGACCCGGGACGTGCATCAGGTTGTTCGCGCCCGTGAAGTAGAGTCCGAGGCGCGTGCGCTCGCCCACCCGGCCCGTCGCGCCGCCGTTCACGAGCGCGCGGCGCGCATCGGAGTGGTCGCGCCACCCATCGAACGACGTGTTCGTGAAGTTCGCCCACAGGACGCCCGTCGCGCCCACCGCCGTCGACGTTCGCACCGCATAACGTGCGAGCCCGAGGTCGCCGACGATGGCCTGTGCCTCGAACGCCGGCGCCGCCGCGGCCGGCATCGTGGTGACGTTCACCACGCCGCCTGCCGCGTTGCCCCAGAGCGCCGAGGCGTTCGAACGGATCACCTCGAGACCCGCCGTCGCCGCGAGATCGAGCTGATCGAACGCCGTCCGGCCGTCGGGCTCCGTTTCCGGGAACCCATCGAGGAGAACTCGGACGCCCCGCGATGTGCCGGAGTTGGAGCGGTCGCCCGCACCACGGGCGCCGAAGCCGCGGATCATGAGCCGGATGTCGCTCGTGCCGTAGCGCGACTGCGCGATGACCCCGGGAACGCGGTTGAGGGCGTCATCGAGCCCGAAACCGTTGACGGATCGCAGCTCGGGCGTTGCGATCGTCGTTACCGCGAGGGGCGTCGTGAGGATGCGCGAAGGCGACCGGGTCGCGGCGACGGTCACGCCCGGAAGTGTCTGTGCCGAGTCGCGTGAGTCAGGACGCTGCGCGAGCGCTTCGGACCCCAGGAGCGACGGAACGAGCAGGTGCGAAAGGAAGGATGGACGCATGGCTCTGAGGCTACGCACGACACCATGCCCGTGGGGAGGAAAAAAGTGCAAGGCAAACGTTAGCTCTGCAGTCCCAAGGCCCGCCGAGTAACGTTCGCGGTGGGAAGGTCGGTCATCAGCGTACGGAGGGCGAATGCGAATCGCGATTCTGGGCGCCGGGAACGTGGGCGGCACGCTCGGCCGCCGGTGGGCGGAAGCAGGGCACGAGGTGCGGTTCGGCGTTAGGCGTCCCGAAGCGGGCGCGGACGCGGTCAAGGGAGGCCAGGGGCTGCCGTCCGGCGCGAGCGTGGTCTCGCCGGCCGAGGCGGTGAAGGAGGCGAACGTGGTGGTTCTCGCTACCCCGTGGGGCGCCGTCGCGGATGCGCTGCGGGAAGCGGGGGCCGACGCGGGGTCCCTCGACGGCCGCCCGCTGCTCGACGCCACCAACCCGCTCAAGGCGGGCTTCGCACTCGACGTCGGCCAGAACGGCGAGTCCGGCGCGGAGCGTGTCCAGGCGCTCGTGCCTAACGCCCACGTCGTGAAGGTGTTCAACACCACCGGGGCCGAGAACATGCGCGACCCGGCGTACGACGGCGCGTCGATCGTCATGTTCTACGCCGGCAACGACGCTGGCGCGAAGCGGGTCGCGCACGAGCTGGCGGTGGCGCTCGGGTTCACCCCGGTGGACGCCGGAGTGCTCACTCGCGCGCGCGAGCTCGAGCACCTGGCGGCACTCTGGATCGCGTTGGCATACGGCGCGACGGGCGCGCCGCCGCTCGGCCGCAACTTCGCGTTCCGGCTCGTGCGACGCTGACGGCGCTGCTGAGAGGCATCGCGACTGGTACGGGAACAACAACACCTAACGCGGATTTCGACGAAATCCGCGTTACGGTTGGCCGTTACTGTGAGCTGGCGGAGTAGCTTCAAGGTATGACGACCCAAGACAGGCCGACGAGAGTCATCGCCGACATCCGGGGCGCACACCATGCCGCGGATGGCTCCTTCCGAAATCCGTGGCCGGACAGCGAGCCGCGCGGATGGCGCGATGTGCTCCGATGGAGGCGGCAGCGCCGCGCACAATCGCTCGCACCGGATCCGCCGCGAGGCTCGCTCCCCATCGCGCGACCGGAGGTCTCGTACCCGCGCAGTCGCGCTGGCGACCATACCGCGACGTGGATCGGCCATTCGACCGTCCTGCTGCAGCTCGGTGAGCTCAACATCCTCACCGATCCGGTGTTCAGTCAGCGAGCGTTCCCGGTGCAGTGGGCAGGGCCGCGCCGCATCATGGACCCCGCGCTCGCGATCGAGGCGCTTCCGCCGCTCGACGTCATCCTCCTCTCACACACGCACTACGACCATCTCGACAAGCCGGCCGTTAGGCAGATCGCGAGCGCACACCCGAACGCCACGTGGGTCGTCCCCCTCGGCGTCGGCGCGTACATCCGCGGCTGGGGTGCGCTGGAGATCGTGGAGCTCGACTGGTGGCAGCAGGCAACCGTCGGCGCGCTGCGCGTCACCGCGACACCCGCGCGGCACTTCAGCGCCCGCAGGCTCGGCGATCGCAACAAGACGCTCTGGTGCGGGTTCGCGTTGGAGCTCGATGCGAAGCGCGCCTTCTTTGCCGGCGACACGGCGTATCACACCGAGTTCGGTGAAGTCGGCGCACGGTGCGGCCCGTTCGACTTCGTGATGATCCCGATCGGCGCGTACGACCCGCGCTGGTTCATGCACGTCGTGCACGTCGATCCCGAAGAGGCGGTGCAGATCTATCAGGATCTCGTCGCACCACGCCCCGGCCCGGTGCTGCCACTCATGCTGGCCATCCACTGGGGCACCTTCCGCCTGACGGACGAGGCGATGGACGAGCCACCGAAGCGAACCACCGAGCGGTGGCAGGCGGTCGGGCTCCCCAGCGACCGGCTGTGGGTCGCACGTTTTGGGGAAACGCGGCCAGTCTGACGCCTTCGTGAGACCGTGCCAGCTCTCGCTGCCACACGTTAGGCACCGCGCGCGGTAACGCCATGCTCCTCGACGAGCTCATGCCGCGGTTCGACGTGGTCGAACGCCACCGGACCGTGGTGCGGGCGCCACCGTCCGTCGTATACGCCGCGATCCGCGAGGCCGATCTCGCCGGTGGCCCGGTGACCCGCACATTGCTTGCGCTCCGCGCGGTTCCCGCCGCGGTCGCAGCCCTGATTCGTTCGCCGCGACAGGAGCTCACCACGCGGCGCCGTCAGGCGCGGTATCTTCGCCTCGCCGACTTCGAGCGCGCCGGGTTCCGGGTGGTGACCGAGCGCATGCCGGAAGAGATCGTGATCGGGCTCCTCGGCCGGTTCTGGACGCTACGCGGCGGGCTCCGCGCCGACGTGAGCGACGGGGATTTCCGGCGCGGTCCGCCTCGCGGGTTCGCGCTCGCCGGGTGGAACTTCACCGCCTGCCCGATCGGAGACGACAGAACCGAGCTCGCGACCGAGACGCGCGTGTGGTGCGCGAGCGATGCGCGGTGGAAGTTCAGGATCTACTGGCTCTTCGTGCGGCCCGGGAGTGGCCTCATACGCCGCGCCATGCTCCGGTCGATCCGACGCACGGCGGAGCGATGGATCCGAACTGACGGCGCGCCCGGCGTGCCGCCCGGCGCCTAACGACGCGCGACAGCCGTCAATCCGAAAAGGACGATGGCGTGCACGACGATGACGACGAGGGCGACGACGAACATGACGACCCTCGAGTGCGATCGGCGATGGAGTTTCTGCAGGTTCACGGCGAGCGCCCCGCGACGACAGCCACATCGGCCACCGGCGACGGCGCCGCGACCGCGAAATACAGATTCCTGACGCCCACCACACCGCTCTCGAGAACGTTCAGGCCAGCATCGGCGAACGTGGCCATGATGTCGCGCAGGTCCACATGACCGTGGCGGTGAAGGTGCCCGAGGAGCCCTCTCCTCCCGCCCGGCGGCGGTCCGAAGTCCACCGCGAGCACCCGGCCGCTGGCTTTGAGCACACGACGAATCTCGCGGGCGCACTCCTGACGCGCCTTACGGGGCAGGTGATGCAACATGAGGGTGCTCAACACGACGTCGAAATGCGCGTCGGGGTACGGCAACGCTTCGACTACGGCGGTGCGGAACGTGACGTCCACGCGTGTCTTGCTCGCCTTCTTCGTCGCCCTAACGATCATCTCTGGCGATGCGTCCACTCCGTGCACAGTGCCGCTCGGTCCCACGTGCCGCTTGGCGGCGATCGCCAGTGTTCCCGTGCCGCACCCCACATCGAGAACAACATCGCCAGCCCGAAGATGGGCGAGGCCGAGGAGCTTCTCGCGAAACGACCGCTCCCTGCCAAGCAGGAAGAACGAAACCAGCATGTCGTAGCCGGTGGCCCAGTGCACGACACGACCGGCGGTTCCGGGCGCCGAATTCCGAGTGTGTGTATTGGGCACGGCTTCTCCGCTTCGGCGATCTGTGTCGGAACGCTGCCGTCGATCCTATAGTATGGTAAGGCGGATGCGCGAGGAATGAAGAACAACCAGCGCGGTCGCATTCAGTTCCGAACAAATACGCGGCCGATGTCCATCATCCCGGAGTGACAGCGAATCGTGGATCGCCGAATCCAGAAGACCCAGCGTCAACTACACGAAGCGCTCTCCACCCTGATCCACGAAAAGCCGTACGACGCGATCGCCGTGAAAGAGATTCTCGCTCGCGCCGACGTCGGACGGTCGACGTTCTACACGCACTTTCGCGGCAAGGACGAGCTGCTTACGAGCGGCATTCAGGACATGATCCGCTCGGGGCGACCGGCGACGCGCCCAGCGACGGCATCGCACTCCGATGATGTCTTCTGGTTCAGTTTTCCTGTCTTCGCGCACGTGGACGAGCACCGGCGCACGAGCGGAGGCCGCATGGGTGCGAAGGGCCGCCTGGTCATTCACGGCCGACTGGAGCAAGTGGTGAATCAGCTGGTTGCCGATGAGCTGAAGCGAGATGGAAGACATCGGAGCTCGACGCTGCCGCCAGACCTTCTCGCTCGACACATCGCCGCGACGTTCGTGCTCGTGCTGAACTGGTGGGTGGAGAGCGAGCTCGAGCTCACCGCCGCGGAGATCAACGAGTACTTTCTCACGCTCGTCTCGCCGGTGGTAGCCCTGACAGGTCGACAATGAAAGCGATCCCTGTGCGCCTCTGCGCGAGTCGGCTGCTGACATCTGCGGCGACCGCGCTGCTCACCGCCGTTCTTCCGAATGCCACCGCCTCGGCGCAAGCGCTCGCAAGTCCGCTCGCCACCATCTCGCAGAAGGTCGACAGCACGACGATCACCGTCGAGTATTACCGGCCTTCCGCTCGCGGACGCGCGATCTTCGGGCGATTGATTCCGTGGGGAAGCACGTGGACCCCCGGTGCCAACTGGGCGACGACGCTCGAAGTGGATCGTGACGTCAGGATCGACGGACATCCGCTGCCGCGCGGCAAGTATTCCGTCTGGATGATCCCGGCAGCGAAGCCCGATCCGTGGACCGTCGTCCTGAACCGCAGCGCGCGGCGTTTTCACGTCGTGCGCCCTGACCCCAAGGACGACGAGCTCCGGTTTCGCGTGTCCGCCGACTCGTCGCCGCACGTCGAGGTGCTCACGTTCTCGTTCCCGGTGGTGACCCGCACGGGAGCCACGCTGGCGTTTCAGTGGGCGGAGACGCTCGTGCCGATTCGGATGGAGATCCAGTCGTCGCGGCGGCCTATCGTGGCCGCGCATCCGTGGTCGAGCTACGCTGGAGTCTACGAGCTCCGCGGCCCGCAAGATCCTCCGACGGCACCCGGAATCCGCTACGAGATCATCGAACGTGCGGGCGGTCTCTGGGTGCGCACCACGAAGGAAGCAGTCGAACCGGGGCTGGACCCGGAGTTCGATCTGCTGCCGGTTGGCGACGATGACTTTCACCCACGGCAATACAAGAACAGGACGCTGATCGGCGACGAGCTCGACGAAGTCATCACGTTCCAGTTCGAGCGCGACCGTGTGATCGGTTTCGAGGTCCGCGGCGTTGCCGAAGAAAAGGTGCTAGCGCGAGGGACGCGTGTGAGGCCATAGGTTATTCCATGCAACGTCGCACTTTTCTCCGCAGCTCCGCCGCGCTCGCCGCCCTTCCGCTCGTGCGCACAACGCCTGGCGCCGCTTTCGCGCTCGCCGCACCGCCGGCTCCCCTTCGCGTGAACGGCGCACGCCTCAACGACTGGCTCGCGAAGTTCGACGCCATCGGGCGCACGCCCGGCGGGATCAATCGCGTCGCGTACTCCGAGGCCGACCTCGCCGGCCGAGCCTTCACACTCGATCTCTTCCGCGAGGCGGGGCTCAATCCACGCATCGATACGGCGGGGAACATCTTCGGACGACTCGAAGGCACCGACCGCTCCCTCAAGCCGATCCTGATCGGCTCGCACGTCGATTCCGTCACCGATGGTGGCAACTTCGATGGGCCCCTCGGGTCCGTCGGCGCCATCGAAGTCGCTCGATCGCTGCGCGAACAGAACGTGCGTCTGCGTCACCCGCTCCACGTCGTCGTCTGGTCGAACGAAGAAGGGG
>JBKOYV010000198.1:0-18091 GCA_046725585.1 Gemmatimonadota bacterium | reverse complement strand
GTGCTCTGCACGATGCGCCACAGCGGTGATCGCGAGCACGACTATCAGCGCGGCGTGGTCGCGTCGTTCAAGGTGAACTGATAGAGGTGATCGATGCGCAAAGACGAGTCGGTCGAGCATGAATCCACGCACTCTCGTCGTGATGTGATTCGCGCGGGGTTGGGCGCGGCACTATACGCCGCGGTGCCCGCGCCTCTGCGTGAAGCCGCACACTCGCGTCGTCCGGTGGAGCCCGAGCTCCGGTACTTCGACGCCGCGCTCGCCGCGGCACGTTGGCTTCGAGCCACCGCGATCGAGTCGCCGAATGGCGCGAGCTGGCCCGCCGTCCCGCCTGACGCGAAGACCGTGCAGCGGGATCTCTACACGGGATTCCCGGGGGTCGTCCTTTTCTTCATCGAGCTCCACCGAGCTACCGACGACCGCGTCTGGCTGGATCTCGCGACAAAAGGCGCCGATCAGCTCGCGGCATCGCTTCCGGATGCACAGGCTGGCGACGCGGGCGCCGGGCTGTACAGCGGGCTGGCCGGGATCGCGTATACGCTCGAGGAGGCCGACAGAGCGCGCGGTGAGTCGCGCTACCGTGCCGCTATTCAGAAGGCGTTAGGCACCATCGTGGCGAGCGCACGGGATGCCGGCGCTGGGGTTGAGTGGAACGACTCGGCGGACATCATCAGCGGCAGCGCAGGGACGGGCCTGTATCTGCTGCGCGCGTCGGCGACGATCCGAGACACGGCCGCTCGTGACGTCGCGATCCGCGCCGGTCGGCGACTCGTCGAACGCGAGTTCCGGTCCGGTGAGAGGTCATTTTGGATGGCGTCGTCGAGCTTTCCGCGCAACATGCCGAACTTCTCGCACGGGACAGCCGGAGTCGCGTACTTCCTGGCGACGCTCGCGGCGGAGACGCGCGACAAGTCGTTTGCCGACGCAGCGGTACGCGGCGCGACGTACCTTCAGTCGATTGCGACGCCAACTGACGGGGATGGCCGGCGCATCTTCCACAACGATCCGGACGGACGAGAGTTGTTCTACCTCAGCTGGTGTCATGGCCCGGCCGGAACGGCGAGGCTCTTCCATCGACTCGGCACCGTGACGGGCGATCGTTCGTGGTCGGCGTACGTGCCGCGGCTCGCCCAGGGCATCATTGGCAGTGGCGTTCCACAGCGGAGTCCGGGCTTCTGGAACAACATCAGTCAGTGCTGCGGTAACTGTGGTGTGACCGACTTCTTCGTCTCGCTGTATGGCCTGACGGGTGACGCGTCGTATCTGGCCTTCGCGCGGCGAGTGGCCGACGATACCTTGGAGCGCGCGACTGCCGAGGGCGACGGCTCAAAGTGGGTGCAGGCGGAGAATCGCGTGAGCCCGAACGTGGTCCTCGCGCAGACGGGACTCATGCAGGGCGCCGCAGGGGTGGGCCTCTCGATGCTCAGGCTCGACGGCGCGCTCCGCGGGCGCAAGGCAACCATCGTCCTGCCAGACTCACCGTTCTGAGGGGCGCTTGCTCGTTAGGTGGCGCCGTCGGCGAGCGCTGACGGCAGCATCGGGGACGCGAGCAGCTCGGCGAACACCTGCCAGCGCTGGTCCGCGTCGGGCCCGGCCTGCCGCTCGACGTACGCGCGCACGAGGTCCTGGCCGAGGTTGTAGTTGATCACGTAGCTGCGGTATTTGTCGAAGAACCTGATGCGCTGCCGGGCGACCGGCGGCGCCATGAGCGCGTAACGCTCGAGCCAGTCGGCTGCCGCCGCGGCGTCGATCTCGCCGTCGAGGTAACGCCGCGCCGCCTCGTTGCCGGCATAGGACAGCTCACGCACCAGCGTCTGAACGCCGTAATACTCGTCCACACTGGACGGCGGCAGGCCGGCGAGTGGAAACAGCACCTCACGCTCGAACGCGTTGCGCTCCGCGCCAGGCAATGCCAGCTCGATTCCGTAGTTCGCGGTTCCCTCGGCGATGACCGACTGCGGGCTGAACAGCGGGTACACCGTGAACTCGAGCCAGCCGCGGTCGCGCACGAGCGTCTGCTCGAGCAGCGCGTTGTAGACGTGATGGCCGGGATAGCCTTCGTGACACGCGAGGTCTACGGCTCGATCGATGTAGATCGGCAGGCTCGTGTTGACCTGGATCACGCTACGGTAGCTCCCCTGGTACCAGTTGTATCCGCTCCACGGCTTGTCGGCGACGTACTCGACGACGAAGCTCTCGTTAGGTGGGAGCGGGATGTGGCGCGCGGTGCGCTCCCGCCCCGCGGCGATCGCGGCCTGGAAGACCGCGTCGACTCTGGCCGGCGGAATGACGAACTGATTGCGATAGCTGACGTAGCGTTCGGGTACCGGGCCACGCCCGGGCAGCGTGCCGTCCAGTCGCGAAACGATGTCCTGAAAGTAGCGTTCGGTGTTGATGGGCGGCCTGACGTCGTACAGCGCTGCCGCTTCCTCGTCGAACGAAAAGCGCGTACCCCGAAGCATCTCGACGCGAGCTACGAGTGCCTCGAGCTGGCGGCGAAGGAAGGCCCGCCGGACGGCGGACATGTCCGACTTCTCGCCGATTTCCGCGATGCGCGCCCTAGCACGCTCCTCGATCTCGGGCAGGGATATCGATGCCGAATCGGCCTCGATCTTCCAATCAGGGGGCCCATAGTACGCGTCCACGTAGTCGGCGTCGTGTCTGCCGACGGCGAGAACGAGCTTTACGTACGACTCGGCGATGTTCACCTGGCGGGAAGCGGGAGAAGGCGTGTCATCTCGAGCGCAGCGAGGGATCGCGATCCTCCCGAAAGCGGGCTCTCGCTCGGGACGATGAGGATCCCTCGCCTGTCGGCTCGGGATGACAGCAGGCTCGTTGGGGTAATAGCAGCAGCTCGTAGCTAGCGGCAGTAGCCCGCGGCCGTCGGCTACCAGCCAGCAGCTGCCTGCAGCTGCCAGCCTAACGCGCCACGAGCCCTCTCGCCGTCTCCACGACCTTGTCGACCGTGAGCCCGAGGCCCTTGTAAATATCGGCGTAGGGCGCCGACGCCCCGAAATGGTCAATGCCCATCACGATCCCCTCGCTGCCAACCCAGCGGTACCAGGACATCGGGTGTGCCGCTTCGATCGCCAGCCGCTTCGTTCCCGGCGGCAGCACTTCCCGTTGGTACTCGAGCGGCTGGGCCGCGAACAGCTCGTGGCAGGGCATGCTGACGGCGCGCGCACGAACGCCGCCTTCGGCGAGCTTCGTCTGTGCCGCCAGCACGAGCGCGACCTCGGATCCGCTCGACATCAGCACGATTTCCGGTGCGCCGCCCGGCGCGTCGGCAAGCACGTAAGCACCCTTCGCGAGTCCCGCGGCCGCGCCGTATTTCTGCCGATCGATCCAGCCGAGTTTCTGCCGCGTCAGGGCCAACGCCACCGGCCCGTTCTTGTGCTTGAGCGCGACGCGCCACGCTTCCGCGGTTTCGTTCGCGTCCGCGGGGCGGATCAAGGTGAATCCCGGAATCGCCCGCAGCGCCGTGAGCTGCTCGATTGGCTGGTGCGTTGGCCCGTCTTCGCCGAGACCAATGGAGTCGTGCGTGAAAACGTAGATCACGCGTTGATGCATGAGCGCCGCGAGCCGCTGTGACGGGCGCATGTAGTCGGAGAAGATCAGGAAGGTGCCGCCGTAGGGAATCACGCCGCCGTGCAGTGCGAGTCCGTTCATGATCCCCGCCATGCCGTGCTCGCGAATGCCGTAGTGGACGTAACGCGCCGCGAAGTCGTTAGGCGAGAATTCCTTGAACGCCTTCGGCTGCGTGTTGTTCGACGGCGTGAGGTCGGCCGACCCGCCAAGCAGCTCGGGAACCTTGTCCACGAGAGCCGCGAGCACCGCGCCGGACGCGGCGCGCGACGCGATGTTGCCATTGTCCTTCGTGAAGGTGGGGATCGCGCTCTCCCAGCCGGTCGGCAGGTCGCCCTGCATGCGCCTCCCGAACTCCTTCGCCAGCTCAGGATGCGCCTTCGAGTACGCGATCAGCTGCCGGCGCCAGCCCTCGTGGAACGCCGCGCCACGCTCGCGAGCTTTCCGCCAGTGCGCCAGCGCCTCCTCCGGCACGTAGAACGGCTCCTCGCTCGGCCAGCCGAGGTTGCGCTTGGTGAGCTTGACCTCCTCTTCGCCTAACGCCTCACCGTGTGCCTTCGCCGTGTCCTGCTTGTTCGGGCTGCCGTACCCGATGTGCGTGCGGCAGATGATCATCGACGGCCGGTCGGTCTCCGCCTTCGCCGCCTCGATTGCGGCATCCAGCGCGTCGAGGTCGTTGACGTCAGGCACGTGCTGCACGTGCCATCCGTACGCTTCGAACCGCTCACCGGCGTCGTCGGTGTACGTGAGCTCCGTGGGCCCGTCGATCGTGATGTGGTTGTCGTCGTAGAAGCCGATGAGCTTCCCGAACTGGTAGTGTCCCGCGAACGACGACGCCTCGTGCGAGATGCCCTCCATGAGGTCGCCGTCGCTGCAGATGAAATACGTGTAGTGGTCAACGATCTGGTGCCCCTCGCGGTTGAACACCGCAGCGAGGTGCGCTTCCGCCATCGCCATGCCCACCGCGTTCGCTATCCCCTGGCCGAGCGGGCCGGTCGTCGTCTCGATGCCCGGCGCGTGACCGTACTCGGGGTGCCCCGGCGTTCGGCTCTGCCACTGACGGAACTGCTTCAGATCCTCGAGCTCGAGCCCGTACCCGGTGAGGTAGAGCGTACTGTACAGCAGCATCGACGCGTGTCCGGCGGACAGCACGAATCGATCGCGATTCGGCCAGGTCGGGTCCGCGGGATTGTGTCGCATGTGTCGCGTGAACAGCACGTACGCGAGCGGCGCGAGCGCCATCGGCGTCCCGGGGTGCCCCGATTCAGCCTTCTGCACCGCGTCCATCGCCAGCGTACGGATCGTGTTGATTGACAGCTCTTCCAGAGACGAGGCGACGGTAGAGGTGGCGGGTTCGGACACGGCGGCTCCTGGCGTGAATGGCGTGAGTGTAAAGGGCAATCTAGCCCGGCAGGAATCGCGAGCGTAGCACTACGGAGGGCTTAAACGGCCCCCGCCGCCACCATGCGTTCGGCGATCATCGTCGCCAGCGCCATGATCGTCGCCTGTGGGTTGACGCCAAGCCCTGTCGGCAGCAGCGACCCATCCGCGACGTAGAGTCCGCGCACGCCGTGGCGTTCTCCGGTGGGCGTGACTCCGGAAACGCGCTGGTCGGTGCCGAGGCGGCACGTTCCGTTCACGTGCGCCGAGAACATCGTGAGATCGTGCGGACCCCAGGGACGATTGGCCAGCGCAACAACGTCTCGCTCATCACGCAGCTCGCCGCCGACCGTATGCAGTGTGCGGACACCGGTCACCCCCGCGGCGAGCAGAATTCGTGCGGCCGCCTGCGCTCCCGCAACCACGTTCGATCGATCGCGCGTACCGAGTCGATAGGCAATCCGCACGCGCCCGCTTCGCGCGAGCGTCACCGAGCCATTCGATTGGTCCAGGTCTGAGCCATCGCGAACGAGCGAGATGAGATTGGTGGTCCGCCTGAACCGGCGCATGACATCGCGGTGCTCGGCGCCGAATCCAGGAGCGGCAACGGCGGCGAGCCCCGGATGATTCGGAGCGCATTCGATCCAGAAACCGTAGCCGTTGTCGTCGCGCCGGATGAACTCGTCGCACACGGCGGATTGCGGAATCCCCGCGGCCGCGTACACGTCGTCATGCCACTCGCCGGCCACGGCGGTGGTGGGATGCAGGCGGAGGAATCGTCCGACACCACCGCCCCCGAGCCCCGACCGCTGCAGGATCACGGGCGTGCCGACCGCGCCCGCCGCGAGCACAACGACCGGCGCCTCGGCGACCAGGGTGGCTTTCGGCATCCCCGTTAGGCGGTCGAGCACCGTGATATGCACGCGCTTGAGCGGCGCCGTGACGCGCCGTGTGCCGCGCGCGACGGCACCGGCCCCGCCATCGCGCTCGATCACCTCGATGCGTTCCACGCGGGCATCGGGGACGAGCCGCGCGCCCGCCGCGAGCGCGCGCGGAACGTAGACGCGCTCGGCGCTCTGCTTGGCGCCGTACCGGCATCCCTGACCGCAGAACCCGGCGCGAATGCATCCTCGCGCGTTGATCCGCCCGGCGCCTGAGCGCCACCCGAGCCGCCGCGCGCCATCGAGGAGAATGCGGTTGGCCGGCGAGTGCGCGTCGTCCGGAACGGGCACGGCGTGAATCTCTCGCTCCACGCGCTCGAACACCGGCGCCATCTCCGCCGGCGAGAAGCCGGTTATGGCGAATCGATCGGCCCACTCGTCGAGCACGAAATCGGGCGCCCGGAACGTGATCATCCAGTTCACGAGCGTGCCGCCGCCGACAGCTGCGCCCTGCAGCAGCACGAACGAGAGATCATCGGTCGCGCGCATGCCGCGCTCGGCGTAGAGCCGCGCCGTCATGTCACCCTCACACTCCGTCAGCTCGTCGGCGCCGATGAGGCTTCCTTCCTCGAGCAGCAGCACGTCGCGCCCCAGCTCGGCGAGCCGCGCCGCGACTACCGCGCCGCCCGCGCCGCTCCCGATGACAATCACGTCGGCGGCCGGCCGAGCGCCGTCGGTCAACGACGCGCGGGACGCCGGCGTTCCGCGCGACTCGCTCACGGCCGCAGGGTCCGCCGGCGTGTTCGCGCCTGACGTGCCGCGCGCGACCGGCTCGTCCGCGTTAGGCACCGACGCGCCCGGCACGGGCCCTTCCCACGGATACTCGCGTTCACGGAGGTGGAACGGCCCGAGATAGCCGGTTTCTTCGAACGACTCGGGCGTCGTGTAGTAAACGGCGAGCACGAGTCGCCGCACGCCGTGGTAGATCGCTCGAACCGTGGTGAGCGGCGATGTGGACCATCGCCTGAGCATCGTGTCCTGTCGGTCGGCCGACAGGCGACGGAAGGGCGCCAGCATGCCCGAAAGCAGCAACCCGGCCGCGCGACTTCCCAGAATGGTCAGCGCGAGCTCGAGGTCGCGCACGCGATCGGCGGGTGCGTTCTCGAGGCGCGCTTCGATTCGTGCCACGACGTCCACGCCGGCGCTGGTGCCGTCGTACGCGTGAGGTACGACACGCCGCGCGACGGCCTCCAGAACCTCGCGCTGGGAGGCAGATAGCATCCCCCCAAGCTATCTGGCGCGAGGAGGGCTGCTACTGCATCAACTTGTGCAGCTTATTGGTTTATCGTTCGTCGGAGCTGGTCTTGGGTTCGCCTTTCTCTCCGCCGTAGCCGGATTTGTGTTCCGTCTCACGGTGCCGCAGTGGCTCGGATCCCGAAAGCCCCGCGCCTTCGCCGCGACCCGGCTCTCCATGAGCATGCTCCACTGCCGAGGGCTCCTCGGGACGCTTGCCCTTGGCCGAGTGAATTCCCTCCGACGACTCGGAGCCCGCGCCGGTTTTCCCCTGCGAGCGATCGTCGTTCGTCGCATTCCCTCGATCGGTCATTTAGGCCTCCGCGCCTGGTGCCACATAGTTGCAAACCCAATCATCCAGCCATCGCCGCGGTCGCCGTCGGGAAGGCCCGTAACTTCGGTCACCCCGACTCGTCTTTTTGACAGCGATCCCCTTTCCGGGAAAGCACTTCTCGCGCCAGGATTCGGCTCCCGCCGGCGTGCGGGCGCACCTCGCAATGAGTTCGATCGCAACCGGCTCCGCCGACGCAACGCTGCCACAGGACCACGCCGACTTACTCATCGAGTTGGCGGTGGCGGTGCACAAGAACGCGATCTATCCCGGCACCCACCCGCTTCTCGTCGCTGCCGTCGATAGCCTCGCGCGGAAGCTCGCGGCATTTCTCGATGGCACGCCCGCGCTCTCCATCGGTGTCGCTCGGCGACAGCTGATCATCGAGGGCGTCGCGACCGACGAAGCGCATCCCCTTCTCCGCGACTTTGCCGTCAGGCTCCATCGACACCAGATCGGCGCCATGCGCTTCACGCGGGGCTTGGAGAAGGATGAGCTCGCGGAAGTGCTCGCGACCGTCGCGATCGACGTCGGCCGTGTAGAGCTGCCGCTCGGCCTCATGGGCGCCGAAGTGCTCCAGCGCTGGCGGAACGCTCGGCTGTTTCCGCTGACGTTCGATCAGCTCGAGCTCATCGAGGACGGGATCGCCGAGGCGGCCGCGGAGGGCGATGACGCGCGCGAAGCGCGCACGCGCGCTGCCCAGCTCTGGATCGGGCTCGCGCGTGCCGCGCTCGCCCGTGAGGCGACGGCCGAACTTCCCTCGACCGATCCGGAGACCGTCGCGCGCGCCATCGATGCACATCAGGACGACTCCGCCTACGACCAGGTTGTCGTTGGCTACATGCTCCAGATCGCCGACGAGCTCAGCGCGGACGACAAGCGCTCGTCGTCGCCGCTCCGCGACCGTGTTTCCCGGCTCGTACGACGGATGGAGCCGCGAACGTTACAGCGCCTCCTGACCATGGGGGGCGATTCCGCGCAGCGATTCCAGTTCGCGTTGAACGCGACGCATGGACTCACGGTCGACGCCGTGATCGACGTCGTGCGCGCCGCGGCGGACGTATCCGGCCAGACAATCTCGAGCTCGCTCGTCCGCATGCTATCCAAGCTCGCGGCGCACGCCGAGCAGCCAACGGGATCGGTGCTGCAGTCGCGATCCGACGCGGAGCTGCGCGATCAAGTGCGACGGTTGATCTCGAGCTGGGAGCTCACCGATCCGAACCCTGACGACTACACCGCAGCACTCGACTCGATCTCGCGACATGCCACGGCGAGCGAAGGCGACGGCGCCGCCCGCGCCCACCCCGAGCGCCTGTTGCAGCTGGCGCTCGAGGTTGGCGTCGTCGGACCGAACGTCGAGAAGGTGTTCGCGCAGATGCTCGCACGCCCGGACATCACGCCCGTCTTCGATCTGCTGGACGGCGCGCCCGCCGGCCCGACGCGTGAGATGCTGCTCGACCGGATCGTTACGCCGCATCGGCTCGTCGACGTGCTGCACGCCGAGACGCCTAACACGAAGCTCGGCGAGCGGCTCGCGCTGCGCCTGGGACAGGTTGCGGTCGATCCGATCATCAACCTCCTCGAGGATGAGGAAGAGCGGCTTCACGGCTGGGCCTGCGACACGCTCGTGAGACTCGCGGACGTTTCCGGGATGCGCGTAGCCGAGCGACTCGCAACCGCGCCGGTCCAGGCACAACGGCAGCTGCTGCACGTCATCGACAGGCTCGGCCAGTGGCCCGAGGGATTCTGCCCCGAGCAGTACGTGACGAGCCGCGACGCCGCCGTGCGGCGCGAAGCGATGAAGCTGATGCTCCGCCGCGACGACATGCGCGACGCCGCGATCCTCATGGGGCTCGACGACCACGACGAAAGGACCATCGGTATCGCGCTGGCTGCGGCGCTCAAGCGATGCCCGCTCGAGGCCGTCCCGATCCTCATGCGCCGGGTCGACAACTCGACGTTGAGCGCCGAGCTTCGCGCGCGTGGCATTCGTGCCCTCGCCGCGTCCGGATCGCTCGAGGCGATGCGGTGGATCGCGCAGCGCTCGATCAAGAAGCACTGGCTCCTCGGAACACCAGTGCTCCGCGAGAAGTCTCCGCAGCTCATTTCGTCCATAGCCGGGCTCGCCGCACACTGGAGCGCGGCGCCGGAAGCGGCGGAGGTTCTCGCGCTCGTCGCAAAATCCAAGGACGCCGACCTGCGGAGCGCCGCCGCCCGAACCGGAGCCGCATGAGCGATCGCACCAGCCTCGCAGTCCGCTTTCTCACATCGATGGCGCAGGCGTTGGCGACCATGTCGCTGTACGCCGAAGGCCACCCTGCTCGTGCGCGCGCGGCCGTTGCCTCCTTCGACACGCTGCGCGACCTGCAGGCGGCCGATCCGCGGCCCAGCTTTTCGTTCCTCGGCAGCGAAGTCGTCTATGGGCAGCAGGCGATCCGTGGCCTCGCCGACTGGGAGTGGGCAACGAAGCTCGCGAACGTTGGAGTGCAGCGCCTCGAGTTCGCGGACATCGTCGAGCGTCAGGCGTACGTAAGCTTCCTCGAGGACGTGCTCGCCCGGGTCTCGGCGTTCACCGCCATCGCGGCAGCGAACGCGGCCGCGAACGTCCCGCTGCCGCGAGGCAACGGGCCGAACGCCATCCGCTTCGGTGCCGTCGGCGTGCGCGGATCGAGCGACGTGCGCGCACCCGACACCACTGCTGCTCTGGAACAGCCGTCGCTTCTCGATCTGAACGACGAGGTGGATGCGATCCGCTGGGTCCACGAAGAGGTCAACGAGAAGGAAGAGGTTCCGCTGCTCGAGGCGGAGTCCATCGTGCGCTCGCTGTCCGTCGCCATGCACGGCGACAGCCAGGTGCTTCTGCCGCTGCTGACCCTGAAGGAGTTCGATCAGTACACAACGACGCACGCGCTCAACGTCTCGGTGCTGTCGATGGGCCTTGCCGAGTTCATGGGGTTGTCGCCGAAGGAGGTGCGCGCGTACGGGGTTGCAGGTATGTTGCACGACCTCGGAAAGGTGCGCGTTCCCAAGGACATCCTCACCAAGCCCGGCAAGCTCACACCGGAGGAGTGGTCGCTCATGCGGTCGCACACGGTCGAAGGTGCGCGACTGATTCTCCAGAGTGACCAGAACCTCGACGTGGCGGCGCTCGTGGCGTTCGAGCACCACATCATGATCAACGGCGGCGGTTATCCCGATCGGCACTTTCGCTGCGATTGCCACAAGGCGAGCACGCTCGTTCACGTGTGCGATGTGTACGACGCGTTGCGCACGAAACGACCGTATCGCGACGCGTGGGAACCCGCGGCGACGCTCACGTACATCGAGCGCGGTATCGGCACGGAGTTCGATGCCGATGTCGCGAGAGCATTCATCGCGATGATGGGGAAGTGGGAGCCGCGGTTGGCCTCCGCGAATCTCTCACCGGTCGCGGCGTGACCACTCCCGAGCGCGACTCCCTCACTGGCGGGCGCCGCTTCCGAAGTCTCGATGATCCCGAAACGCTCCTCCTGATCGTTCAGAATCTCGAGGAGGGCATCTACATCACGAACGCGAGCGGCGACATTCTCGACGCCAATCCCGCGTTCCTGCGGATGTTCGGTGTGTCGTCGATCGGCGAGCTGGCGCGGTTCCGTGCCGGCGACCTCATCGCCGATCCGAATCGTCGCGCGCTGGAGATGGCGCTGCTCGAGCGCGACGGGGCGGTGCGCGACTTCGAGCTCGCGATCGTGCGCCCCGACGGGCAGCGACGCACGGTGCTCGACACCACATACGTGTGCCGCGATCCGGACACGGGGGAGATCCATTATCACGGGATCCTGATCGACATCACGCGGCGCAAGGAGCTCGAGCTCCAGCTGCGCGAGCAGAGCATCCGCGACGCGCTTACGGGCTGCTACAACCGCCGCTATCTCCTTGCCCTCGGCGACTCCCTGACGGACGAGAGGGTGTCGCAATGGGGATGCATCTACATCGACATCGACCACTTCAAGGCCTACAACGACCTGCACGGCCACAAGAAGGGCGACCGGGTGCTGGTGCAGATGAGCCGCTTCCTGATGCGCCAGGTTCGGGCCGAGGAGCCGGTCATTCGCCTCGGGGGCGATGAGTTCCTGATCGTGCTGACGGGCGACAACTCGGCGCGGACCGAGCACATCGCCAACCGACTCCAGCGCGCGGCGGCCCGCGGGTCCCCGGTCGAGTTCTCGTTAGGCTGGGCCGTGCGCCAGGCGGGCGAACGCTTCGAGCGAACGGTCGATCGCGCCGACCAGGAGCTCATTTCCGTGCGCGTCGTCGCGCGGGCCGGCGAGTGGCCCCGGCTGCCGGAAGAAATGGAGCGGAGAACACCGCCTGAGGCTCGGGTAGAGGCCTAGATATCTCGCGGGAATCCATCCGCATCCCCGACATCGAGTTCGGGGCGGCTCTGCAAGAGCAAACCGTTAGGTCTTGTTTTTGGCTCGTGGCGAGACCGAGCCTGCATGCAAAACCGGATCTGGGCGTCTCCGTGTGGTCGTCCTAATCACTGGTGAGAAAATGGTTTAGCCATTACGGGTTCTCGGGTGTGCAAGTGAAGCGCTCCCTGGCGTCTCCCTTTCGGACCTCAGCCAGGAACTCGAATGCGTTTCACTTTGCTTGCCGTCATAGCGATCCTGTCGGCCCCAGCCGGGCTGGAGGCGCAAGGGATCATCATTCCGCGGCCGTGCTCGGAAGCTCGACCGTGTCCGACGCCTGGGCCGGGTGTGATCCAGCGCACATCCAGCCAGGTGCGCGTCGAGCTCGCGGACCGCGTGCTCCGCTATCAGGTCACCGAAACGTTCCGGAACCGCGGTGGGCTGATCGGCGAAGCAGACTACATCTTCCCGATGCCCGCCGGCGCCGCGTTCGAGGCGCTCGAGCTCGAGATCGATGGCGAGCTCGTATCAGGCGAAACGATGCCGGCCGACCAGGCACGACGCATCTACGAGGACATCGTTAGGCGGAACCGCGATCCCGCGCTCGTGGAATACATGGGACGCGGCATGCTGCGCACGCGCATCTTCCCGATCCAGCCTGGCGAGGAGAAGCGCGTCGTCGTGCGCTTCCAGTCCGTCGCCGAGCGCGAGGGCAGTGCGCTGCGCCTCGACTATCTCCGCGGATCCGGGCCGCGTCCGGAGCCGTTTGGCATTCCGCGGCCACACCCCGTGCCGCTCCCCGCGCCCACGCCGAATCGGGGCATCGACGATGATGTCGCGCGTCCCGGCGCCGCCCAGCAGCGCGGCGGCAGGGAGTCGGGTAACCTCTTCACGCTCGTCTACGCGAACCGCGATGAGTTCGGCAATCCCTACTCGCCGACCCACGAGCTGCGCGTCAACGACCGCGGCACACGGCGTGAGGTGACCGCGTTGGGCGATGCGCCGCAGGTGACGATCCTGCTCCCGCTGCGTCGCACGAACGCCGCATCGGTCACGGTGCTGCCGTACGCGCCGGGTGCCGAGGATGGCTTCGCGCTCATCACCGTGACGCCGCCCGCCGTGGCGCCCCGCGCGACGCCGCGCGACCTGACCTTCGTCGTCGACGTGTCCGGCTCCATGCGTGGCCAGAAGATGGAGCAGGCTCGCGCGGCGGGACGGCAAATGCTCGCGTCGCTCGGGCCGCAGGACCGCTTCCGCATCATCGACTTCTCCACCGACGTGCGAACGTTCGCGAGCGGATTCACGACGGCGACCCGCCGAAACATCGATGAGGCGATCCGCTATCTCGACGATCTCCGCCCCGACGGATCGACCAATATCTCGGGCGCGCTCGAGGAAGCCCTCGATACGTCGGTCGATGACTCGCGGATGCCGATCGTGTTCTTCGTGACCGACGGCGAACCGACGGTAGGCGAGCGCAACGCCGACCGCATTGCGGCGCTCGCGTCGCGCCTGCGTGGTCGTGCTCGCGTGTTCACATTTGGTGTCGGCAGCGACGTGAACGCGGCGCTCGTCGAGCAGCTCGCGGTCGACGGTCGCGGAACCGCCCAGTTCGTGCGACCCGACGAGTCGGTCGAGCGCGCGATGTCCCTCGTCGCGTCCCGCATAACGAGTCCGGTCGTTACGGACGTGCGCGTTCGCGCGGAAGGCGTGCGCCTGACGCGGATGCACCCCACGCTCCCGGCCGACATCTTCGCCGGCCAGGACCTGATTCTCTTCGCCCGTTTCGCCGGGAGCGGCGAGGGCCGGATCATCGTCGAGGGGCGCACCCCCGCCGGCCCGGTGACGTGGACCGAGCGCGTTCGGTTCCCCGAGCGCGAGCGGCGCAATAGCTTCGTGGCCAGGTTGTGGGCGGCGCAGCGTACGGGATGGCTGTCCGCCGAACGGCGTCGCAACGGCCCGTCGCCCGAGCTCGACGACGAGCTGCGCGAGCTGGGGACTCGTTATGGAATTCCGACCGACCTGACATCGTACCTCGTTCTCGAGCCGGGCATGCAGACGCCGACGCGTCGTCTCGGCAGCGCGAACGCGCAGCTCGACCAGGTGGTTGTAACAGGAGCGGCCGGGGCCCCCGACGCGCGCGGACGACGCGACGCGCCCGCCGCTCAGCCGGCACCAGCCCCGGTCAAGCGCGAAGAGCAGTTCGAGATGGCGAAGGCAGCCGCGGCGCAGCGCGCCGTCACGACCCTGTCGGCGGCCGACTCCACGAGCGCAGATTTCGGTGGTGCGACGGTTCGTCGCGTCGGTACGCGGACGTTCAGGCTCACCGGCACGGCGTGGATGGACTCCCGCTACGCGACGACCATGCGCACGGTTCGAGTGAAGGCGTATTCGGCCGCGTACTTCGCGCTGCTCGAGCGACTGGACGATCTGCGTGCTCCGTTTGCCCTGATGGGCACGGACGGAACGCCGGGAGTCGTAGTCGCGGGACGCACGGTTGCGGTCGCGGTTGCCGCCGACGGCGCCGAGAGACTGGACGCGCGAGACATTGCGGCGATCGAGGCGGGCTGGTGAGCGATGCTGCTCATCGGCCTGGCTCGGCGCCGAAGAAGGGAACGGTGATGGCGTGAAGGACGAAGACGTCGAGCGACTGTTTCGCACCTATAACGCCGCGCTCGTGCGGTACCTCACCCGGCGTCTCGGCGACCGAGACTGGGCCGAAGAGGTCGCGCAGGAAACGTTTCTGCGCGCCCTCCGGCAGGACTCGCTATCGAGCGAACGCTCCTGGCTGTTCGCGGTCGCCACCAACCTCGTGCGCGACGAAGCGCGCAAGGACGAGCGACGCCGGCGGCACCTCGCGATCCTCGCTGAGGAAGAACGGGCGCGGGAGGAGGAAGAACCGGAGCCGTCGTCGCTCGAGCGCGCTCAGGAGGCTGCGCTCGCGCGCAAGGCGGTGGATTCGCTGGCGGAGCGGGACAGGCTGGCGCTCCTCATGCGCGAGGAAGGCCTGGACTACACGGAGATCGCGGAGGCCCTGGAATTATCGGTGGGCTCCATCGGAACGACGCTCGCGCGTGCTCGGCGGCGACTCGCTGAGTCATACGAGGCCATGCAGGCCGAAGAGCGGCGCGGCGCAGCGGGAGGAGGACATGCAGCATCTTGACGAGGGAACCATCCACGCGTGGCTCGACGGGCAGCTGCCTCGAGACGAGGCGCTCGAGGTCGAAGCACACGTCGCCGAGTGCCGGCAGTGCGCCGACGCGGTGGCGGAGGCGCGCGGACTGATCGCGGCCTCGTCGCGGATCCTCACGGCGCTGGACAGCGTTCCTCGGGAGGTCGTGCCGAAGCAGTCCTCGTTTCGCGCCGAGGCGGAGGCCGCGCGAGCTCACGCCATAGCTGACGCCGCAGCGGATGCGCTTGTGCCGTTAGGTCCCGTGGCGAAGCGTGTGCAGCGCCGGTGGTTCAACGGGGCTTCGTTGGCCGCGGCCGCGGCGATCGTCGTGGCGATAGGCACGGTCACGGTCATGCAGCGCTCGGGCAGACAGATGCCGGTCACGGCAGCCGACAGGCCTGTCGCGGCCAGCAGGACCTCTGGTCCCTCTGCTGAATCCGTGCCGATGCCATCGCCCGCTGCGGCGCCGCTACCCGAAAAGTCGTTAGGTGACGCTCGTGCCGCCGAGGCACAGGTGCGCAGGGCCACGACGAGCGCATTCGCGGCCCGCGAGTTGGCGAACGAAGCCGGTCGGCGCGCCCCGAGCGAAAGTCTGGCCCAGCTGAAGAAGGTCGAAGCGCGCCAGGTCGTCGGAGCGGTTGCGGCCCCGGCGGTCGACACGGCAGCGCTCACTCGCGCGCGAGATGTGGCAGCGAACAAGCCGGTTGACGAGCTGGCGAAGGACACGAAGCAGCAAGCGCAGTCGTCGCAGCAGCTGCAGGCGCCGCAGCGACGCGAGGCGTTCGCGGCGACCATCCAGAGCACGAAATCGGACACCGTTCGGTTGGATCGTTCGCAGGCCTCGGCGGACGCCGCGGCCGGCGTCGCCGTGGGTGGCGTGAAGGGTCGCGTGACCGATGCGAGCAACATCGGCTTGCCCGACGTCACGGTCAGGGTCGAGGGGACGAACACTGGAGTCGTCACGAACGCGGCTGGGGAGTTCGCGATCAGCGGCCTGCAGGGGGGAGCCTACCAGCTCAACGTTAGGCGCGTCGGGTATCAGCCGGTCGATCGGGACATCACCGTGACGCCGGGCCGGACGCTTCAAGCGGACGTCATGCTGAGCGCCACGCAGACGGCGCTCAGCAACGTCGTCGTCACCGGCGCGGCGGGAGCCGCCGCGCCGACTCGCGCGCCGCGTGCGGCCGTCGCGAGAGGCAAGACGGCCGCAGCGCCGGTGCCGGCCGACACAGCACCGGGGGCGCCCGTGACGGCAGCGCAATCCAACGCCGTCGGCTGCTACGAGCTCGGAATCACGCCGCTCTCGGCGAGTCGCAACCCGTTCCGCCAGGTGCCGCGTCGTGTCGCGCT
The DNA here is from genome assembly GCA_046725585.1 of Gemmatimonadota bacterium. GTDB lineage: Bacteria > Gemmatimonadota > Gemmatimonadetes > Gemmatimonadales > Gemmatimonadaceae > JAJKIV01. Next base: position 1,708 of record JBKOYV010000198.1, on the reverse strand, counting down.
CGATTCGGAGATTGTGCCAGCCAACGCCGACGGCGTGTGGTACCGCGCCCGCGACCTCTCGCGCCCGAATCCGCTGCCTGAGGGGCTCTGGCGCCCCACTGGCCCCGACGCGATCGAGCTCGAGTGGGTGTACGGAAGCCGGACGGCCCGCATCCGCGTCTCGGGACCGGCCGGGTCCATGATGCGCGGCAACCTGGAGGAGATCGATCGCGCCAGGGCGACCGGCGAGGCGGCGAACGTCGTCGCGATTCGCAAGTCGTGCGAGCCCTGAATGCTGTCATCCTGAGGCGTCAGCTTCTGTTGTCATCCTGAGGCGTCAGCCGAAGGATCCTCATCGTCCCGAAAGAGAGCCCTCTACCGGGACGATGAAGATCCTTCGCTTCGCTCAGGATGACAAAGTTCGTTCGGGAGGCCAGCGGCGCCTAACGCCGGATTCCCTTCAGGCCTCGCCTCACCCACTCGGTGAGGTCCGGGTCGTCGGCGATCGCGTCCGCGGGTACCACGACCCACGTGCCCATGGGCGCCTCACCGCCCGGCGCGAACGGTTCGATGCCGGCCTGCTCGAGCAACGCCGGATACTCGTCCGGGGGCGTCTTTACGAGCAGCCCATCTTCCCAGACGATGACGAACGTCGACTTGCCGGCGAGAAATCCGCGCCCGCCGAACACGTTCTTCTGCCTGACGCTGCGCTCGCCGATCCGCACGAGTGCGTCCGCCACCCGCTCGACGAGTCCCGCGTCGTACGTCATGCCGGACCTCTCACTCCGTCACCATGTCCGCTACCGCGTCTCGACGGAGCGACCGCAACACCGCGGCGCCCGCGACGACCGCCCCTCCGACGAGCAGGATGTAGAAGGTGTATACGCGCCACCAGAGCAGCGCCGCTCCGAGCACCCGGGCCGGAATGTGGTCGTTGAGCGCGCCGCGAAACGCCACTTCGATAAGGCCACCGCCGGCGGGCACAGGGGCTGCCGCCCCGCCGTAGATGATCGCGAGCGGCCAGAGCACCAGCGGCCTCAGGGCCACTCGCACCCCGAGTGCGAAGACGACGATCGGCAGAATCGTCAGGCGCATGAGGACGTGCAGGATCGAGAACGCGAGGGCTGTCGCCATGAGCCACCAGCGCGCGGTGCGCATCATGGTCAAGTTCCCACGCAGGTGCCGCAGTGAAAGCTGCACCGCGTGCCATCGGTGGTCACTCATTCCAAGCCGTCGCAGCCACGCTGGCTGCGGCCGGTCGGTCCAGCTCCTCGCCGCGATGTACCCGATCGCGCCGGCGCCGATCACGAAGGTGGAGTAGGCCGCCACCATGCCGACAAGCCCGCGCACTTCGATGGACGAGCCGCCGAGCACGATGGCCAATACGACGGCCAGCGCCGCGAGCGACAGCATCTCGAGAAACAGCTCGATGAACAGGATCACGAGCGTGTCGGCCACGGGCAGCCCGGCCTCGCGCAGGATCAGAAACCGCGCGGGCTCGGCGCCGGAGCGCGCCGGCGTGATGGATCCGCCGAAGTCGCCGCCTAACGCGACGCGCAGCGACGTGAGCACGTCGAGCGGGATCCGCAGTGACGCGGCGCTCAGGCGAATCTTGATGGACCGGGTGAAGAGCTCGAGAAAAGCGGCCACGAAGCACGCGACGTGGGCCCACAGCGGCAGCCCGACGCGCGCACCCTCCTCCGACCAGCTCGACCGGATGATGTAGACC
>JBKOYV010000051.1:0-8805 GCA_046725585.1 Gemmatimonadota bacterium | reverse complement strand
CTTGAAACCCGTCGAACCGATCGAGGATGTACATGGGCTTTGCCGTTCGGCGACTACTGCTCTCCTCATGCTGCGCACTCGCCGCCAGCTGTTCCGGTTCGCGGAGCACCGAAGACGGCCCGCGCGACGCCGCCCCGCCGCCCGTGGGCACGACGCTGTTCACCCGGCTGCCGTCCACCTACACCGGCGTGTCGTTCGAGAACCGGCTGACCGAAAGCCGCGAGCAGAACGTCTTCACGTACCGGAACTTCTACAACGGCGGCGGCGTCGCGATCGGCGACCTCACCGGCGACTCACTGCCCGAGGTCGTGCTCACGTCCAACCAGGACGGCCCGCGCGTCTACCTCAACGTCGGGAACTTCCGCTTCCGCGACATCACGAAGGCGACGGGGGTCGAGACCGAGAAGGGTTCGTGGACGACCGGTGTCGTCCTCGCTGACGTGAACGGCGACGGGCGACTCGACATCTACCTGTGCCGCGCGGGCTCGGGCGACCCGAAGAGCCGCGCCAACCAGCTCTGGATCAACGAGGGCAACGCGAGCGACGGGACGCCGCGGTTCAAAGAGATGGCCCGGGAGTACGGCATCGCGGACGAGGGCTACACGACCCACGCCGCCTTCGCCGACTACGACCGTGACGGCGATCTCGACCTCTTCATCATCAACAACTCGCCGCGGCCGGTGAGCAGCTTCGGCAACCGCAACGTGCGGAACGTCAGGCATCCCTACGGCGGCCACAAGCTGTATCGCAACGATCGCGGCAAGTTCGTGGACGTGAGCGCACGGGCCGGCATCTTCGGCAGCGAGGTCGGATTCGGGCTGGGCGTCGCCGTGGCAGATGTGAACCGCGACGGCTGGCCTGACATCTACGTGTCGAACGACTTCTTCGAGCGCGACTACCTGTACCTCAACAACCGCGACGGCACGTTCGTCGAATCGCTCGAAAAGGCCATGCCCTACTCGAGCTACTTCTCGATGGGGCTCGATGTCGCCGACGTCGACAACGACGGGTGGCCCGACATCTACACGACCGACATGCTGCCCGACGACGAGGTCCGTCTCAAGACGACGTCCTCGTTCGACTCGTGGGACGTGTACCAGGCGAAGGTGCGCACGGGCTACGGCCACCAGTTCATGCGCAACATGCTCCAGCACAACAACGGCGACGCCTCGCTGGGGCAGGTCCCGACGTTTTCGGACATCGGGCAGATGGCTGGCGTCTCGCGTACGGACTGGAGCTGGAGCGCGCTGATCGCCGACTTCGACCTCGATGGCAACAAGGATATCTACGTCACGAACGGGCTCCTGCGTGACGTGACGTCACAGGATTACATCGCGTTCCTCGCGAACCAGAAGACGATGGAGGATGCGCGCTCGGCCGGGGCGGGCAAGGTGGACTTCATGAAGCTCGTCAACGCCATGACGTCCACGAAGCTCGCGGACTTCGCGTTCCGGAATCACGGTGACCTCTCGTTCTCGAACGAGGCGGCGGCCTGGGGCCTGGCCACGCCGAGCTTCTCGAGTGGCGCCGCGTACGGTGACCTCGATGCCGACGGCACGCCGGACCTCGTCGTCAACAACGTCAACGACCAGGCCTTCATCTACCGGAACAACGCGCGCACGCTGGACAAGGACAATCACTATCTCCAGGTGCGGCTCGACGGAGAGGGGAGCAACCGCTACGCCATTGGCGCACGCGTGACCCTCCACGGCGGCGGCGAACAGTTCGTGCAGGAGCTCGAGCCCTCGCGCGGCTTCCAGTCGAGCGTGGACTACGTGCTGACGTTCGGCGTCGGCCCGTGCCTAACGATCGACACGTTGAGGGTGGAGTGGCCCGATGGACGTGAAACCACGTTGAATCAGGTACAAACCGACAAGCGGATCACCATTCGCCAATCAGAGGCAAAGTCGGGTCAGGGTATCCGCCGGCCTGGGCAGTATCCGGCAGCGTCCGGATCATCCGCATTATCCGCATCCCCGCTGTTGGAGGACGTTACCGACCAAGTCGGCCTAACGTGGACCCACCACGAGAACCAGTTCGCCGACTTCGATCGCGAGCGGCTCATGCCGCGCATGGTCTCCACCGAGGGGCCCGCGCTCGCCGTCGGCGACGTGAACGGCGATGGGATCGACGACATCTACTTCGGTGGCGCCAAGGATCAGCCGGGTGCGCTCTACATCCAGCAGCCAAACGGTCGATTCTCGCCGAGCAAGACCACCGTCTTCGCAGCCGACTCGGCCTCCGAGGATGTCGCCGCGGTCTTCTTCGACGCGAACGGCGACCGGCACCCCGATCTGTACGTGGTGAGCGGCGGCAACGAGTTCAGCGAGCTCGCCTCCCCGCTGCAGGACCGACTCTACCTGAACGACGGACACGGCCAGTTCCACAAGGCCGAAGGGAGTCTCCCGACCGATGGCGTCAGTGGCTCTCGCGTCGTCGCGGAGGACTACGACGGCGACGGGGACATCGACCTGTTCGTCGGAGCCCGCGTGGTGCCGTGGAAGTACGGTGCCAACCCGCAGAGCATGCTGCTGCGAAACGACGGGCGCGGGCATTTCACCGACGTCACCGAGCAGCTCGCGCCGGAGCTCGCGCGCGTGGGAATGGTCACCGACGCCGTCTGGCGCGACGTCGATGGCGACGGGCCGAAGGATCTCGTGGTCGTGGGCGAATGGATGCCGATCACGATCTTCCGAAACGTCGGCGGCGGGCGCCTAACGCCACTGGCCGCTTCCGGCCTGGAGCACAGCGCCGGCTGGTGGAACCGGATCGTCGCGGGCGACTTCACCGGCGACGGGAAGGTGGACTTCATCGTCGGCAACGCGGGGCTCAACTCCCGCTGCCATGCGAGCGCGACGGAACCGGTCACGATGTACGTGAAGGACTTCGACAAGAACGGCTACGCCGAGCAGATCGTGTCGTGCTACAACCACGGCGTGAGCTACCCGCTCGTGCTGCGCGACGATCTCATCAAGACGCTGCCGATGCTCAAGCCGCGCTACCTCAACTACAAGGACTACGCGACGCAGACCGTGGCGGACATGTTCCCGAAGTCGGAGCTGGCCGACGCCATCTTCAAGTCGGCAGAAACGTTCGCCACGACGCTCGTCCGCAACGACGGCGGTGGGAAGTTCACGCTCATTCCGCTGGCGCGAGAAGCGCAGCTCGCGCCGGTATATGGAATCCTTCCGCACGACGTGGACGGCGATGGCGTGACCGACTTGGTTCTCGGCGGAAACCTCGACGAGGTGCGTATCGACATCGGTGCGATGCATTCGAGCTACGGGCTCGTGCTGAAAGGCGACGGTCGAGGAACGTTCACTCCCATCCCGGCCACGAAGAGCGGGTTCTTCGTGCCCGGCCAGACGCGCGACATTCAGCGGGTGCGTACGCGGAACGGAGCGCTGTACGTCGTGGCCCGCAACAACGACCGGCCGCTCGTGTTCCGCGAGAACCGAACGGACGGCAAGATCGTTCGGCGATGAGAAGCATGATGAAGCCCAGAATGAACGTCAGCCTAACGCGTACGGCCGCGCGGTCGCTCGTGGTCGCGGCCGTCGTCGCCGGATGCCGGGCCGCCGGCGCCGGCGATCGCACCACGACGTCGGACGCGGAGATGCTGCACCGCGCGGTGCGGCATCTCACCAACGTGATGATCTACGACATCTTCAGCCCGCCGCAGGCGAGTCGTGCGTACGCGTACTCGGCGATCGCTGCGTACGAGGGGATGCGATCCGGCAATCCGGCGCACCGGTCGCTCGCGGGTCAGGTTAACGGCCTTACCGAGCTGCCGGCGCCGCCCGCAGCCGAGATTTCCGCGCCGCTCGCGGGCGTGCACGCGTACCTCTCGGTCGCGCGTGCCCTCACGTTCTCCCGCGCGCGGATGGACTCCATTCGCGGCGATATGGACGATCAGTTCCGTCGCCGTCCGGGGATGACCGCGGATGTGTTTGCGCGCTCCGTCGCGTACGGAGACACGGTCGCAAAGCACATCCTCGCATGGGCAGGCAAGGACGGATACCTGCAAACGCGCGGCGGCGCGAAGTACACCGTGACGAATGCGCCGGGACGTTGGGTGCCTACACCTCCAGCCTATATGGACGCCGTAGAGCCCAACTGGATGAAGGTTCGCCCGTTCGTGCTCGACTCGGCGAGTCAGTTCCGGCCCGAGCCGCCGTACCCGTTCGACACGGTGAAGACGAGCGCGTTCATGCGCGACGCGATAGAGGTGTACGAGACCGGCCGCAAGCTCACCGACGAGCAGCGCAACATCGCCGCGTTCTGGGACTGCAACCCCTACGTGATGCACGTGCAGGGGCACACCATGTTCGCGACAAAGAAGATCACGCCCGGCGGCCACTGGATGGGCATCGTTGCAATCGTGGCGCGACAGGCGAACGCGGACGCCTTGCGGTCGGCGGAGGCCTACGCGCGCACCGCCATCGCGATCGCCGATGGCTTCATCAGCGTGTGGGACGAGAAATACCGCAGCGCCGTCATCCGGCCCGAGTCGGTGATCAACGCGTATCTCGATGAAGGGTGGGAGCCGCTGCTCCAGACGCCGCCGTTTCCCGAATACACGAGCGGCCACAGTGGGATCTCCACTGCGGCCGCTCAGGTGCTAACCGATCAGTTCGGGCCAAACGTCGCGTTCGTCGACTCGACGGAGGCCGAGTTCGGTCTGCCGGTGCGCTCGTTCACCTCGTTCGAACAGGCCGCCGCCGAGGCCGCGATCAGCCGTCTATACGGCGGGATTCACTATCGCCGCGCGATCGAGCAGGGGGTGATCCAGGGGCGGCAGGTCGGCAAGTACGTCGTCGCGCGCGTGCGCATGCGGACCGCACCAGCAGTCGACGCGAAGAGCGGCGCGCCAAGGAGCTGAGTGGCGCGCCATCCCCTTCGCTTGTCAGCGCCCCGGGCGCTTGGTCTTGATGACGATCACTCCGTTGCCGCCTCGGACCCCATACATCGTGGTGCTCGCGGCGTCCTTGAGCACCTTGATCGACTCGATGTCGTACGGGTTCACTCCCGGGAGATCCCCATCAGGTCCCGGCTCGACCGGCGTCCCGTCGATCACGTAGAGCGGGGCGTTCTGTCCGTTGACCGAGGCCGCGCCCCGGATGCGGACCGAGATTCCGCCGCTCGGAGTCTTGAGCAGCACGACACCCGGAAAGCGTCCCTCGAGGGTTTTCTCGACGGACCCCGTGGGTGTGTTCTCGACATCCCGGGCGGTCACCGTTTGACCTGCCTTGCTGACTTCGGGCGCTGGCGTAGTCTGCGGCGTACTGCCGCCTCCTCCGCTGGAGCAGGCCGACGCGAAACCGAGGAGCAGCGCGCCGCAGAGCAGATGGCGTGATCGGAACGACGACATGAGAGTCCTCGCAGGCATAGAGGCCGAGCGCGGTGTGTTACCGTGAACGGTGTCTTCATACTGAATGTACGGAGATGCGCATAATGATGCGACGCTGGGTTTTCGTGGGGCTTATCGAAGTGGCCGCCGCGGGGGTCAGCCTGTCTGCGGTAGCGGCTCAGCCCACGCTTCGTGTCGTCTCCCCTGACGGCAAGAACGCGGTCATCGTCTCGGTCCGCCAGGGTAGCCTCTGGTACTCGGTGGACCGTCAGGGGAAGGCCATCCTGCTCCCGTCGCGACTCGGCTTCGAGCTCCGAGGAGCGCCGCCGCTCGGCGACAGCTTGGCTCTCGTAGACTCCGCACGCACGAAGGTGGACGAATCATGGACCCAGCCGTGGGGAGAGGTCGCGCGTGTGCGCGACCAGCATAACGAGCTGCGCGTGACGGCGGAGGAGACCACAGCGCGTCGTCGTCGGTTCGTCGTGGCGTTCCGGGCGTTCGACGATGGAGTGGCCTTCCGCTACGAGCTCCCGGAGCAGCCAGGCCTCGGCGACTTCGAGATCATGGACGAGCGGACGGAGTTCACGTTCGCCGAGAATGCGCGTGCATGGTGGATTCCGTCGAACAAGCCGCGACTCGATCGGTCCGAGTTTCTCTATGCCGCGTCCCCCCTGAGCACGCTCGACAGCATACAGACGCCGGTGACCTTCGAGCTCGGCGACGGCCACACGGCCGTGGTGATTCATGAGGCGAACCTGGTGGATTATCCGCGAATGTTCCTCGCGGGCCGCGGGATGGAGAACAACTCGCTGCGTGCGGCGCTGGCTCCCATGGCGGATGGCGTGAAGGCCCGCGGGCGTACGCCGTTTCAGACGCCGTGGCGAACGATCCAGCTCGCGAACAGCGTCGAGGAGCTGGCGCCATCGCTGCTCGGGCTCAAGCTCAATCCACCGAGCGCGATCGCGAACACGAGCTGGATCAAGCCGATGAAGTACGTCGGCATCTGGTGGGGAATGCACATGAACGTCTGGACGTGGAGCTCCGGCCCCAAGCACGGCGCAACCACGGAGAACGCGAAACGCTACATCGATTTCGCGGCGAAGAACGGGTTCGGCGGCGTGCTGGTGGAAGGGTGGAACGTCGGCTGGGACGGCGACTGGATCGCGAACCGGAACGCGTTCTCCTTCACGAAGCCCTACCCGGATTACGACCTGCCCGGTGTGGCCGCATACGCGAAGCAGAAGGGCGTGAAGCTCATCGTGCATAACGAGACGTCGGGCGGCCTCGCCAACTACGAGCGCCAGCTCGACAGCGCGTACACGCTGTACCAGTCGCTCGGAGTGGACGCGATCAAGACGGGCTACGTGACGGACACGATGGGCGGCAACCACTCACACTACTCGCAGGTTGCCGTGCGCCACCATCGGAAGGTCATGGAGACTGCCGCGAAGTACGGCATCATGGTCGATGTCCACGAGCCGATCCACGACACCGGCGAGCGCCGCACCTACCCGAACATGATGAGCCGCGAAGGCGCGCGCGGGCAGGAGTACAACGCGTGGAGCGGCGACGGTGGAAATCCGCCGGAACACGAGACGATCCTGTTCTTCACGCGATTGCTGTCGGGCCCGATGGACTTCACGCCGGGCATCTTCGACATCCAGGAGGCGCGCGGAGCGGGACGGGCGCGGCGCCTTGACGAGCCGCGCGTCCGCACCACGCTCGCGAAGCAGCTCGCGCTCTACGTCGTGCTGTATTCGCCCGTGCAGATGGCGGCGGACCTGATCGAGAACTACGAGGGCCAGCCGGCGTTCAAGTTCATCAAGGATGTCGCGGTGGACTGGGACACGACGCGCGTGATCGAGGGGAAGATCGGCGACTACGTGGTAGTGGCGCGCCGTGAGCGCAACGCGCAGACCTGGTACATCGGCGCGACCACGGACGAGGAAGGGCGCACGTTCGACGTGCCGCTCTCCTTCCTCACGCCCGGGAAGAAATACGTGGCGGAGATCTACGCCGATGGTCCGGGCGCGAACTGGATGTCGAATCCGCTGCCGGTCGCGATCTCATCGAAGCCGGTGGATTCGACGACGCGGTTGCGGATGGTGCTCGCGCCGGGTGGTGGCCAGGCCGTTCGTGTTCGCCCGGCGCCATGATGTTCCGTCATCCTGAGCCGTCAGGCGAAGGATCTCCATCGTCCCGACAGAGGGGGCTCTCTATCGGGACGATGAGGATCCTTCGCTTCGCTCAGGATGACATTTGGCTGCTTCTGCTCCTGGCGGGATGTCAACGCGCCGAGCGGCCTGCGCCGATGTTCGAGATGCTCTCGCCAAAGCGCACGGGCATCGAGTTCGTCAACAAGCTGCCCGAGAAGCCCGACTTCAACATCCTGAACTACCTCTACTACTACAACGGCGGCGGCGTCGCGGCGGGCGACATCGACGGTGATGCGCTCCCCGATCTCTACTTCACCTCCAACCTCGGCCCCAACCACCTCTACCGGAACAAGGGCAACTACCAGTTCGAGGACATCACCGAGCGCGCGGGCGTCGCCGCGCCCGACGGGTGGAAGACCGGCGTGACGATGGCCGACGTGAACGGCGACGGGCACCTCGACATCTACGTCTCCTCCGTCAGTCACCTCGGCGAGAAGGGACACAACATCCTGTTCATCAACAACGGGAACGGGACGTTCACCGACCGAACGAAAGAGTACGGGCTCGATTTCGCCGGGTATTCGACGCAGGCGGTGTTCTTCGATTACGACTGCGACGGCGACCTCGACATGTACCTCCTCAACAGCTCGACGCACACGGAGCGACGGATTGGAGATCACAGCGGCGAGTCATCGCCTAACGCGGCTTCGGCCGATCGCCTGTATCGGAACGACGCTTCCCTTCGTCGCGACCGCTCCTCAGGGCAGGCGCCTGACGGCTCAGGGCAAGTCAGGCACTTCGTGGACGTCAGCGACGCGGCGGGCATTCACGACAGCGACCACGGTGTCGGGGGCTTCGGGCTCGGCGTCGTCGCCACGGACGTGAACCTGGACGGCTGCCCCGACCTTTACGTGGCGAACGACTTTCAGGAGAACGACTACCTCTACATCAACAACTGCGACGGAACCTTCACCGAGTCCATCACGAAGGCGACCGCACATACGAGCCGCTTTTCGATGGGGGTGGACGCTGCCGACTTCAACAACGACGGCCGTCCCGACGTGTTCGTGGCGGACATGCTTCCGGAGCGCGAGGACGTGCTCAAGACGTCCGCCAGCTCGGAAGGCTACAACCTGTTCAACCTTCGGCTCCGCGCGGGCTATCAGCCTCAGTACCCGCGCAACACACTCCAGCTGAATCGCGGCGACGTCTCCCTTCGTCGCTGGCGCTCCTCTGGGCAGGCCGTTCGTCGCTGGGACTCCTCTGGGCAGGCCGTTCGTCGCTGGGACTCCTCTGGGC
>JBKOYV010000277.1:0-20090 GCA_046725585.1 Gemmatimonadota bacterium | reverse complement strand
ACTCGGGGCTCTCGATTCCTGTAGCAGTGATTCACGGCGCGCGACCCGGTCCGATCGTCGCATTCGTCGCCGGGAGTCATGGGACCGAGTACAGCTCGATCGTCGCGCTGCAGCGGCTCATCCCGCGCATCGACGCAAAGGCGCTGGCCGGGACGGTGATCATCGTGCCGATCATCAACATCGCGTCGTTCGAGCAGATGACACCGCACCTCAATCCGATCGACCGGAAGAGCATGAACGGGAATTACCCCGGCGATCCGAATGGAACCCAGTCGCAGCGCGCGCTGGCGCTCATCACGAGTCAGGTCGTGGTGCCGGCGGACGTCGTCGTCGATCTCCACGGGGGAGACCTGGACGAGAATCTTCGACCCTACAGCTACTGGTTCCGCGGAGGACGCGCGGCGCAGGACTCGGCCGGGCTGCGGCTGGCCCTCGCGTTCGGCCTGGACCACATCATCGTGACCGATGTGAATCCGGACGCACCGAACGCCGGCCGCTCGCTGTCATCGCAGGCGTTGGTTCGCGGCAAGACCGTGCTCGTCGCCGAAGCGGGACGCAGCGGCGTGGTTGCACCAAGCGACATCACCGCGCTGGTCGATGGCTCCCTCGGCGTGCTCGGCGAGCTGAAGATGCTCGACCGACCGGTGCACCGCGTTGCAAATCCGATATGGCTCGATGGCGCCGCGCCGCGGATCGTGGCCGACAGCACGAGCTTCTTCTTCGCGTCGGTCGAACGCGACGCCAGGGTGAAGAAGGGACAGGTGCTCGGCTACACGACAGATCTCCTGGGCAGGAAGACCGGCGATGTGGTCTCACCCATCGACGGACTGGTGACGTTCATTCGCGGCGTGCCGTCGGCCTGGCCACGGGCAACGCTGGCGACGGTGCTGGCGATCCTTCCGTCACCGCGACCGTGGAAGGCTCCTGCGCCGTGACGATGATCACCCCTCTACAGTCGTCCTGCTGTTGCGGAGATCGCTGCCGTGGCACAACGTAGGCCCCGGCCGGATGAGTCCGGCCGGCGACTACACCCAGGTGCAGGTCCTCCTCCCCTCCGGGACCAAGAATGCCCGAACAGCTCGGCAGGCTCCGTGAAGGGTTGGCAGGACGGTACGACATCGAGCGCGAGCTCGGGCGCGGCGGCATGGCCACCGTCTACCGCGCTCGCGACACGCAACACGACCGCCCGGTCGCCCTCAAGGTCCTCCACGCCGAGCTGGCCGAGTCGCTAGGCGCCGAGCGGTTCCAGCGGGAGATCCGGGTGGCGGCGAGCCTCCAGCACCCGCACATCCTGAGCGTCCACGACTCGGGGAGCACGGACGGGCACCTGTGGTTCACCATGCCCTTCGTCGAGGGCGAGTCGCTCCGCGACCGCCTCACGCGCGAGCGGCAGCTGCCCGTCGCCGACGCGCTGCGCATCACGCGCGAGGTGGCGCTCGCTCTCGACTACGCCCACCGCCACGGCGTCATCCATCGGGACATCAAGCCCGAGAACATCCTGCTCACCGACGGGCAGGCCCTCGTCGCCGACTTCGGGATCGCGCGGGCGCTGGGTGGCGCGGCCGAGGCGCTCACCAGCACCGGCACGATCATCGGCACGCCAGCCTACATGAGCCCCGAGCAGGCGTCCGGCGACAACGCCATCGACGGCCGCACGGACATCTATTCGTTAGGCTCCGTTCTCTACGAGATGCTGGCCGGCGAGCCACCGTTCTCGGCCCCCACGGCGCAGGCGCTGATCGCCCGCGCGATGACCGAGTCGCCGCGCCCGCTGCACACCGTGAGATCCACGATCTCCCGGCAGCTGTCCGGCGCGGTCGAGCAGGCGATGGCGAAGTCGCCCGCCGACCGTCCCGCGACCGCGGCGGACTTTGCGCGCCTGCTCGAGTCGACCGCCACCATGCCCGCCGTCGCGCCCGCCGCATCGCCTCGGCGCATGTCGTGGTGGATGGCCGTAGCCACGGCAGTTGCCATCGTGGGCATCATGGGCGGCGGGCTGGGAGTCCTGTGGTCGCGGCAACATCCCACGGGCACCGGCGAACGCAAGGTCGCCGTGCTCCCATTCGAGAACGCCGGAAGCGCGGATGATGAGTACTTCGCTGAAGGCATGACGGACGAGGTGCGAAGTCGCCTCTCGACCATCCGCGGCCTCCGGGTGACCGCGCGCGCCAGCAGCTCGCAGTACCGTCGCTCGAAGAAGACGCCGCGCCAGATCGGGCGCGAGCTCGAGGTGCAGTATCTCCTTCAGGGAACCGTGCGATGGAGCAAGGCGAACGGCGTGAACCGCGTGCGGGTCACCCCCGAGCTGATCGACGTCTCGAACGAGGAGAGCCGGTGGAGCGCGCCGTACGACACCGTGATGTCCGACGTGTTCGCGGTCCAGGCCAGCATTGCGGCGAAGGTGGCCGAGGCGCTGAACGTGGCGCTCGCCCCGCCGGTCCAGGTGCAGATCGCCGCGCGCCCGACGTCGAGCCTCGACGCGTACGACGAGTTCCTGAAGGGCGAGCAGATCACGAGCTCGTTAGGCAACACGGACCCGCCGACGTTGCTGAAGGGACTGGCGCATTACGAAAGCGCGGTTCGGCTCGACAGCACCTTCGCACGCGCGTGGAGCGCGATCGCGCGCTCGTATTCGACCATTAGCGGCACGAGTCCGACCCGGGCGTCGGTCGAGCGTGCGCGCGTGGCGGCGGAGCGGGCGCTGCAGCTTGCACCCGACCGGCCCGAAGGGCGGTTGGCGATGGGATCCTATTTGATCAACGTCAAACTGGATTACGAGGGGGCGCGCCAGCAGTACCTCGAGGGACTGGGACACGACCCGAACAACGCGGATCTCCTGGTTGCGCTCGCGAGCGTGGAACGCACCATCGGAAAGTTCGACGATGCGCTGACACACATCAAACAGGCAGCGCTGTTGGACCCGAGATCGATAGCCGTGGCGCGACGACTGGCCAGTGCGTACCACGACCTGCGACGGTTCACGGAGGAGCTGCCGGCGTGGGATCGCGCGCTCGCCCTGGCGCCGGATAACCTTCCGATCATTCAGGGGAAGGCCGTTGGATTCCTGGCGCTCGGCCAGCTCGACAGCGTCCATGCGCTCGTCCACGCGAAGCTCGCGATCGTCGACACGACGGCGCTGCTCGTCCGTTTCTCGATGTTCCAGGAGATGATGTGGACGCTACCGCCGGAGCTCTGGCCGAAGATTCTGCCGCTCACGGTCAAGGACTTTTCGGGCGACAAGGGTCACTGGGGACTCAAGCTCGGGCACACGTACCTGCTCCTCGGCGATACGGCCCGGGGCCGCATGTTCGGCGACTCTGCGCGGGCGGATTTCGAGGCGCGGCTCAGGGAGTTCCCGGACCGCGCCCAGCTGCACGAGCTCCTCGGGCGCGCCCTCGCGTTAGGCGGGCACCGGGCCGAGGCGATCGCAGAGGCCGAGCGGTCGCTCGCGCTGCGGGAGACCACGCTGGACGTGGCGCTCCGCCCGTACGTGCACTTCCAGGTCGCGCGCATTCTCGTTCAGAGCGGCGAGTACGATAAGGCGCTGGATCTCATCGAGCCGCTCGTCACCACCTACGCGTCCGATGTCACGCCGGACTACCTCCGGCTGGATCCGACGTTCAAGCCGTTGTACGGGAACGCGCGATTTCAGCGCTTGCTCAGCAAATGAGGCCAATGAGATCGCGCGTTCATCGCCGCAAAGTGCGTTAGGCGTTCGCCGCGCGGCTCCGGGGTGTAGCCAGCGCAGTCGAGAACCGCGCCATCAACCCTGCTGACGTACGTAGTGAAGCCCCACCACACCGGTGGGATACGGCGTCGCGGACTCGAGGCTGAACTTCGTGTGCACCCCGTCCGGCAGCGCTCGCTTGCCCTTCCCCAGCGCCAGCGGATACAGGAGCAGATGCAGCTCGTCGACCAACTCGTGCTCGAAGAGAGCGTGCACGAGCTGGCTGCTGCCGTCGGTCAGAATGTTCTTCCCCGGCTGTGCCTTCACTGCGCGCACTGACTCGATCACGTTGTCGCGAATGATCGTCGTGTTGCGCCAGATCGGCTCCTTCAGCGTCCGGGACACCACGTACTTCTTCGGTGCGTTCATCATGTCCCCGAACGGATCGCCTGCGGGCATCGGCTCGAAGGCCTGCGCGTGCGTCACATACGTCCGGCGACCGAGCAGAAATGCGTCGGTCTCCGCCATCAGCGCGCCGAAGCTCGCCCCGATGTCGTCGTGCCAGTAGGGCAACGTCCAACCCCCGTGCTCGAATCCTCCATCTCGATCCTCGTCCTTGCCTCCCGGCGCCTGCATCACGCCGTCGAGCGTCACGAACTCGGATACGATCAGCTTTCTCATACGAACCTTTCCTGTGATGGTCCTGAATTGTTGGGCCTTCACCTACACGTCGAATGAGTGTAGCCTCGATAGACAGCGGGAGACCACGCACCGCATCCGACGACGCCGAACGACCCATCACAGCGAGATCGTCCATGAGCGTCTCGATACGTCCACTGACGACACAGGATGCCGCCGACATCGGGCGGTTGTATGACCAATCGGCCGACCAGCATCGATCCCTGGGTGATGACACCGATTTCCAGTTCACCGCGGAGATTTACCTGCGGGATGGTTTCGGCGAGAACCCGGCATTCAAAGGAATCGGCGCGGTGCTCGACGGGCAGTTGGTCGGCTATCTGCTCTACGCCTTCGAGTATGACACGGACCGCGCGAACCGCTATCTCTTCATCCTCGACCTTCTGGTCGACGAAGCCGTGCGGCACCAAGGCATCGGGAGAGCGCTGATGAACAGGGCGAGCTCGCTGTGTCGCGATGCGGGTGCTCGCGAGCTGGTCTGGGCGGTACACGAGAAGAACGCGCCGGCCCTGAACTTCTACCGCCGATTGGGTGCCGAAGAGATCCGCGATCTTCGCTTCATGCGCCTGCAAGTCCAACGTTGACCGCCGCGTGACACGGCACGAGCGCCGGGTTGTGGTCGGCGGCGTTTAGCACCGGTCAGCGCGTCCCGAATCCTGCCGAGCGGCTGAGGCAACGCCACCGCCCGCCTAACGTCCAATAGAGCCGATCGAGCGACCGGCATCAGGTTACTTGCCGGCGGTCACTCGTGTCCCGTCATCATCGGGCCGCCCGCGAACGCGCGGGCGCGCGAAGCGGCCGTCGGATGTCGAGCAGGTGACGATTATGAGGACAAGGATCGAGCTCGCTGCTGTTCTGCTCGTTGGCGCCGTGGTGGCACTCACGGCGTGCAGTGACGACAGGCAGGCAGGGCAGAAGTCGGAGCCAAACGAGAAGGCCGAGGCTCCACTCCCGGCCTTCGAGCTCGAATCCGAGCTGCCACCTTCGGTACGCGAGGCCGTGCTGAAGCCGTTTACAGGCGACCTCGACGAGCTCGTCAAGCGACGGGTCGTGCGGATCGGCCTGACATACAATCGCACGTTCTACTTCGTCGACAAGGGCGTGCAACGCGGCATCGCCTACGAGTACGGCCAGCTCATGCAGGCACGGCTCAACAAGCGCTTCAAGACTCGCACGAGCAACAGGATCCACGTGATCTTCCTGCCGCTGCCGCGCGAGATGTTGCCTGCGGCGCTCATCGACGGCAAGGTGGACCTGGTTGCGGCGCAGCTTCCGGTGACGCCCGAGCTGAAGAAGTACGTCGAGTTCAGCGACCCCACTCGGACGAATGTCAACCAGATCCTGGTCACCGGTCCCGGCGCGCCGGCGATTGCCTCGATAGAGGACCTGTCAGGCAAAGAAGTCTTCGCCCGCAAACTCGGCGGTTACAACCAGAGCCTGCTCGCGCTCAACGAGAAGTTCAGAACCCAGGGGAAGGCCCCGATGACAATTCGGGAGTCCCCACCGCAACTGGAGGACGACGACCTCCTCGAGATGGTGAACGCCGGCCTGATCCCGGCCATCGTGGTCGACGACTATCTCGCAGCCTTCTGGAAGAAGGTGTTTCCGAACCTCATCGTCCACGACAGCATTGCGCTGAGCACCGGCGGTACCCTCGCCGTCGCCATCCGCAAGAACAACCCGCAGCTCCTCGCGGGGCTGAACACGTTCATGGGGAACTATGGGCTGGGAACGGCCTTTGGCGACCGGGTCGAGCGACAATACCTCGTCAACGCGACCTACGCGAAGAACGCCACGTCGGAGCAGGAGCGCCAGAAGTTCCGCGCGGTCGTGGATCTCTTTCGGAAGTACAGCGACCGGTACCGGATGGATTACCTGCTGATGGCCGCGCAGGGATACCAGGAGTCCGAGCTCAATCAGAACGCCCGGAGCCCGGTCGGTGCCATCGGCATCATGCAGATCATGCCGGCGACCGGCAGGTTGCTGAAGGTCGGCGACATCAGGAAGCTCGAGCCGAACATCCACGCCGGCGTCAAGTACATGCGCGACGTGCGGAACACGTACTTCGAGAACGAGCCGATGGACGACCTGAACAAGGCGCTGTTCACCTTCGCGTCGTATAACGCGGGGCCGGGCCGGATTCGCGGGTTGCGGAGGGAAGCGGAGAAGCGCGGGCTGAACCCTAACGTCTGGTTCGGCAACGTGGAGCAGATCGCGTCAGAGCGCATTGGGCGCGAGACCGTGACTTATGTCGCCAACATCTTCAAGTACTACGTTGCATACCGGCTCGTGGTCGAGGAGAACGCGCGCCGGGAGGCAGCGAAGGCGGCGGTGAAAGCGCAGTAGGCGCCTCAGCCGCCCTTCCGCACCACCCACGTTCCCATCGTGCGTTGCGCTCGTGTACCACCGTCCTCTTGAGTGGGTCCAGCAGCGTTCCGCCGAGCCGCGCGGTGGCGTCCTCCAGCATCTCCTGATCCACGAGATAGCGCTCCTCCCCATCAGCAGATCGAACCCGTCCTCCCCGCGGCGAGCTCGATCGCGAGCGGCAGTCCGTCGAGTCGCATGCACATCCGCGCGGAGGCGCGCAGCGTGTCGTCGTCCCACGCGAGCGCCGGATTCGCGCTCGACGCGCGACGGACGAACAGCCGAACGGCCGCGTTCTCGCGCAGCGCCGCGGCATCTACCTGCTCGTCAGGCACGGCCAGCGGCGCGACGAAGAGCTCGTGCTCGGCGCAGACACCAAGCCGCATCCGGCTGGTGACGAGCAACTTCACGCCAGGTGCGGCCGCCGCCAACCGCGTTAGGGCCGGAGCCGCACTCACGACCTGCTCGAAGTTGTCGAGCACGAGGAGCGTGCGTCGCCCAGCGCAGGCGGCCGCGAGCGACTTGGGGACGTCGCGCGGGCCGTGAGGCGCGTCTTCCCCGTGCCACCGGGCCCCGTGAGCGTGAGCAGCGTGACGTCCTGGCGAACGAGCAGGGCACACGCCGAGCGCAACTCCGCCTCGCGACCGATCATCTCGTCGCCGACGAGCGGCAGCGGGGCCGGCACGCGCTGCGCCTCCAGCTCGGCGCGGAGCTCGCCGGCGAACACGGACCCAGTCCGCGTCGACACGACGCCGGGGTCCATCGAGCGCTACTCCGGGGCGGGACCACCGTTATGCAGCAGCTGCTCGTCAACGTGACGGGCAAGCCGTTCTCCGCGCTCATGCAGGAGCTCGTGCTCGGCCCCGCCGGCATGACGAGCAGCACGTACGAGCAGCCGCTCCCCGCGACGCGGGCACCCGAAGCAGCGCGCGCGCACACGCAGGACGGCAAGCCGATCCCCGGCGGTGAACGTCACCACGTACGGCCCGCCCGGAAGCGCGGGAACGTGAACTCCCCGTCCTCATTCGTAACAACGCTGGCTTTCGCCGGCCCCAGCTTCGGCTCACGATCGGTCAGCTTGGCGAGGTAGGCCGTGACCGCGAAGTTGGTGATGTCGCTGAGTTGAACCTCGCGATCGGCCGGCGCCTTCACCTGACGCTGGCTCGACGTCGCGCCTGGGCTGCTTCGGATGCCCATCCGGTTCATGGAACCTCGACTCATCCTGGGCGTAGGGTGTTCAGTATCGATGTGGAGTTTCGCCATGACCCGAAAACGCGCCAAGCTCTGGTTGGTGGCCGCGTCGCTCTTCACGCTCGCCAATCTCGGTGGCGCGGGGATGGCCGCCGTGGCGGGTGAAGTGCTCCATACTGCCGCCCATGTCGGGCTGTTGCTACTCGGGGCGTACTTCGTCTGGCGGCTCGCGCCACGGGTGCGGCGGCAGGAGATGCTGGCAGAGCAGGAGGCCGATCCGCGCCTCGAGCGCCTTCAGCAATCGCTGGATGCCATCGGGCTCGAGGTGGAGCGCATCGGCGAGGCGCAGCGCTTTACCACGAAGCTCGTGGCGGAGCGAGTCAACGCCGCTTCGCCAAAGCCGCCTCGTGATACCGGCACCTAACGATGCCGACGCGTACTACGAGGCCACAGCGGCGCGCGCGAGGTCGACCATGAGCTCCGCCGCCTCCGCATCCTCGAGCCCCTCGACGCGCGCGAGCGAGCGCCAGGTATCGAAGCGGAGGGCGTGAGCGATCGCCGCGGCGAGCCGCGCCCGCGCGCGATCGCGCGGAGGCCACGCCGCCACGAGGTCGTCCCGCACCGCCGCGATGAATTGATCGCGCGGCGCCATCACCGCCGCGAGCGCGGGGAGCTTCGCGGCGTCGCGCTCGGCGTTCGCGATCATGTTCTCGCCGCGCCGGTAGTAGCCGTAGAGCGCGTGGAGCGCGGCACGTAGCCGCGCTGGCGGGTCAGCGATGTCCGCCCACTCTGCGGGGTCCGGCGGCGGTGTCTCCGCGCGAAAGTGCGCGTCGCACGCGGCGAAGATCGCGCCTTCGTCGGCGAAGTGCCGGTACACGGTCAGCCGCTCGACGCCAGCGCGCTCGGCGATCGCCTTAATGGTCGTGCGCGCCGGCCCGATCTCGCCGTGCAGCGCGTAGACCGCCTCCACTATCCGCCGCCTCGTCTCCGACTCCTGCTCTGCTCGGCGCTTCTTCTCGTATTTCCGGGTCGCCATTTGAATGAACTTACATGTTCACTGAACTATTGACAACATCCGCCAGGTCCATTACTGTCGTCGGTAATTCAGTGAACGTCACTGTTCACTAAACAATGAACATTAAGCCGTAATCAAAACAGAGAGGCGACACTATGGCTACGCTACAGCCAACGGAACGTATCTGGACCGCCGGTGAGCGGCAGTTATCCAGGATCCCCACCTCTCGGTTCGACGGCTCCACCGGACCGCGCATCATCGGCCCGCGCGACGGCAAGTTCACCGATCTCGGAAGCGTCGGCGTGCGATTCATGATCTGGGGCGCGGAGACGGGCGGACTCTTCTCGCTCGTCGAGCACCCGATCCCGGCGCGAACCCTCGCTGCCCCGTACCACCGGCACGCGCGCGAGGACGAGTACAGCTACGTCCTCGAGGGGCGCATGGGCGCTCTGCTCGGCGACGACGTCGTCTACGCGGAGGCGGGGGACCTCGTCTACAAGCCGCGAAACCAGTGGCACACGTTCTGGAACGCCGGCGACAGCCCCTGTCGCATC
The DNA here is from genome assembly GCA_046725585.1 of Gemmatimonadota bacterium. Classification (GTDB taxonomy): domain Bacteria; phylum Gemmatimonadota; class Gemmatimonadetes; order Gemmatimonadales; family Gemmatimonadaceae; genus JAJKIV01. The sequence continues at coordinate 10,600 of JBKOYV010000277.1, read as the reverse complement.
CTCGAGATCATCGCGCAGCCCGGCTTCGAGCACTTCTTCAATGAGCTCGGCGAAGCCATGGCGGCGGTGAACGCCCCGAACCCCGGCGTCGTGCTGGCCAACTCCGATCTCCCGGAGCGCTACGCGATCGAGTTCCGCCCGGAGCGCACCGAGGAGATCTGCCGGACCTACGGCCTCCGGTTCCCCGGACTGTCGGACGCGTAACCGGGCTCCCGGTGGATGGCAAATGGACGCCGGGCGAGCGCTCACCCGGCGTCCATCGCGATCCGCCCGTCTCAGCCTAACGGCTTTTGGCCTCGCGGGTCCTTTGCCTTGTCGTCGGCCTTCTTGTCGTCCTTCTTGTCATCCTTCTTGTCGTTCTGCTTGTCGTCCTTCGCTTCGGGTCGGCCACGGCCCTTCGTCGGTTCGGAGCGCGCTTCGTCCGACTGCTGGGGCTTGGTCTCACCACTCGCCCCCGGCTTCGAGTCGTCGTTTGCATTGCGCTTCGAGTCGTCGTTTCCTTTGGGCTTCGAGTCGTCGTTTGCTTTGGGCTTCGAATCGTCGCTTGCATCCGGCTTCGACTCGCCCTTCGCATCCCGCTTCGACTCGCCGAATGCATTACGCCTCGAATCGTCGTTGGCATCCGGTTTGGACTCGCGCTTCGTATCCGGCTTGGACTCGCGGTCTGCATCCGGTCTCGAGTCGTCCTTCCCATCCCGCTTCGGCTCGCCGTTTTCATCCCGCTTCGACTCGCGCCCCACGTTGGGCTTCGGCGGGTCGCGGTCGTCAGTGATCGCTACCCGACGACGAGGCGGCGGATCGTCCGTTCGCTCGTTAGGTACTACGCGGCGATTGCGGTCCGGGCCAACCGCAGGACGCTGCGGTGGACCATTGCCGGGACGGTCGTTGTTGTCCGCAGTCCGGTCGTTGCCTCGCTGCTCCGGAACCGGGGGCTCCTTCACACGGTAGATCGGGCCACGTCCGTTCGCACCGCGCACTCGCATCGCCACCCGGCGGCCGTTGTCGCCCACCACGGAGTCCGGTCGCGCCATCGGGCGACGAGAGCCAGGCAGATCGGCCTCGGTCACTCGCCCTCGGTCGTTCGGCTCGCCGCGCACGTACGTCGGGCACCACACGTGGTCGGCGAGCTCCGACGGCACCTCGATCACCGATCCGCCGCGGCAGTAGACGCGCGTCACGCGATAAGACTCCGTCGCATACGTCGGCGATAAAACGTACATGTCTTCTGCCCACTCCTCCTCGCGCACTGCCGGAACGAACTCGCGTTGCAGCGCGCGCATCGTCGCGTACGGGTTCGCGGACCAATAGACCTGGGCGCCTAGCATGTTGCGGAGGTAGCCGGGCTGATAGGCAGCGTCGGGAATGCGAAGCGGTTCATCCGACGCGAGCGCGTAGATATAACGTCCCGGGTACGCGCGCGAAGTGGACCACCCCGCGTGGTATGTCGTCCGCGATCCCTCCCACCAAACGGGGACGGTGCGCAGTCCCGCAACTACGTATCGTCGATCGCGCGACGACACAGGGTACACAAGCTCGACACCGCGCTCCGGAATGATCTCGAAGATCGCCACGTATGCCGCGCGATTCGTCTGCACGAACATCTTCCCGTGATGTGGGCGCGCGATGTCCATCTCGAGCGGTTCGACGTAGACGACCGGTGCAGGCGTGGGGGCGGGGACTGGGCGAACGACAGTGACGCCCCCCGTGGTACACGCCACGATGGCGAGTCCGGGGATGGCGGCGAGACAGCGGATAGCGGTGCGCATGCGGATACTCCGAAGGCGACAAGGGGCGCGAGCGAGAGGCTCGCACCAGTTCGTGGGTGCAGAGGCTGGCGACAGCCAGCGCCTTCATTGATGACGCGTCCCTGAACTGGTTAGGCACCTTTCGATGCGACCGCACGCGCTCCGCGTGACGCGCGTCACCGTCCCGGCATCAGCGTTTCGCCAGCCAGTCGAGCAGATCCGGTACGTACTGCGGCGCGGTGACCGGCCATCCGCTCGGCCCCGGCGCCAGGCGGAAGGTGTGATCCGCACCGGGATAGATCCGAACGGTCACGTCCGCATTTCCCGCACGGCGCAGCGCAGCCGCGATGCGCTCGGCGCTTTGCGCAGCCGGCACACGCTGATCGTTGGCGCCGTAGAGGAGCAGCACCGGGACTTTGACCCGGGACCACCACGCCAACGGATCGTATTGTCCGAACAGCGCCGAGAACGACCAGTAGGAATTGTCCGGAGGTGGAGGCGCGAAGAACCACGGCCGGTCTCGCAACGCCGAGGCGAGCGAGTCGAGCCGCGCTCTCGGCTTGCGGTGGTAGCCGACGGCGACGATCTCGCCAGCGTACGCCCTGGCGCTCGCGGAGTCATCGGCGGTCCTGGCCTCCGGATACACCGAGTTGAGGATGCTGAAGATCTCCGTTGAATCGGTCGGGACTCCGGCGGCGGCCGAGCCGACGACGAACGCCACGTTAGGCGCGCGGGCGGCGACGAGCGGGGCAAGCGTGCCGCCCTGGCTGTGGCCGTGAATACCGACGCGCGACGCGTCGATGCGCGGCTCCCGGCGCAGATGGGCAACCGCGGCCGCGCCGTCGGCGGCCAGGTCTTCGAGCGTGGCCTGCCGCCAGTCGCCTGACGAGCCACCGACGCCGCGCTTGTCGAAGATCAACGCGGCGATACCACGATTGGCGAGCTGGGACGCGAGGAAGCGGGACGCCCATCGCCCTTCCGCACCGGAGCCGTGCAGGAAGACGACAGCGGGAACAGGATTCTTCGCGTTAGGAAGGAGGACGGTACCCGCCAGCTTCGTCGCGCCGCTCATGAACGTGACCTCGCGCTCCTCGAACGTCGGAGGTGCCGCTGGAACGCGAGCATAGGCGAACCGCCCATTGCCCGTGCTCTCCTCCAGCGTGCCGGTCAGCGAATCGCCTTTCAGGAGACCGGTGAACACGGCGGTCGTTCGATCTCCGCGCAGCGTCATGGATACGTCGCAACAGCCACTCACGCGAACGTCGCTGAAGGGAATCCCACTCACACGGAGACGATCCGCGGAGAATGTGGCCCAGTAGCGGCCAGTGGTCGTGTCGCGGCGGACCTCGAACGTGACGGCCATGGAGTCGCCCGCTCGCGACCAGTAGCCCTGCCAACGCCCATCGAGCGTGGCTTGGCCGGGCAGTGTACCCGTGACCGTGACCAGAACGACTGCCGTAGTTGCGAGCCGCATGCGATCCCCTCCGGTTCATCGCAGCAGCCGGCGGCGATATTCCAGCGCGCGCGTTTCCAGCGAATCCACCTGCAGCGCCTTCGCGAAGGTAGCCGCCGACTGCTCGTATTGTCGCGCGAGCGCGAGAGCCTGAGCGTATCGCGAATGTGCCCGGGCAATGTCAGGATACAGCTCGGTCAGGACGCGAGCCAGTGGGAGTGCCTGCGGCACCCGTCCCGCTTCGAGCGTGGTCCGCGCGAGCAGGTCCATGTAGTGCCAGTTGTCATCGACCTGAGGAAACTGCTCGTTAGGGTCGCGGGCGGGCGGCGTGTAGACCTCCTTCGCGCGCGCGTAGGCGGTCGCGGCGGTCTTGCTATCCCCGGTGCTCGACGCAGCGTAGCCGAGCATCAGATAGGAGTTCGCCGACTGGCTGAACAGGTCGGGGAGTGCCTTCGCGAGCTCGAGCGCGTCACGCTTGCGGTCCGAGTCGACCAGGGCATGCACCAGGAAATCCTGGCCGCGGAAATACTTCGGCCAGTCGGCCTCGGTGACGTTCGATCGCTGTTCACGCAGCCGATCGAGATGCGCGCCGATGCCTGACGTGGTGATGCGTTGGAGCGCCGCCTCGATGCCCGGCGGCCGCTGACTCGCTGCGTCGGCTCGCCAGCCCTCTACCTCGAAGGCGATGTCCACGCTGTCGGACATCGTCGCGCTTCTCGCCTGGGTGAACCACGAGTTGTACTTCGAACCACCGACGATGCCGAAGTCGGCGCGCGCGAGACGCAGGCTGCCTTCGAGATCGAGCATCATGTTTCGCGATTCGGGGCTCCGCGACGGCGAGCTCGCCAGGAACCGGAAGGGCAGGCTCACCGGGCGTGTCACGCCGTGCATCGTGAGCGATCCGTCGGCGATCCAGCCGCCCTCGGCGCGCCGGAGTCGCGCGCTCCGGAAGGTGATGGTGGGAAAGCGCTCGACGTCGAAGAAGTCGCTCGTGCGCAGGTGCTGATCCCGGTGAGGCCACCCGGTGTCGATGCTCTTCGACTCGATCACGGCGGTCACGGAGAAATTGTCCGGAGCGATCGAGTCGTAGAGGATCGTGCCCTGCCACTGGATGAATCGACCTTTGATGCGGGTGAGCGCGAAGCCGATCGAGAACTCCACGATCGAGTGGCCGGCGTCGACCGTGTATTCCTGCAGCCTGGAAGGCCTCCCGCCGCCGCTACCGGCCGCAGCTGCTTGCACGAGGAGCGACAAACCAAAGACCGATGAGCCGAGCATCCCGGGCCTCCGCCGCTGAAGTGGTTTGGAAGACGTTGGCCCGCGGTCCACACCGCTGCTTGAATGAATCCAACCTCCGGTGCGTAATTCGGTCATGAGGTCGATTGCCCCCCACGAGACGCCAGCCATGAGCCCGGCCTCGGTGATGCTCGAGGCGCGGGTGGGTGAGCATAGGGTGTTCGTCACGCGCTACGCCCCGTATCAGCAGCTCGAGACGCATGCACACGAGCAGGATGGTCTGAGCGTCGTGCTCCACGGGGAGGCTGTGGAGGAGGCGGAGCATTGTACTGCCGTCGCGCACGCGGGGTGGGCGGGAGCGCGCCCGTTCGGCACCCGGCACGTGAATCGTTTCGGACCACGCGGCGCCGTTCTCCTGGCCATCATTCCGGACGGGCAGAAGTTTCATGGCCTGGCCCGGCGATGGACCTGGTCCGACTCTCCTGCGGTGTACCGCGCCGGGCTGCGCGTGCTCACGCAGTCGGAAGACGCGCTGGTCGAGTTTGTCGCGGCGCTGGATCCGAGCCCGGCGCGCCCGCGCGACGCGCGTCCCGTTGCTCGCGTCTCGAAGATGCTCGAGGATCCGGACACGAGACCGTCGGTGACCGCGCTGGCGCGCGAGCTCGATCTGCACCCGGTGTATCTGGCGCGCAGATTTCGTCAGGCGTTCGGCGTGTCGATCCGGGAGTATTGGACCATCCGCATGGTTAGGCGGGCGAGCGAGTTGGTGGTGTCGACGACGCAGCCGCTCTCTCGCATCGCGTACGAGTGTGGTTTCGCGGATCACAGCCACATGTGTCGGGGGTTCAGAGCGGTCGCGGGCTGGAATCCGTCGAGAATTCGTCGAAGGTCCGGGACTGGGGACTAGGGACTGGGGACTCGGCCCACCGCGCGCCTAACGTGTAAGGAGAGCGACTTGCGCTTCCGTGTGCACGCGTTAGATCAACGTCACACCTCCTAGGGAGAGCCTGATGGGAGATTCGGCTCAGGCCGCGGCCGTTCTGCTCAAGCTCTACGAGCTGCGTACCGAACCCGCGCTGCGGCAGGCGCGCGCGTGGTTCGCGTTCGAGTTTCATCCCACGAGCGCCCGTGACGTGCTGCACACGTGGCTGGGCCCGGGGCACGAGAGCGCGCCCTACCGCATGGTGACGACGTACTGGGACATGGCCGCGTCGCTGGTGAATCAGGGCGCGATTCCGGCCGAGATGTTCAACGAGGCGAACACGGAGCACATCGCGCTCTTTGCGAAGCTCCGGCCGTTCCTCGCCGAAGTGCGTTCGGCAACGGGCTACCCGGACTACCTCGCCAACATCGAGCGCGTCGTGGGGATGCTGCCTCAACCCGAGGAGCGCGTGGCGCTCTTCGAGCGATACATGGCGCGCCAGCGCGCACTGGCGGCGGAGGGGAAGCAACGGCCGACGTATCCGACGGCGTTGACGTAAGGAAACGCTGTGATGGACATCAATGATGGCGACGAGAATGTCCTATGAGACGTCGCTTGGTCTGTATAGGATTTCTGTCGCTCATCGATGGGCTCGCTTGGGGTGAGGCTCGCGCCCAGACCGACTCAATCGGCGAGGTGTTTCGTGACATGCTGGTCGACGTCGCCGCCACCAGCAACCTCCCTCGCCTGGATTCGACTGCGTTGTCGTTAGGCGTCCGCCCGTGAGCTCAGGGTTTATTCCGAGTTCGGGATGTTCATTCCGTACGAGGTCGTTCGGCTGTGGGAGGACGCTCGCGGTGTTCACGGCCGGTTCGGCGTGTTCTGGCACGAGGAGAATTCGGGAAGGCGTTACTCGTCCACCGACGACGAACGCCGTGCCCGCGATGACCAGACGGAGCGTAATGACAGGTTGCGCGTCCACATCGACACTGCGTACGACTGCCGCGCGGTCGCACAGTCTCGAACGATGAACGTCTGCTGGCTTGCCGAACGCCCGGATCGGGTCGGGTGGGCGCGACGACTGCTGGCACGGCTGGATAGCCTCGGGGTCGATTCCATTCCTTCGCCGTTGCGACCGAAGTCCGGTGTCGACGGATGGTCCGTCGTCGTCGAGTTTCGGAGCGCGGCGGGCTACCGCGCGTACCACTACTGGATGCCCGACTCGGCGTCAACCGACGCCGGTGAGCGTGCCGCAGCGAGGGTTTCGGCCGCGGTCGCGGAAGCGTTCAAGGATCGCCTGGCAACAAGGCTTGGTGGCGCTGACGCCAGCAAGCGGGACTTTGCACCCCACCGCTCCAGCGTGAACTTGACCCACCCTGCGTGTCCCCGCAGCTTCGCTTTGCCTCCACCCCGGCGACAATGCTCCGTCGACTCCTCCTCGCGATCATAGCCCTCCCCGCCTGCCTAACGGCTCAGACGGCGACGCGCGACCTTACCCCGTTCGTCAACCGCGTCTTCGCCCGCTGGGACTCGACCACCGCGCCAGGCTGCACCGTCGGCATCGACCGGGCCGGCGTCCCACGCTTCACCCGCGCCTTCGGCGAAGCCGACCTCGAGTACGACATACCTAACAAGCCGGAAACGATCTTCGAGGCGGGCTCGATCTCCAAGCAGTTCACCGCCGCCGCCACCGTCGTCCTCGCACTTGACGGGAAGCTCAAGCTCGACGATGACGTCCGCAAATACGTCCCCGAGCTCCCCGCCTACGAGCGGCCCGTCACCATCCGCCACCTCCTCAACCACACGAGCGGACTCCGCGACTGGGGCGAGATCGCCGACCTCGCCGGCTGGCCGCGCGGCTCACGCGTCCACACGCACGACGACGTCCTCGACATCCTCCACCGCCAGCGCGCGCTCAACTACCCGCCCGGCGACAAGTACTCCTACACCAACAGCGGCTACAATCTCCTCGCGATAATCGTGAGCCGGGTAAGTGGCCAGCCGTTCGCCACCTTCTCCCGCGAGCGTCTCTTCAAGCCCCTCGGCCTAACGAGTACGCAGTGGCGCGACGACTACCGTCGCATCGTGAAGGGCAGGGCACAGGCGTACTCGCGCACCCGCGAAGGCCAGTGGCAGCTCGAGATGCCGTTCGAGAACGTCCACGGCAACGGCGGGCTCCTCACCACCGTCGGCGACCTGCTCACCTGGACTGCCATGCTCGAGCATCCCACGCCACAGTGGAAGCCGATGGTGGACTCCATGCACGTGCGCGGCATCCTGACGAAGGGCGACACCATCGACTACGCGCTTGGCCTCTTCATCAGTGACTACCGTGGCGTGCACCGCGTGGAGCACAGCGGCGCCACGGCGGGCTACCGCGCCGAGCTGCTGCGCTTCCCGGGCAAAGGCCTCGCGGTCGCGGTGCTCTGCAACGCCGCGACCGCGAACCCGGTCCTCTACGCGAGCCAGCTCGTGGACTCGCTGCTTCCGGGGCTTGGGCCCGTCACCGCGCGGCCGCAGCGGCCGCAGGCGGACTCCGTGAGCTGGAAGCCTAACGCGAGCGACCTCGCCGCCTATGCCGGCACCTACTACAGCCCCGACGTCGAGACCGCGCTCGAGATCTCCGTCGCGAACAACACGCTCACCCTGTTCCGGCGGTCGGCCACGCGCGTCTCGCTCCGACCGGTCTCGAAGGACACGTTCACCGGCTTCGACGATCGCGTGTGGTTCACGCGCGATGCGTCAGGACGCGTGAGCGCGCTGCACGTTGCCGGCGGCCGCGCATACGACGTAGTGTTCGAGCGGCGATAGCGAGGTGCGATGCGAGTCCGGGCCTGTCACATGGGTGTGAGCGTCGCTGCGCTGGCGGGGATGCTCGGGTGCAGCGACCCGATAGGCACGATATGCACGGAGGAGGCGCGGCCGGGGATCCTCGTGACCGTGCGCGACTCCGTCACGAGCGCTCCGGTTGCCGGAGCACGCGTGGTGGCGCGCACGCCGACTGCGGCCGACACATCAGACGGGTTGCCTGACGGCACGTACCCCCTGGCATACGAGAAGGCGGGCACCTACGAGGTGACGGTGGAGCAGACGGGCTATCGCCTGTGGACGCGCGGGAACGTTCAGGTCACGCGCGATGAATGCCACGTCCAAACGGTATCGCTCACGGCGCTGCTTCAGAGTGTGACTGGCCAATAGTCGTGCAAGTGAAACGCTAAGTCGCGATTCCGGTGGCCCACCAGGCTCTGTCTCCGGCCATCCAAACTCCGAAATGGCCTAGTCGATCCACCTCGTGACCGACGCCGCCTCCTGTCGCACCTTGGGCGGCGGCATTTCCGCGGGCACGCCGATGCTGAGCATGGCCACGATCCGCTCCCGTTCGGGCACGCCGACGGCCTCGCGTGCCGCGGGATCTTCCAACACCGCACCCGTCCGCATGTGCGTGCCTAGCCCTCGTTCGACCGCCGCCAGCATGATGTTGGCGATCGCCTGCATGACGGCGGCGTAATCCTCCTCGCGCGTCTCCGGTTGCTCGTGGAGCACCATCGCGACGGCGATGAGGGCGGGAAATGCCTCGTACTCCGCCACCGTCTTCTCGCGCACGGCGTTCGCGGCATCCGGATCCGGCAGCTTGCGCGCCTTCCGTTCGCCGAGCGCCAGCCCGTAGCGACGTCGCGACTCGGGGCCGAGCACGTAGAACCGCCACGGCTGGGTGAGGTGGTGGTTGGGCGCCAGCACCGCGGCGTCGAGGAGAGACTCGATCTCCTCACGGCTGACCGGGCGGGGCTGGAACTTCTTGATCGAGCGGCGCTGGGCGATGGCGTCGGATACGTTCATGACCGGAAACCTAATCGACAGCGTGCCGCCGCCTCGCGACTGGTCCTGTCCCAGTCCAAGGTACCAGTGGAGTGCGAGAAGCTCGTTGTGGCTAGTACGCCAATGGCGTACACTGCGTTATGCGCCTCGGTCGACAGGAGCTCAAATGAAGCATGCCGCGTTTCACGACTTGCTGACGAGTGTTCGGCAAGCTGGCCAGATCCGCCGTGGCCGACTCAAGCCGGGTCGAGTGACGTCGTTCAAGCCCGCCGATGTTAAGGCCATCCGCGCCGAGTTGCGTCAGTCACAGGAGGAATTCGCGCTCATGATCGGCGTGAGCGTCGCTACGTTGCGAAACTGGGAGCAGGGACGGCGAACGCCGGATGGTCCGGCGCTCGCGTTGTTGCGCGTTGCCGCGCGCAACCCGAAAGCCGTGGCGGATGCGCTACACCGACCATCCAAGCGCGGTGCAGCCTAACGCGACTTTGGCGGTGCGGCTCGCGCCGGAGTGATCGCGAGCAGCCCGCGCTCCACCAGCACGGGCGGCCTCCGCCACGTCCCGGCCTGCTCCCACGCGCGGGCGATGCCTAACAAGTCGCCGTCGGTCCACGGGCGCCCCGAGATCTCGAGGCCGAACGGCAGCCCGCTCGCGTAGAACCCCGCGGGAACGACCACCGCCGGGACACCGATCATGTTCACCCAGCTCGTCGCCGAGTGCGGCCCGTCGCTCAGATGACCGTCCTGCGGCATGGTCTCGTCGGGCGGCGGCATCTGGATCGCCGGATACACGAACCCGTCGAGCTTGAGCCGATCCAGTGTCCCAACGTACTCGGCCAGCACCGCTCGGCGCGGGGCGTGGTACAGGCGCTCGGCGTCCGGATCGCTCGCGAGCCGTCGCTGCTCGATGCGAACGCCGCCGATGTTTCGGAATCCGTCCTCCATGCCGATCGACGAGGTGAAGAGCGGCGCACCCACCACCTCACGGTACTCGTCGGCGGAGTGGTACTGCGCCGGGCCGAAGGTGGCGAGGAAGCGATCAGTGCCGTCCTTCATGTAGGCATACGTCGCCACCCGGCTCGCGGCTCGCGCGAAGCTGGTCGGGAGGATGCTGTCACCGAACACCACCTCGGCCCCCGCGCCGCGAAGTGCATCGACGGCTTTCGTGAACATCGCGCGCGTCTCGGCGCGCAGCGGCATGTTCGCGGTTACCCGCAGCTCCTCGGCCGCCGCGTCCGGCACGGTCGCCGGGATGCCGTGGAACGGGACGCCGTCGCCGGCGAGAATGAACGCCGGTACGCCGAACCGCTTGCCCTTGAGCGAACCCTTCTCGAGATACGACTCGTAAGGTGGTCGCTGCGCTGTGGGTGGCGTGCCTAACGTGACAGCGTCGAGCGAGTCCGGGCCGGCCATCACCGCGAGAGCGATGGC
>JBKOYV010000063.1:0-19806 GCA_046725585.1 Gemmatimonadota bacterium | reverse complement strand
GGTCAGCATCGGGCCTAACGCGAGCCGCCGATACTAAGGTCGCAATTGTTTGGCGCCAATTGGACTGGTTCGATGACGACGTTGCGAGACGGGCGCGCGAGATTGTGGGGCATGCAGGACTTCCGACAACTGCTCGTCTGGAAACGAGCGCACGCGTTCGCGGTGAACGTTCGGCGCGTCGTCGAGGCTATGCCGCGGGCGGGATACACCGACCTCAAGTCGCAAATGACGCGCGCGGCCCAGTCCATCGTCGACAACATCGTCGAGGGCTGCGGAGCGGCGTCTCGACTTGAGTTCGCTCGCTACCTCGACATCAGCATCAAATCGACTTCCGAGGTCGACTATCAGCTCGAGCTCGCCCGCGACCTCGGTGTGATTTCGCACGACGTATGGAAGCCGTTAGCGACCGAAGTGATCGCGATCCGAAAAATGCTCTCCGCCCTGCGGCGCTCGGTGGTTGCCGCAGCAGCGCGCGCCACGCAGAGCGCACGCGGAACAAGGCCCTCGAAAACCGAACGCCGAACCCCTAACAACGAGTCCGGCGGTAGGAGCCCAGAGGACCCGGGGACTGATGACTGAGCACCGAGTCCTGAGAACTGGCGCACATGTCACTGGCCCAACGGGTCGGGATGCGTCCCGGCATTAACGGAGCGCCGTCACACTCAGGGGCAGGTCACGCTCGTGGTCTTCTTGCTGATCGCGAAATCACGGGGCGATGCTGCGCCGCACGTCCACGCGCATCGCTCGCACGATCGACGGTAACGCGGCCGCAACCCCGATCGCGAGCATCCCCACGCTCACGGCCGACAGCACCAGCGGCGACCTGGCATCCACGCCGAATACGAATCGCTCGAGCACCCCGCCAAGGAGAACGACGGCAGCGAGCCCACCGATTACTCCAGGAACCGTTAGGCGCGCCACCTGACGAAGGACCAGCCGGCCCAGTTCCGCCGGCGATGCGCCGAAGACGAGGCGCGTCGCATATTCGCGCTCCCGCGTCGCCACGAGCTGACGCATCACGCCGTAGCACCCGAGCAGTGCCATCAGGATCGCGGCGCCGGCGAACGTGAGCAGGATGATGCTCTGCAATCTGGGCAGGGCGTTCGTCTGGTCCACGAGCGCGTCGAGGCTCGCGACGTCGTGCGCGGCCAGAAGCGGGTCGGTGAGTCGCAGCGCGTGCTGCACGCCTTTGATCGCGGCCTGGGCAGTCCCGCGCGGCCTGACGACGAGCGACAGTGTGATCGTCGACAGCTGCGACCACGGGATGTACACGGTTTCTCCCGGCGGCGCGGTCGCCCCCTCGTCCATCACGTCGCCAACGACGCCGACCACGGTGAGGGCACCTGGCACCTTGCTCCCGGGCACGACGCGGTAGATCCGCTTGCCCATAGCGCTCTCGCCGGGCCACAGACGATTCGCAAGGCGGCGGCTCACGATGGCCACCGGTGGCGAGTCGGCGTCATCGTGCACATCGAACTGCCGGCCAGTCAGGAGTGGGATGCCGATCGTCGATAAATAGTTGGGCGACACTCGGCGGATCTCGAACAGTGCCGGCTCTCGGCTCAGACTCCCGTCGGGCATCGGGATGAAGAAGTACGTGGCCCACTGCTCGTCGCTCACAGGCAGCGTGGATGAGAAACCGGCGGCCGCGATGGACGGCTCGCGCGACAGGTTATCGACGAGCGTTCGGCCCATGGTGGCACGCGATGGGACATCGGGGTACCGCCGAGGATCCACCTGCACACGCGCGACGATCGCCCCCGGTGCAGAGAATCCACCGGGCACGCGTTGCATATTGCGGAAGCTCACCCCAACGAGCGCCGCTGCCGAGAGAATGACGACCGACAACGCGGCCTGCAGAACGACCATGCCGCGCTGCCAGCGCAGCGCCGCGCGCGACAGCGTCGTCGATCGTCCGCCCTCGCGGAGGGACTGGGCGAGGTCGATCTTCCGGCTGAACCAGGCCGGAAGCACGCCCGCCACGAGCCCTGCGAACACGGCGACCACGGCGCTGACGCCAAGCACCCCGCCGTCGAGCGCGATCCGCGACGTGAAGTACGCGAGCCCCGGGAGCTCCAATGAGCGGAGCCACGGAATCGTTAGGCGCGTGGCGACGACCGCGATCACGGCGCCTGTTCCGACGACGACGAGGCTCTGCACCAGGAGAACCCGGATCGCGCGCATGCCACTCGCGCCGAGCGCCTGACGAACGGCCAGCTCCTGCTGTCGCTCGAAACCCCACGCGATGAGGAGCGACGCGAGGTTGAGCACGGCGAGCACGAGAAGCACGACCGCACCCTCCTGCACGAGGATCGCGGTCGAATCGGCGCCCGCCAGGAGCTCGTCCCGCATCGGCCGAACCTCGTACCGGAACTCGCGGTTGTCGGCATTCGCCGCGACCGTCCGCGTCGTGAAGTCCTTTGCCTCGGCCTCGGCCTGGCGCATCGTGTGGCCGGTCGCGAGGCGACCATACATCAGGTAGTGGCGCGCGCCGGTGATCGCTACCCGATCGCCGTCCGGGACGTCGAGTGGGATCCAGATGTCCGTCGGGTGCGGCAGCGTGAATCCCGACGGCATCACACCGATCACCGCGTAGGTGTCCCCGTCGAGCCGCATCGCTCTCCCGAGCACGCGCGGGTCGCCCGCCAGCGCCGACTTCCAGAAGGTGTAGCTGATCACGACGACATGCGCGCCGCGCGGTTCCTGTTCGTCCTGGTTGAACGCGCGCCCCACGGTGGGGAACACGCGCATGGCGGGGAAGAAGCTCGCGGTGACTTGCGCCGCGTTCAGCGGGCGAGTCTCGCCGCGGTCATCCCAACTCGCGATCGCCGTATGTACCAGCATGATGTCGGCGAAGCTGTGCTGCGTGCGACGAATGAGGTCGAAGTTGGGATAGGCCTCGTCGTAGTGTTCGCTCCCGCGGCCACCCTCGAGATCGCGCGTTGGCATGATCGCGAGGAGGCGGTCTGCCTCCGGGACGCCCATACTCGAGAACAGAAACGTCTCGAGCGCCGAGAAGACGATGGTATTAGCGCCGAGTGCGAGCGCCATCGTTAGGACGGCGACCGCGAATGTGGTCTTGCGCCTGGCGAGGAAACGCAGGCCCGCTTCGCGCGCGAGCCAGCGGAGGGGATTGAGCATGGGAAGGCTGGATCAGGCGTCCGACAGGGTTGCCCGGGCATCACATTGAACGCAGGAGAGGCGATCAAACCGGACATGTCCGCCGAGCAATGGTCTCTTCCGGTCGCCATGCGCTGGACCGATCATTCGAGGCCACGCGCCGCCCGGTGACACAGTGTCGTTTCTCTCGCGCTTCGGATGGTCTGCATGGAACCTCTCGGACGTCGCGCCGCCGTGGGGAGTTCGCCCGTCCATCCATAGGCACATCGCCACCCACCTGAGCGATGCGGGGCCCGGTCTCACTCCGGGTGGTGACGAGCTGCCTGATGAGGCTCGCGTTCGCGGCGATAGCCAGTTTGGCTGGGTGCCCGGCGCAATGGATGGAGCGTTCGGTCATCACGGTGGTCCGGCCGAGTCGGATGCTGCCGTGAGCGCCGTATCGGAAGCACTCGAAGCGCTCGCCGACCGCGCGACGACTGACCGCGCGGACCGGTTGTACTCCGTCCTGACGTCGCATTCGACAATGGCGTACGCGGACCAGCTGCTGCAGCAAATCGCCGGCAGTCAGGCCCTCGACCCGGACCGCGTGCACGCGATCGGGTACTGGCTCGCTACCGAGGCGGCCGACCGCGAGCCGGTGAAACTCGGCATCGCCCTGCTTGGCCTTTTCCGCCACGACGAGGATCGTGATGTCCTCCTCACGCTCGGGCGGCACGAGGAGTTCACGCTCTATGTCACGGTCGCGCTGCAGAACCGGGAGCCTAACGAGCGAACGCTGTTCGGGCTGGCGCGACAGGTCACGGGGTGGGGACGCGTACACCTCGTCGAGCGGCTCGCCGAGACGCGAAGCGATGAGATCCGCGCGTGGATGCTCCGCGAGGGTTATCAGAATGACATCATGTGGGAGTACACGGCGCTGATCTGCGCACGGAGCGGTGGTCTTCTGGAGGCACTGCGCCTTCCGGATCCGGATGATGCGCTCCTCCGCGGGGCGGGTGACCTGCTCGCGACGCTCACGAGCTCGGGCGGACCCGCCGAAGGGATGGAATCCTACACGGAAGGCTCGGAGGCGACCGAGCGCTGGCTCCGCCATCTTCGGGAGCGCGCCGACCTGGGTCTCGAGCAGTTACTGAACGTGCGGAAGCTGCGGCATTTCGTGGAGGACGATGAGCAGACGAGCGAGATGACGGATGTCTGGACGCCGCGGCGAGCAAGCATCCTCGCGCTCGCCCGCGAAATCCTCGAGCGTCCCGAGTGGCTGGCGAAGGTGCGCGCGCAGCTCGAGAGTCCGGACCGAAGCGCATTCTGGACCGCGGCCGAGTTGGCAAAGGAGCTCGGGATCGATCCGTGGGAGCACTACTTCGAGAGGGTGCAGCGCGGGCAGGATTTCTGGTGGAACCTGATGCAGACCGACGATGCCGCGCGTATCGATCGTGTCGTCGAGCTCGCGGAGCGGACGCTGCCGCTCGACGCAATCGCGTCAGGACCGGCGGACTCGATGGGGATGGGGTCGGAGCTCCGACACCATCACGCGCTCGACTTCGTGTTGCAGGATCTCCGGCGTTTCCCCGGAAAGGGGTGGGCGCTCATCCGCGCGGGACTTCGTAGTCCGCTGGTCCGCAACCGTAACATGGCGCTGCACGCGCTGAGTGCATGGCCGCGTATCTCGTGGCCACCGGACGCGGATGCGTTGATTCATCGCCTAGTCGCCGATGAGCCGAACGAGCGAACCAGCGCGCTCGCCCGAAGCGTGCTCGCTGGCGAGACGATGGACGCCTGAGCGCTCTGCTCATCGATCCTCGGCCCGCGCGTTCCACACATCGGTCGTGCCGAGCCGTTAGGCAGCGCCTTGCTTCGCCTGACTTGGAATCAGGTTGAGATCCACCTCCAAGCCTATTGTATCGCGGTACCGACCCGGATGAGGCAGCGAGTTAGGTGCGAAACATCCCGATCACCACCTTGGCACGTGCCTCACCCGCTCTGACGTACCGGATTGCCTCCGGTACCTCGCGCAGCGTGTACTCGCGGTCGATCGCCGGCGTGATCCTGCCCGCCTCGACCAGATCCTGGAGCGCGACGAGATCGTCAGGACGTAGCCTGGCCGATAGAATCGCGATGCGCCGGCTCGTGAACGGCGATGTCGCGAGCGCAGCGAGCAGGCGACTCAGGAGCGCGCTCAGGCTATCCATGCGAGTACCTGCCGCTACGAATGTTCCCTTCGGAATGAGGACGCGGAGGCAATCGCGGAGCGGCCGCGTGCCAGCAACGTCGAAGAAGACGTCGAAGCGCTCCCCGTGTCGCGCGAAGTCCTCGCGAGTGTAGTCGATGATCTGATCCGGACCGAGCGAGCGGACGACCTCCACGTTGCCAGTGCGGGTCACCGCGGTGACGTGCGCGCCGAGCGCCTTTGCGATCTGCACGGCGAAGGTGCCGACACCGCCACCCGCGCCGTGAACGAGGACGCGATGTCCTGGCTGCACGCGCGCCGCGTCGCGGATACCCTGGAGCGCCGTGACGCCTGCCACCGGCAGCGCGGCGGCTTGCCGAAACGTCAGCCGAGGAGACTTGGCAACCAGCCGGTTTTCCCTCGTGCTCGCGTACTCGGCGAATGTCCCGGGCGCGCCGCCAAACACCTCGTCGCCGGGCTTGAAGCGAGTGACGCTCCTGCCAACCAACTCGACGGTGCCCGCGAGGTCCACGCCGCGCACAGCGACTCTCGGGCTGCGCAGGCCGAAGAACGCGCGGGCGACCGGTGGCGCGTGCACGAGGTGCGCATCGTAGGCGTTGACGGAGGCCGCGTGCACCTTAACGAGCACGCCGTCGTCCGCGACAGCGGGCAACTCGATCTCGCGCAACTTGAGAACGTCGACTGATCCATAGCCCTCCTGAACGATCGCTCTCATGAGGTGTGGCAGTCTGAATGGTGTCCTATGCGATACGGCTGACGGCGCAACTCAGGCGGCTGGCCGAGAGCGGGTCGCGCTGGTTGTGACCGGGCATGGAGTCCCGGTGCTACAGGCGGGTGCCGACCACGTTACCTGGTGCACGAGTGGTACCGGGCACGGGCTACCGCGCGAGCGCGCCCAACGCGTTCCGGAATCTCTTCGCGCCACGCGCATAGGCCTCCATGGCGTCGGCGAAGTCCGGATCGAACGGCGTGATGAGGAGTCCGTCGCTCGTCTCGATGACGTAAACGTCGTCGCCGGCGTCGAGGTGAAATCGATCGAGCATCGATTTGGGCAGGACGGTGGAAACCGAGCCACCAATCCTCTTGAGGGTCTGCCGTCGTACCACGATCGCCTCCCGAGACGCTGCCTCCCAAGTGGCTACTTAAGTTATACCTGCCAAGGATGGGTGAGCATCTGGCGACGGCATTTGCTTCCGCGTCCGGTTCGGATCACGCCGCTGCGCCCGAACGGGCGGTGAACGAAGTTTGCGGCAACGCCGCCGCCTCAAATGTGACCGCAGCTCGGTCGCCGGCAACTCCCCGGAGCGACATGTCTTGCTGCGCTCGAGACGCACGGCGTTAGGCCTGCCATCGCCTGAACCACCCTGCGCCGAGAGAGAGTAGGTGCCGGGAGCCCGGAGGATGGGGGGCCGGACGCGTGCTTGGTGGGCCACAAGGGGGACTGGCGTCGTGGGTCGTGTGATGCGGCTGGCATCGTTGCTATCGTTACACCAGTAATGAGCGCGGCGAGGGCGGCAGCGATCGAGACGTGACGGGCGGGCGAGAGCGGGCGCATCGATGGTTTTCCCTCGGGCGAGCGGATTTCTCACTCGATCCCAGAGCAGCGCGCCAGGCGTTAGGTAGATCCTCCGCCGGGTCGGTCGTAATACGCGCGTCATGTATGGCGGTACATATTCAGCCGGCGCGGCGAAGCTGGCTGTCAGGGGCGCCGCGCTCCGGTCGCAACTCGCCGGCAAACTCCTCCCGGAGGATGATCGATGCCAACCAGCGCCCCGCCATCGGCGCCGAACTCGACGCCTGAGCTCCTCTATCTGCTGCACGGCGACCCGGCGGACCTCGCGGATGCGCTGTCCGGGATGCGCGCCGCCGACATCGCCGAGGCGCTGCGCGAGCTCAAGCCTGACGCGGCGGCGAAGGTGCTGGCCGCCCTCCCGTTCGATCTCGCCGTCCAGGTGTTCGACGAACCGGAGCTGGTCCATGACCGCTCTGCGATCATCCAGCACATGGACGAGCGCTCGATCGGCCCCCTCGTCGACGCGATGTCCGCGGACCAGCAGGCCGACCTCTTCCGGGAACTCCCGGACAAGGATCGATCGCGACTCCTGAAGCAGCTCGACACGCCGACGCAGCAGGTCCTCCGACTCCTGCTCCGCTATGCGCCGGACACCGCCGGCGGCATCATGACGACGGAGTTCGTCTCGATGCCCACGACCTGGACGGTAGAGCGTGCGCTCCGCCACATCGGCCACGTGGGTGGGGCGAAGGAAACGGTCTACGCCATCTACGTGCTCGCGCCCGACACGCAACAGCTCGTGCACGTCGTGTCACTGCGTGAGCTGGTCCTGGCCGATCGGAATCAGACGGTGGGAGAGGTGGGCGTGCGCCGTCCGCCCATCATGGTCACGCCGCTCACCGACCGCGAGGAAGTGGCACGCCTCATCTCGAAGTACAACCTCCTTGCCGTTCCCGTCGTGGACGAGGGCGGCCACGTGCTCGGCATCGTGACGGTGGACGACGTCATCGACGCGATCGTTCGCGAGCAGACGGAGGACGTCCAGAAGTTCGGCGGTGTCGAGGCACTCGATGAGCCGTACACCGAGATCGGCTTCTGGGCGATGATCAAAAAGCGCGCGGGCTGGCTCACGGCGCTCTTCATCGGCGAGATGCTCACGGCGACGGCGATGGGACACTTCGAGGGCGAGATCGAGAAGGCCGTCGTGCTGGCGCTGTTCGTTCCGCTGATCATCAGCTCCGGTGGCAACTCGGGCTCGCAGGCGACGTCGCTCATCATTCGCGCGATGGCGCTCCGCGAGCTCACGCTGCGGGACTGGTGGCGCGTTGCCCTACGTGAGCTCCCGTCCGGATTCACGTTAGGCATGATCCTCGGGGCAGTCGGCGTGATCCGCATTCTCCTGTGGCAGGAGGTCGGCTGGTACAACTACGGGCCACACTTCCTGCTCGTCGCGCTGACGGTGGGGATGGCGCTCGTCGGCGTCGTGACGTTCGGTTCGCTCGCGGGCTCGATGCTGCCGTTCCTGCTCCGCCGGCTCGGTTTCGATCCGGCGAGCGCGTCGGCGCCCTTCGTGGCCACGCTGGTGGACGTCACAGGACTCATCATCTATTTCACGGTTGCGTTGCTCATCCTGCGCGGTACCCTCCTCTAAGGGCCTTTAACGGCGCAGGGCCCGAACGGCGCACGGCCTTTAACGGCGCAGGGCCCATGAGGCGCAGGACCCATGAGGCGCAGGACCCATGAGACGCACGGCCCGAACGGCAACGGCGGCAGAAGCCAAACGGCGCCGTTGAGTGCGCCGTTCGCCGTGGCGCCGTTGCCGTCTGGGCCCTGCGTCGTTTGTGCCCTGCGTAGTCTGTGCCCTGCGTAGTTAGGGTCCTGCGCCGTTCGGGCCCTGCGCCGTTAAAGGCCGTGCGCCGTTAGAGCTGGTAAATAGTATATTGTGCTAGTACAGTCTACATGTAGCGGTCACGAAATGGCAAAGCCATCTCCAAAGCGCGTGCGGGAACAAGTCGTGGTGTATCTCGACGAACGAGATCGCGCGCTTCTCGAGCAATTGACCAAAGCGACCGGACTCCCGAAGACGGAGCTGTTCCGCCGCGGGCTGCGCCGCCTGGCCGATCAAGCGCTGGCCGGCACGGCCCCGGGATTCTCCTTACGCCAACTCGTCGCGACGGCCGGCAACGACGACCTCCCACCCGACGTCGCCGAGCGCGCCGACGATTACCTCTACCGGGGGAAGTACCAGCGACGCAAGCCGCGAAAGCGTGCGCGCCCTCGTTGACACCGGCGCTCTCCTTGCGCTCAGCCGGCGGAAAGACCAACACCACGTGCGCGCTGTCGCCATCGCCGAGCGGCACGTCGGTGCTGGCGGACAGTTCGTCGGCACCACGCTGATTCTGGCCGAGTTCCACTCGCACCTGCTGTACCTGCGCGGGCCCACGGAAGCGCGCGTCGCGGTAGCTTCGCTTCTCGAGGATCCGGTGCACGATTGGCTTCCAGTGTCTCGAGACCTCGAGCGCGAGGCCGTCGGCAGATGGTTGGCTCGCTTCTCCGATCAGGAGCTCTCACTGATCGACGCAGTCAGCTTCGAGGTCATGCGTCGAAACAGGCTGACTCACGCATTCGCGTTCGACCGCCACTTCGCTATCGCCGGGTTCGAGTTGCTCGGCTAGTGTGAACATCATCGGCGCAGCAACCGCAAGATCATCAATTCGACGTGCATCGCCATCGACGGGGCTAGCCATGAAGCCAAGGATCACGCTGCTCACGCTCGGCGTGGACGACCTGGAGCGTGCCGTTGCCTTCTACCGGGATGGGCTCGGCCTGCCGACGAAAGGAATCGTTGGCCGGGAGTACGAGCACGGCGCCGTGGCGTTCTTCGACCTGGACGCTGGGCTCAAGCTTGCGCTCTGGCCACGCGACGACCTCGCGCATGATACAGGGCTCGCGAAGTCGCCGCACAGCTCCACCGAGTTCTCGATCGGCCACAACGTTCGCACCGAAGCGGAGGTCGACACGGTGATGCGGCGAGCCGAGGAGGCCGGAGCGAGGATCGTGAAACCACCAGTCAGAACGTTCTGGGGCGGCTACGCGGGCTACTTCGCCGACCCCGACGGCCATCTGTGGGAAGTCGCATACAACCCGGCGCTGCTCCCGGACGATTGAACCAACCGACAACCCTGATGCCTAGCCATCGTCCGGCGCGTCACCTTGAACCGAGCCGACCGCGCGACCATGTTACGTCGAACCGCGTCAGGCTCGTTGACCGCGTTAGGCACACCGTCCGAGGCTCCCCATGATGAGGAAAGTGCTGCTCGTCGTCGGCGCAGTCCTGCTGGTCCTCGTCGCGGGGGGCGCCGTGTTCGTCGCCTCCCGACAGCACCTGCGATTCGAGGCGCCGTACCCAACCGTCCGCGCGTCCACGGACTCGGGCGTAGTGGAGCGCGGGCGCTACATCGTCCGCGTCGCCGCGCCGTGCGCCGCGTGCCACGGCGACCCCGCACAACGGGAGGCGTACAATAACGGAGCCGATGTGCCGCTCAGCGGCGGCGTCGTGTTCGACATCCCGCCCGGCCAGTTCTACACCCGCAACCTGACGCCGGATGCCGAGACCGGCCTGGGCAAGGTCTCGGACGGCGCCATCGCGCGGGCGCTGCGCTACGGCGTCGGGCACGACGGGCGCGCGCTGCTGCCGTTCATGGAGATGCAGGGCCTGGCCGACGACGACCTCGAGGCGGTCGTCTCCTACCTGCGCACGCAGCCGCCGGTCCGTAACCCCGTCCCGCCCCATCACTTCACAATGCACGGCAAGGTGGTGAAGGCGACCGCGCTGGCGAAGCCCGTCGGCCCGTCAGCGACGCCGCCCACCCGGTCGCCCCGCGGCGCGTCGTTGGAGACAGGGCGCTATCTCGTCGAATCCGTGGCGCTCTGCTGGGCGTGTCACACCGAACGCAGCCAGATGACCGGAGCCCTGACTGGCCCACGCTTCGGCGGGACGACCGGTTTCACCGACGCCGATGACCCGGCGCACACGTGGTCGCCGCCGAACATAACGAGTGACCCGGAGACCGGGCGCCTTGGCAGGATAAGCGAGGACCAGTTCGTGGCTCGCTTCCGGCAGGGGCGCGTGATCCCCGGGTCGCCGATGCCGTGGCAGGCCTTCGGCCGTCTGGCCGAGGACGACCTGCGCGCGATCTACCGCTACCTGAAAAGCGTTCCGCCCGTGAAGCGCGACGTGGGTCCGCCCATGGTGAACGTGGGGAAGAACTAGGGCGACAGGACATCTCGCAGCGTGCGGCGGCGACGGCCACGTGATATCATCGGATGCAATGCACACACGCACGCGCACCACTCCCGCACTCGCGCTGGTTGCCGGGGTGACGCTCGCTGTCGCGGCATGCAGCGGCCGGAGTATCACAGCGGGCACGTCGACCAACGTGCTGGCGCGCGGGACCTGGGGTGGGGAGAATGCCGGCGCCATCGTGAACGATACGATCGTCCACGTCCACATCGGCTGCACGCTGGGGAACTTCCCGCCACCCACGGTGCTGGACGACGAGGGTCGGTTCAGCGTCGAAGGGAGCTATACGCTCCGCGCCTACCCGATCGCGGTCGGGCCGCCGCTCCCTGCGGTGTTCACCGGCCTCGTGAACGGTACCCGGCTCACCCTTTCCATCGCAGTGAACGACACGGTGGAAAGGAAGCTCGTGCCGCTCGGTCCCGTGACGGTCGTGCTCGGACGAGAGCCGCGCATGCAGGTATGCCCGATCTGTCGCAACCTGGCGACGAAGGTCCGTACCTAGTGGAGTGATTGACAGATGTTGATGGCAGGCGTCCTAGGCCTCGTTGCCAGATTTGGCAACCGGGCACTCGCCGACGCCCTGCCCTCGCCGCGTGTGTTGCCAAATCTGGCAACAGGGCCATGGCGCGCCTGCTATCAACATCTCAAACCCGATCCACTAGTCTGGAGCTTGTCCCACCCCGACGCGGTCCGCTAGTCCGCCCGAAGCGCCTCGACGGGCTGAATGCCCGACGCCTTCGCGGCCGGCACCAGCGCCGCCGCGATCGCCACGGCCATGAGCAGCACCGTCACCGAGCCGAACGTCACCGGGTCGGTCGGCGCGACGCCGTAAAGCATCCCGCGCACGAACCGAACAGCCGCGAGCGCGCTGGCGGAGCCTAACGCGACACCGACGAGCGCGAGCACGACGGCCTCGCGGACGACGTCGCGTACGACCCGCCCGCGGCTCGCACCAAGCGCCATGCGCACGCCGATCTCCCTTGTGCGGCGCGTCACCTGGTACGAGATCACTCCATAGATCCCCGCCGCCGCCAGCACGACCGCCACCAGCGCGAAGGCCGAGAAGATCAGGGCTGTCATCCGCTCCCGCTCCGTCGCCTCCGATCGCAGCGCCTCGATGGTGTCGATGTCGTAGAGCGGCTCGCTCGGATCCACCATCAGCGCCGCGCGGCGCATCCCTGCGGCGATGCCGCTCGCACCCGGTGCCGTGCGCGCGACGATCGTTAGGTACCCGAAGAGGAGCTCGGTCTGCTCGACCGGCACGAAGACCTGCGGACGCGGTGGCGACACGAGCGCGGCGTGGCGTGTGTCGGCCACTACGCCTGCGACCTCCCACGGATCACTCTCCACGTAGAACAGACGCACATGCTTGCCGACGGCGCTCTGGCCGGGCCAGTTCTGCCGCGCGAACGTCTCGTTCACGAGCATCACCTTCGGGCTTCGCACATCCGCAGCTGCCGGCGCGCTCGGTGTCAGGCTGGCTCCGTCGGACGCGCGCTCGATGCGATCGCGCTCCGTGAACGCGCGACCCTCGAGAAGCCGGATACCCATCGCTTCCAGGTAGCCGGGCGAAATGAGCCGGAAGTCGACTTTCGGCGCCTGGTTAGGCGGGCGAACCGGCTGCCCCTCGGCGTGATAGCCGAGGTCGAAGTCGATCCCCGCGGGCGTGAGGGGCAGCGTCGTCGTGACGCCGACCTGTTGCACGCCCGGCAGCGACGCGATCCGCTCCGTCAGCTCGCGAAGGTAGCGCACCTTCGCGCGGTTCCCGCGATAGCGCTCCCCGTCGAGACTCACGCGCCCCGCGACCACGCGTTCCGTCGCATATCCGGGATGGACCGCGAGCACGCGCCTGACGCTGCGCAGCATGAGGCCCGCGCCCGTAAGCAGCAGAACGGCGAGCGCCATCTGGCCGACCACGAGCAATCGCCGCACCGTGTCACTTCGTCGCGATCCGACGCCGCCACGCCCCGCCTCCCGGAGAAGTGTCGCGGTCCCGACACCCGCGATCCGCATCGACGGCGCAAGCCCGCACAGCACGCCGGTGACGGCCGAGATCCCGAGCGTGAACGTCAGGACGCGCGCGTCGATCGTCACCTCGTCGAGTCGGGGGATGGACGCCGGCGCGAGTGCGACGAACGCACGCAGCGCCGCCCACCCCACCAGGGCACCTAACGTCCCGCCGATCAGCGCGAGCATCACGCTCTCGGTGAGCAGCTGCGCGTGCAGGCGCGCGCGGCCAGCCCCGAGCGCCGAGCGCAGCGCGATCTCGGGCTCGCGCGCGATCGCCCGGCCCAACGTCAGATTCGCGACCGTGACGCACGCCAGCGCCAGAACGATCCCAACAGCCCCGAGGACGAGCATGAGCACGCGCTCCACGCTCCCCACGATGGTGTCGCGCAACGGGACGAGCTTCGTGCTCCACCCGCCGTCGTCGATCGGGTACGTCCTCGCCAGCGACGCCGCGATGCCCGCCATCTCCTGTTCGGCCTGCGCGCGCCTAACGTCCGGGCGCAACCGGCCTATCACGCTGATGTAGCGCGCCTGGCGGCTTTCCGGCGTGCCCTCCGCCAACCCGGCGCCGCTGGTCGGGCGATTCATGTCGGATGGCCGCCATGCCTGCATACCGCTCGGAAACGCGAAGCGCTCCGGCATGACGCCCACCACCTCGAAGGGCTGGCGATCGATGGTGAGGACGCGCCCAATGATGTCCCGCCTCCCTCCGAACCGCTCCTGCCACATCCCGTAGCCGAGCACGATCACGCGGGCGCCACCGGCTTCATCTTCGCGCGGCCGGAACGCTCGGCCGAGCGCCGGCGGCACGCCTAACACGTCGAAGAAGTTTGCCGACACCCCCGCGGCGTTCAGCACGTCCGGCGAGGAGACGCCGGTGAGCGTGAGCGATTCCTGTCGGTACGCCGCGAGCCCTGCGAAGGCTCGTGCGTCACGCCGCCAGTCCAGGTAGTTGGGACCCGACGGTGGGCTCTGTGTGATGCCGCGCTCGCGGTTCACCTCGAATACGGACACGAGACGGTCCGGGTCGGCGACCTGCAGCGGGCGGATCAGGACGGCATCCACCACGCCGAACACCGCGGTCGTCGCGCCGACACTGAGCGCGAGCGTGAGCGTCGCGGCCACGGCGAAAGCTGGGCTCCGACGCAGGGCACGAAGCGCGAGGTATACGTCGTGGCTCAGCACCGCGAGGAGATCGCCGGGCGAGCGGCGGCCATCACGCCGCCAGAGAGATTGCGTCGTCATGGCTGACATTTCCCTTAAGTAATGTCAACGTAATGCCGCGGGTCTGGCACCACGAGCCGGTGGGCGTAGACTGAGACGAAACGATCACGCCCTTCGTGAGGCACGCCTGTGAACCGCATCGGATCGATCACGACCACGCTCGCGCTTGCCGCGCTCGTTGGCTGCACTTCCCGCGCCGACACTCCGCCAGTCGATTCCGCCGCCAGTGCGACGCGAGCGGCGTCGGCGGACGACACCACCCGCATTGCGCGGGTGATGCGC
Source organism: Gemmatimonadota bacterium (assembly GCA_046725585.1). GTDB lineage: Bacteria > Gemmatimonadota > Gemmatimonadetes > Gemmatimonadales > Gemmatimonadaceae > JAJKIV01. Next base: position 5,166 of record JBKOYV010000063.1, on the reverse strand, counting down.
GGGCTCAAGCCACCAGTGGAGGTCGAAGGACGACCAGTCGCCAGCTGGACGCTGGCCGAGCGGATGGTGCACCACAAGGTCCCGGGCGTGAGCATCGCGGTCATCGAGGGCGGGCGCATCGCCTGGGCGCGCGGCGTCGGTGTGAAGGAAGCGGGCAAGCCCGACTCCGTCACTCCGGCGACGCTCTTCCAGGCCGCCTCGATCAGCAAGCCCGTCGCGGCGACTGCGATGCTCCGGCTCGTGGAGCGCGGCACGCTGAATCTCGACACGAACGTGAATCGCTATCTCACGTCGTGGAAAGTACCGGACAACAAGTTCACGGCAGTCGAGAAAGTCACGCTGCGCCGCATCGTGAGCCACACCGCGGGCCTAACGGTGCACGGGTTCCCGGGCTACGCGACGAGCGATCCAATACCCACCGTCGTGCAGGTGCTCGACGGCGCGAAGCCGGCGAACACAGCCGCGGTCCGCGTCGACACGACACCCGGGTCCATCGAGCGCTACTCCGGCGGCGGGACGACCGTGATGCAGCAGCTTCTCGTCGACGTGACGGGCAAGCCGTTTCCGGCGCTCATGCAGGAGCTCGTGCTGGGTCCGGCCGGCATGACGAGCAGCACGTACGAGCAGCCGCTCCCCGTGGCGCGTGCTGCCGAAGCGGCGCGCGCACACAGGCAGAACGGCAAGCCGATCCCCGGCGGGTGGCACGTGTACCCCGAGATGGCGCCCGCCGGATTGTGGACGACGCCGACGGACCTCTTGAAGTGGGCCATCGCCATCACCGACGCTCGCGCGGGACGCTCGACCGCGCTCCTCTCGCAAGGCATGACGTCGCAGATGCTCACCGCGCAGAAGGGCGAGGTCGGCCTCGGTCCCTTCGTCGGCGGCAGCGGGCGCAATTTCCACTTCGGCCACGGCGGCGCGAACGAGGGGTTCCACTCGGAGCTCGTGATGTATCCCGAGCTTGGGCTTGGCGCCGCGGTGATGACGAACGGCGACGGCGGACCGCTGATCATCAGGGAGATACTGCGCGCCCTGGCCGCCGAATATGGCTGGCCGGACTACGGGGTGGAGCACGTGCCCGCGCTGGTGCTCGACGCGAAGACGGTCGCGAGCCTGACGGGGGCGTACCAGCTTCGCGTGGGGCCGGGCATTCCGGTGCAGGTGCAGCAGGACGGCGACCGCCTCATGCTGCGAGCGAAGGTGATTCCCGAGCAGGAGCTCGTGCCGAAGTCGGACACGAGCTTCGTGATGTCGTCGTTAGGGTGGCAGGTGACGTTCACGCGCGATGCGTCTGGTCGTGCGAAAGCGATCAGCCTGAATCCCGGGGCAGGCGGTCCGATCGAAGGGAAGCGGACGAAGTAGCGCGCGCGTTACGTGCTCCATACGGTAGCCTAACGACTTATCGCAGGCCGATCCGCTCGAGGAGACGAACGCGGCCCGCGGGTACATCTCCGTCGGCGGAGCGGTGGGCGTATGAGGCAAGGAGGGCACACGCGTCAGCGATGCCCGAATGCGCGGGCGCGTACGCTGGGTCGATCTGTGCCCGGCCTGTTCGACTGCCTGCGGTACATCGGCACGAGCGACGGAGAGCGCCGGCGGCTGCACAGTGAGGTGCTGGCTGATGATGGCGACCGCGTTAGGCCCGCTGAATGGCGGCCGCCCCGCGAGCATCTCGTACAGCGTGATGCCGAGACTTAGATGTCGCTCCGGCCATCGATGTTCGGCTCGCCGAGTGCCTGCTCGGGGCTCATGTAGCGAGTAGTGCCGAGCGCGAGACCGGCCTCCGTGAGCTGGCCGGCCGAGTCGTGAGGCATCGGCTTACCGCGGGCGATGCCGAAGTCGGCGAGGACTGCGTGGCCCTGTCGCGAGAGGAGCACGTTCGCCGGTTTGACGTCGCGATGGACGACCCCTTCGCCGTGCGCGTAGCGAGGGCGTCTGCCACGCGAGCAGCTTGATCTCGCGGGCGAATCGCTAGGCGCCGAATGACGCGCCGACCTCGGGGCGAAAAACCTTGAGCGCGACCGGCCGCTCGTGTCGAACGTCGTGCGCGAGGTAGACGGTCGCCATCCCGCCCGCGCCAAGCTCGCGCTCGATCACGTACCGCTCGGCGAGTGCGTCGCGCAACTGTTCGGGGACGGTGCTCGCGGAGGTCATCGACGGACCATGGCCAGCGAGACCAGCAATGTCAACGAGGCGGGCCGTGGCGACGCGGCGGACACGAACCGTACCGTGCCGCCGCGTCGTCCTCATTCAATCCACCCGCCGCGATTCGTGGATGCTACCGCGCGGGAGCGTCGGCGACATGCCGATCACGAATGGTAGAAATAGTAGTCTGCCGTGTACGGGCTCTTGAATTCCTCGCCCACGACGGTCCCGGGCGTGGTTGGCGCAAGGCCGCCAACCGTGTTCAGGCGCTGGATGAACGTCGTCTGGTTGAAGACGCCCGTTCCGCTGTTGTCCGCGGAAAGCTTCACCCAGTCAATCGCATTGGCGTTCACGGTGCAGCGAGTGGCGAGCGTGCCGATGACTCTGCTGCCGCTCGTGGTCAGCCAGTTTGGCTTGGCTCCCGGTGCGCTGAAATGCGTGCCGACCAGCGCGTTTTGGTCGGCGTCGGCGAACAGGTTCGCCTCCGGGTTGGAGAATTTCCATTGCGTGCCATCCCAACGGTAGACCTGGAAGCCTACGCCGAACACGTGGAACGAGATGTTGCTGCCCTCCGGCACCTGAAGCTGTGTGCAGCCGGCGAGGTCGGGAAATCGACCGTCCGAAGCCGCCGCGTCGGCGGACAGGCGCGCGGACCGGACGTCCGGTCCGACGGGTGCGCGGTCGGCGCACCCGATGACGAGGCTTGCGGCCGCGACGATAGCCAGCGAGTAGCCGAGTGAATGCGATGTGGTGTTGCTCATTGCGAGTTCCCATGTGTTTGGCGCCCGAGGACGCGGCGCCGGTCGTCCGCGTGTGCGGTGTGAATCCCATCACCGCGGAGAACGCAGGGCACCGTCAAAGTCGGACAGGGATCGCCACACGACAGGGTGCCGACCTAACGAAAGACAGGGCGCTCACCTGACCGGCGCCGGAACCGTGCGGCAGGACGGAGCTCTGGTTCGTCTGCGAGCCGCGCCAGGCCGCTGAGCGAGCCCTTCGTCTGGTACGGTTTCGGTTCGCCACCGGTCGAACCAGTAGACCTTTCGCCGGCCAGACACCCAGTCGATCATAGGAGGCCGCGCCACTGCGGCGCGTCACCTCCGCGAGGATGTTCCCATGCTTCGACCCATCGGCCTGCTCTTGACGCTCTCGGGCACGCTTTCCGCCCAGAATCCTCCCGTAACGCCGCCCGGCGCGGCGCCTAACGCTGCCGCCGCGCAGGGCGCGCCCCAACAGCGCCCCGGTCCGAGACCCTTCGCCGAGGTCACGAAGGGGGCCGAGGTCCACGCCGGCTTCTTCGACACGTACGAGAAGGACGACAAGCTGTGGATCGCCGTGCCGCGCGATCGCCTCGGCAAGGACTTCCTCATGGAGATGAAGCTCGCCCAGGGCATCGGCGCGAACGGGCTCTATGGCGGAACGATGCTGAACCTGTTCGAGGCGAACATCATGACCCTCGAGCGGCGCGGCGATCAGATCTTCCTGCTGGAGAAGCCATCCCGCTTCAATGGCGGGCGCGATGCCGCTGTGAATCGTGCGGTGGACCTCACCTTCGGTCCGTCGGTCATCGACGCCGCGCGCATCGAGTCCTTCCGTCCGGACTCGGCACTGCTCATCGACGTGACCAACTGGTTCGTCTCGGACCTGTCGGGAATCGGTCAGCAGGTACGGTTTGCCGTCGCGCCGCCGGGTCCGGGCCAGCCGCCTCCGGTCCCATTCGATCGGCAGCGCAGCTACGTGGAGTCCGTGAAGAGCTTCCCGCGGAACACGAACATTCGTGCACGCCTTACGTTTCGGCCGCCCAACCCGGTGAACATCGCGTCGGTCGCGGACGGCCGGTTCCTCTCGCTCTCGATCCACTATACGCTCGCGGCGCTGCCCGAGGTTCCCATGACGCCGCGCGTCGGCGACGATCGCGTGGGCAACTTCCTCACCGCGCACAAGGACTTCTCGCAGGACGACTCCACGTTCTTCGTGCGCATGGTGAACCGCTGGCGCCTCGAGCGCGGCGAGCAGGTGGGCGACAAATGGCGCCCGAAGCAGCCAATCACGTACTACGTCGACAACACCGTCCCGGAGCGATACCGGGCGGCGATGAAGGCCGGCGTCGAAGCATGGAACATGGCGTTCGAAGCGGCCGGCTGGGTAGGCGCGATACGCGCGCTGGACCTTCCCGCCGATGCCGACCCGGATGACATCCGCTACGCGACGCTTCGGTGGAACACCTCCGACCAGCCCGGCTACGGCGCGATCGGTCCGTCCACGGTCGACCCGCGCACCGGTGAGGTCCTCGACGCGGACATCCTGTTCGAGGCCAGCATGTTCGCGAACTACAAGAACAACTGGCGCAACCTCGTCTCCCCCGTCACCGCGAGCGACGCGTTGGAGCAGACGTTAGGCGTCGGCGCGTTCGAGGCACGGAGTGACCGGTACGAGCTGGCGGGCTTCGTCGACGCGTTCCAGGCGCAGGGAGCGACCCTGCGCGCCGCGCTGATAGCGCGCGGCGAGCTGGGCCCAGGCGATCCCGTGCCCGACGCGTTCGTGGCGCAGTCGGCAAAGTGGGTGGTCATGCACGAGGTGGGACACACCCTCGGCCTGCAGCACAACTTCCGTTCATCGGCGAGCACGCCCAACGCACAGCTGCAGGACCGGGCATTCGCCGACCAGTCCGGGTTGTACAGCTCGGTGATGGAGTATCCGGCGGTGAACGTCGCCGCACGGGGCAAGCCTAACGGCTACTTCTACACGCCTGGCGTGGGGTCGTACGACCGCTGGGCGATCTCGTACGCGTACACGAACGACGCCGCGGACGCACAGCGCATCGCGCGTCAGGCGGCCGAGCGCGGGCACCTGTACGGAACGAACGCGGAGGCGGGCGGCCCCGGCGCGCTCGACCCGAGCATCAACACGTTCGACCTGGGCGATGATCCGCTCGCGTGGGGCAAGGAGCGCAGTGAGCTGATCCGGAACATCATCAACGACCTGCCCAAGCACGTGCTCACGGACAACTCGAGCCCCTAC
>JBKOYV010000050.1:0-9870 GCA_046725585.1 Gemmatimonadota bacterium | reverse complement strand
ACCTCCGCCCAGTCGCGGCGGACCAGGAGCTCATCAACGACCTGTTGGCGGAGGTGATTGAGCTCACTCACCGGCAGGAAGAGCCCGCCCGCGAGCCCCGCCAGGTCGAGGTCGCCTAACGCGAACGGCGTCTCGCCCATGCGGCCAAGCTGCTCGCGCAGTCGAGCGACGTCCAATGGATGCGCGCGGGCGGGCGAAAGCGGGACCTCGCCGCGAACGCTTACGTGTTCGCCGTCGGCGGTGGCTACGATCTTGACCGGAGCGCCGGGCGTCCCGAACAGCCGCATGTCGACGCGGGTGCGTCGCGCGCGAACGGGTGCACTCAACTCCGCGAAGCTTCCGCGGGCTCGTTCCAGTAGTGCCGCATGTGACGTGCGCAGGATCGTCCAGCCAGGGGGCACGTTCACCCGTGTGGTGACCGCCTGACGAGTCGTCCCGTCCACCGATCGAACGGTTCGTGTCGCCGAAACCGAGAAGCCGAGCGGTTCCCCCTTCTGACCCTGCGGTGGCTCGAAGCCAATGCCATCGCCAACCGCGACCGGCGAGGTCACGTCGATCAGCAGATCCGCGCCGTCACGACCCGCCACGAAGCCGATCGCGACGCCGTGGTTGTCTGGGTGAGTGCGCGTGATGTAGCCGCGACCAGCCCGTCCCAGGTGCATTCCGGGCGTGAAGCCACGGCTGAAGATCTGGACGAGCGGCTCGACTTCCTCGAACGACGGAGGCGCGACCTCGCCCTTCTCGAGGCGATCGAGAAAGGCGCGGTACCCCTGCGTTACCGTCGCCACATACTCTGGTTTTTTCTTTCGACCCTCGACCTTGAGGCAGCTGATGCCCGCCTCCGCGAGCTCGGCGAGCTGGTCGTGCGCGGCGAGGTCCTTCGCCGAGATGAGATACCCGCGATCGAGCTCCGCGCCTGTCGCGGAATCCGTGAGCACGTAGTCCTTCCGACACGACTGCGCGCACGAGCCGCGGTTGGCGCTCCGCTCGCTGATCATTCCGGACATGAAGCACTGCCCCGAGTACGAGATGCAGAGCGCACCATGCACGAACGACTCGAGCCCCAGGTCCGGGACCGCGGCTCGTATCCGGCGAATGTCCTCGAGCGTGTTCTCGCGTGCGAGCACCACGCGGTCGACGCCGAGCTCGCGCATCACCGCAGCGCCACTGGCGTCGTGCACGGTCATCTGCGTCGACGCGTGGATCTCGAAGCCCGGGTAGACCGTGTGAATGAGCCGGATCAACCCCACATCCTGCACAATGGCCGCCGAGATGCCACGGTCAATCGCCTGGCCGAGCAGCGAAAGTGCGTCCGAGAGCTCGTCGGGTTTGACGAGCGTGTTCAGCGTCAGGTAGATGCGGACACCGCGCGACGTCGCGAGCGCACACGCGCGTTCGAGCTCATCGAGGCTGAGCTGTGCGCCCTCATCGCGCGCATTGAACCGCTCGGCGCCCAGGTAGACGGCGTCTGCGCCGTTGGCGACGGCGGCCCTGACGGCATCGAGCGAGCCGGCGGGCGCAAGCAGTTCAGGGGCGCGACGATGTGAGCGCATCGCGCGAAAGATAACCCGATCCTACTCCGGCCTCGTTGTCTTCACGAATCGGAGCAGGAACGCGACGACGACGAGGGCAATACCGATCCAGCGCACGATAGTGTCCTCGCTCCGGACTCCCCATGCGAACATGCCGACGCCGGCAAGCGCCAATGCGATTTTCGCGACCGTTATGCGATCCATAGCGCGCGCCTCGAGGAAGAAGGCGTGAAGCCGAGCCCGCTCAGGGCGCCGACAAGCCCAGTGAACGCGCCTCCGCGTCGGGCACGTCGATCACCATGCGAAGCAACGCCGTGGAAAACACCTTGCCCTGCGCGTCCGTCTTGAGCGAGAGCGTGCCGCCGCCGTCCAGAGCCCCGTGGAGCAGGAAGTTCAATGCCGCCAGGTTAGGTAGCTCAAATCGCTTCACATTGCCCGTGATGACGCCGCGGAAGTGATCGGCAACGCGACGTTCTGTCAGCTCGCGCACGAGAAGTGGGTACCACTCGCGCTTGAGGGCGATCACGCCGACGTTCGCCGTGTCACCCTTGTCGCCAGACCGCGCGTGGGCGATGTCCACGAGCCGGACCTTCATGCGATCACCTCCACGGCCGTCTGCACCTCGGTCTTGTCGATGAGCGCCGGCCAGTACGCCACGATCTCTTCGACTTTCGGCCGGCCGCCGGCGAAGCCGGTGACGCTCGGGGGGCCGTTCAGCACTAGCGGGGCTATCTCGCGAGTGAAGCGCTCGACGGCCCGCTTGTCGTCGCCGCGCACGCCGAAGCGCAGCTGCACTTCAGGCACGTCGGCGTTAGGCGCTCCGGCCAGCGGGCCATGCGTTGCGGAGGCGCCAACGAACTCCGTCATGACCTTCTCGAAGCGAAGGCCGAGGCGATCGAGTCGCTCGCGCAGCACGCGGTCGGCCGCCTGAGCCTTCTCGAGCGCATCGGGCCATGCGTAGACGAGCGAGCCGACGGCCTTGAACCCGGCCCTGTACGCGATCGACACCTTCAGCTTGTCCGTCGGCGGTCGGCCACCGATGCCGAACACGCGCACCCGGTCCGGACCGGCGCCCTCGAGCTCGATCGTCGTGAAGTCGGCGACGACGTCGGGGGTGATGTATGCATGCGGGTCACCCATCTCGTACACCAGCTGTTCGGTGACCGTGGGGACGGAGATGCGACCGCCGGTCCCTGGATGCTTCGAGATCTCGAACGTGCCATCCGGGTGGGCGTTCACGATCGGGTAGCCGACGTTCGCGAGATCCGGTACGTCGCGCCACTCGATCAGACAATTCCCGCCGGAGCACTGCGCCCCGCACTCGATGATGTGTCCGGCCACGATGCCTGCGGCCAGCTTGTTCCAGTCGTCAGGCGCCCAGGCGAACTCGTAACGGAGCGGCGCCATCGTCAACGCTGTGTCGGTGGACCGGCCGGTGACGACCACCTGCGCACCGCGCGACAGCGCCTCGACGATTGGCGTCGAGCCGATATAGGCGTTCGCTGAAAGGACCCGGTCGCGTACGGTCGTGAGCGGCTCGCCGGTATCCATGTTCGCCAACGCATGACCGCGAGCGATCAGGTCGTCGAGCCGCGGAAGCAGGTCGTCACCCGTCACGACCCCGATCTTGACCTTTCCCGCGGCACCGTGTGCCGCAGCCATCTCTTTCACGGCCTCGGCACACGACACGGGATTCACGCCCCCGGCGTTGGCGATCACTCTCACGCCTCGCTCGACGATCGCCGGCAACACGCTCTCGATCGCGCCGATGAAGTCGCGCGCATAGCCCATTCTGGGATCGCGCTCCTTCTGCTTCTGCAGGATCGACATCGTGACTTCCGCCAGATAGTCGAGCATGAGGTAGTCGACCGGTCCTCCCTCGACCTGTCGGCGAGGGGCCTCGAGCCAGTCGCCCCAGAATCCCTGCCCAGCTGCGACACGAACGACCTGCTTCACTCAAGCCTCGGTGAGGTGCGGTGGAAGAACGAACGCGCCGACATGCGGCCCGGCGTTATGCAGCGCGGTGCGGAGCGCCATCGCCAGCACGTCGCGGGTTTCCTCGGGATAGACGATGGCGTCGATGTAGCCGCGCGCGCCTGCATAACGAGCATCGAGCTGATGCTCGTAATCGGCGCGCATCTCTTCGACCGCCTCGAGAATTTCGGGCGACGGGTCGCGCTTGGCTTTCTTCGCTGCCTCGAGGGCGGGCCCGTGGACGGCCTGGATCGCCGACTCGCCTTCCATGACGCCCATTCGTCCCGTCGGCCAGCTGAAGATGAAATCCGGGTCGAAGCCCTGGCCTGCCATGGCGTAATACCCCGCGCCCGACGCGTGATTTACGGTCAGCACGATCTTCGGTACGTGCGCGGTCGCCATGGCTTCGACGAACCGCGCGCCCGCTCGAATGATGCCCTCGTGCTCGGCCTCGGCACCGACCATGAACCCCGAGACATCCTGAACGAACAGGAGGGGAATGCCCTGCCTGTCGCAGCGATCGATGTAATAGGCGACCTTCTCGGCACTCTCGGCGTAGACGATCCCGCCGAAGCGCGGCTTCTCCCCCGGACGCCCTTTGATGAGCCCGCGCTGGTTTGCGATTACGCCAACGGGAATACCCTCGATGGTCGCGTCCGCGCAGATCATCTCGCGCGCGAGGTTGCCCTGGAACTCGTCGAGCTTCCCATCGTCGACGATCGCGTTCAGGACCTGGTGCATGTCGTAGGACATGCGGTGGTCTGCCGGGAGAAGATCGTAGAGCCGGTCGGACTGGGAACCGGGAACGGGGAACCGGGAACCGAAGCTCCTCGGAGTTCCTGTTCCCGGTTCCCTGTTCCCGGTTCCCGCCCGAAGGGGGAGTCGACCAACCAGCTCTCGAAGCTTCGCCAGACAGGCTTCGTCATTCTCGACCGCGTAATGCGCTACGGCGCTCACCTCCGTGTGCGTCACCGCGCCGCCTAACGTCTCGCCATCGATCGTCTGGCCGGTCGCGCCCTTGACCAGGTTCGGGCCGCCCAGGCCCATGAACGACGTGCCCTTCACCATCAGGATTACGTCGGAAAGCGCCGGGAGATATGCGCCGCCCGCAATGCACGGGCCCATCACCGCGGCAAGCTGCGGGACACGCAGGTAGCGCCGCATGATGGAGTTGTAGTAGAAGATCCGGGCCGCGCCGTACTGCCCTGGGAAGACGCCGCCCTGGTACGGGAGGTTCACGCCGGCCGAGTCCACGAGATAGATGATCGGCACTCGGCAGCGCATCGCGATCTCCTGCGCGCGCAGGATCTTCCTGATCGTTTCGGGCCACCACGATCCGGCCTTCACGGTCGCGTCGTTCGCGACGATCACGACCTCGCGACCATGGACGATGCCAATGCCGGTGACGACGCCGGCTGCCGGAGCCTGGCCGTCGTATTGATCGTAGGCCACGAGCAGGCCCACCTCGATGAATCGCGACTCGGGATCGCAAAGTCCGGCGATCCGCTCGCGCGCGGTCAGCTTGCCTTGCTTGTGCTGTTTGGCGATGCGGTCGGCGCCACCACCTTCCCGGAGTTTTTCTTCGAGCTTGCGGATCTCGTCGCTCAGCTCACGGAGCCGAGGTGTCACCGCTCGCCCGACCTCGCACCGGCGCCTTCGCGCTCCTCGAACCAGCCGCGAATGTAATCGACGAGGTCCGATGTCGACGTTCCCGGGCCGAACAGCTTCCCGGTGCCGCGGCGCTGCAGCTCTTCCATGTCTTCCTTGGGGATGATGCCGCCGCCCGTGATCAGCACATCGTCGCGGCCAGCCTCTCGCAGCAGGTCGAGCACGCGCGGGAAGAGCGTCATGTGTGCGCCGCTGAGGATTGACAGCCCGATGACGTCGACGTCTTCCTGAATCGCGGCATTCGCGATCATCTCGGGCGTCTGGTGAAGGCCGGTGTAGATGACCTCCATGCCAGCATCACGAAGCGCGGCAGCGACGACCTTCGCGCCACGATCATGGCCGTCCAGGCCGGGTTTGGCGATGAGAACTCTTATGGGTCGCATGAGAGGACGGAAAGCTAGCCAGCGCCGTACATTCGCAGCAACGGTGTGGCCTTACGCTTCCTTTTTCGCGACGAGCAGCATCTCACCGCTCCGCCGTGACAACGGGCGATCGGTCCAACCGTCATACGCGCCTTCGACGACGAGCCCGTGACGCGCCAACATCTCCGCCAGGTGCGTCGCCGTGTACAGGCGAATGCGATGCTCGCGTTCTCCGCTGGAGCGACGGCCGCGCCATGTCGACCTGACGGTCAACACTCCGGACAACGCATCGAACGCGCGTTCGTGGCCAACCATCGTGTGCTCGTCGGCCAGCCACCAGTCGCGCGACAGGAAACGACGCATGACGCCGTCTCGATTGCCGCCGTGCCAGACCAGGGTGCCGCCCGGCGCGAGCACACGCGCCCATTCGGCAACGACGCGGTCGTCATCGCTGGGGAGCAGGAAGAAACCGAACGACGTGAACAGGTTTACGACGGCGTCGAACCGACGGGTCCACCGCGCCGGCAGACGTCGCATGTCGCCGCGTGTGTAGCGAAGCCGCGGGCCCGTGCCGCGTGCCTTGGCCCGCTCGAGCAGATCGCCAGACAGATCCAGGCCGTCGACATCATAGCCTGCTTCAGCGAGCAGGTGGGCGTGGCGGCCCTGCCCGCATGGTACGTCGAGAACACGTGATCCTGCGGGCAATCCAAGAATCTCGACCAGTCGAGCGACCTCGCGGCGATCGCGCGCGAGGTCGAAGATCGGGCTGTACTCGAGGAGGTATTGCGCGTCGAAGTATTCAGCCCACCAATCGTCGGGAATAGGGAATCGGAAGTCGGGAATCGCCAGCGCGCGGGTTTGGCGCTTGGTCGCCCGGTTCGGCGTCGACTCAGTCGTCTCCTTCGATTCCCGATTCCCTATTCCCGATTCCCGACTCAAAAGAAGACCGGCTCTCGATACGCGCCGAACACCGCTTCCATCGCCGCCCGGATCTCGTACAGCGTGCAGTACGCTCGCGCACAATCGAGGATGTGCGGGATCAGGTTCGCGTCCGTCGCGGCGGCCGCCGTGAGCTCCGCCAGCCGACGCTTCACGAGATCGGCGTCCCGTGTCGCGCGTAGGTTCGCCAACCGCTCGCGCTGGAGGACCGTCGTGTCCTCTCCGACCCTGAGCAGCGGGATCGTGAGCTCCGGCTCGTCGGTGACGAACTCGTTGACGCCCACCACCAGGCGACGATGCTGCTCGATCTCCCACTGCTGGCGTGCCGCCGACTCGGCGATCTTGCGCTGGAACCAGCCCTGCTCCAGCCCTGCCACGACACCGCCAACCTCGTCGACCTGCTGGAAGATGTCTTCGGCTTCGCGCTCGAGGCGATCCGTCAGCGCCTCCACGTAGTACGATCCGCCGAGCGGGTCGATCACGTTAGGCACGCCGGTCTCGTACGCCAGCAGCTGCTGCGTGCGGAGCGCCACCTGCACGGCCTCCTCGGTGGGCAGCGCCAGGGTCTCATCCATCGAGTTCGTGTGGAGCGACTGCGTGCCGCCCAACACCGCCGCCATCGCCTGGTAGGCGACCCGGACGATGTTGTTCATCGGCTGCTGCGCCGTCAGCGTCACGCCGGCGGTCTGTGAGTGGAAGCGGAGCATCCACGAGCGCGGATCCTTGGCGCCGTATCGGTTGCGCATGTGACGCGCCCAGATGCGGCGTGCGGCGCGGAGCTTCGCAATCTCCTCGAAGAAATCGTTGTGGATGTCGAAGAAGAACGAGAGCCTCGGCGCGAACGAATCAACGTCCAGGCCACGCGCGATGCCGCGCTCCACGTACGTGAAGCCGTCGGCGAGCGTGAATGCCAGCTCCTGCGCGGCCGTGGCGCCGGCCTCACGAATGTGGTAGCCCGAGATGGACACAGTGTTCCAGAGCGGCGCGTGCTCGGCACCCCACTGGAACAGATCGACAATGAGACGCAGCGCCGGCTCGATCGGATAGCACCAGGCGTGCTGCGCCATGTACTCCTTGAGGATGTCGTTCTGTACGGTCCCACGGAGCTTCGTGCTCGGCACGCCCTGGCGTTCGGCCGCGGCGACGTAGAAGCAGAACAGGATGACCGCGGGTCCGTTGATGGTCATCGACGTCGAGACCTGGTCGAGCGGAATGCCGTCGAACAGCGTCTCCATGTCCGCGAGGCTCGATATCGCCACGCCGGTCTTCCCGACCTCGCCTTCCGATCGCGGATGATCGGAGTCATAGCCCATGAGCGTCGGGAAATCGAACGCGGTCGACAGTCCTGTCTGTCCGTGCTCGAGCAGGAACTTGAACCGTGCGTTCGTGTCTACGGCGCTGCCGAACCCCGCGAACTGCCGCATCGTCCACAGCTTTCCGCGATAGCCCGTGGGGTGAATGCCGCGGGTGAACGGGTAGGCGCCCGGCAGTGACTCGTCAGGCGTGCTGCCGGCGATGGTATCGAGCGCTGTGAAGAGCGGCTCGACTTCACCTTCGCTGTTGGTGAAGGCAATGTCGCGCTTCTCACCTTTCTCATAACGCTTGCGCCACGCCGCCACCTCGGCGCGCAGGCGTTCGAGCTCGGCCGCCTGACGGCGCAGGGTCTCGTTGCGCTCGTCGGTCGTTCCGCTCGCAAGATCTCGCATAGACGTCATGATCGGGTCCGCGTCAGAAGGTCCACGCTTCGACTCAGCACCTGGTCGGCGACCGTGAACGGCGTCGCCGTACCCGATTCCATCGCCGACAGCGTCGAGTCGATGAAGGCGTTCGTATCCGCGTCGCGCCAGAGACGCTGACGAATCCTGTGCTCCGTCATGTCGATCACCTGCTCGCGCAGCCGCTGGCGCCGCCGGCGTCGAAGCTCCCCGCTCGCCTCAAGATAACGGACGTGCCGATCGAGCGCGGTGATCAGATCACCAATCCCCTCCCCCTTGGCCGCCACCGTGCGCAGCACTGGCGGGGTCCACGATTCCGTCTGCTCGCCCGCCGACGCCTCACGAGCGATGCGCGCCGGATTCATGATCTTTTTGAGATCGACACCGTGGTGTGCAGGGACGTTTCGCAGCGCCTCCCCGGCACGCATGCCGAGCATCAGCTCAATGTCGGTGCGCACGCGGTCGGCGCCTGGCCGATCCGCTTTGTTCACCACGAAAATGTCGGCGATCTCCATGAGACCGGCCTTAAGCGTCTGAATCGAGTCGCCGGACTCGGGGACGAGTATCACGACCGTCGTGTCGGCGGCGCGCGCGATGTCGAGCTCACTCTGGCCGACGCCAACGGTCTCCATCAGAATGCGGTCGAACCCGTACGCGTCGAGCACGTCCGCCACGGCGCGCGTGGCCGAGGACAGCCCGCCGAGCGACCCGCGAGTGGCGAGTGAGCGGATGTAGACGCCCGGATCGAGCGCGACACTCTCCATCCGGATGCGATCACCGAGGAGCGCACCGCCCGTGAATGGAGACGTGGGATCGACGGCGATGATGCCGACGGTCAGCCCGGCCGCCCGATATTGCGCGGCGAGCTGTGTGGTGACCGTGCTCTTTCCGGCACCCGGCGGCCCGGTAATGCCGATGCGGCGTCCGCGACCGATCCTCGGGTGAAGCGCACCGAGCAGCGTGTCGAAACCCTGGCGCTGATTCTCGACGATGCTGATCGCGCGCGCGAGCGCCGCGGGGCGACGTGCCTCGAGATCGGCGATGAGCTTGGCTTCCGGCGACGTCGAGGTCGTCACGAGTTGGTCGCGTGCGTGCCGTTGGATACCGCCCGCACATTCACGGCGGTCGACGCGGGAACCGCGCGAGTCTCGGTGGTGCCTGGCTCGTCGTGCTCGTCGCGGATGTCGCCTACCAGTTCCTCGAGCAGATCCTCGAGCGTGACGATTCCGGCGAGCCGACCCGCCCCATCGCGGACGACGGCGAGATGCCTGCGACCGCGCAGCATCTCGAAGAGAAAGTCGTTGCACCGCGCCGTGATCGGCGCCTCGGCGACCGGGCGCAGCCTAACGTGCTCGCTATCCGTGTCCTTCAGCACGTCGAACGCGTGGATCATCCCAATGACGTTGTCGAGCGTCTCGCGGTAGATAGGCACCCGGCTGTAGCGCGACTGCGCGATTCGCAGCGCACGCTCCGGGCCGCGAATGCGGTCGTCGAGCGCGAACACCTCGGACCGCGGGGTCATGATCTCACCGAGCGTCTTGTTCCCGAACTGGACGACGCCGCTGATGATCGCCATCTCGGTCTTCTCTCCGACGCCTTCCATTTCCCCCTCGCGCAGGAGGTCCTCGAGGTCGTCGCGATCGGAGTGTGACGGCGCCGGAGCCCGCGGCGTGAACACGG
>JBKOYV010000093.1:0-25657 GCA_046725585.1 Gemmatimonadota bacterium | reverse complement strand
CATCGCAGGCACCACGTCAATCTCCGGATGGGCCCGCGTGATCTCGAGATTGATGAAGTAGAGGGGCGTTTCGGCACGCTCGAACAGGATCAGTCTCGCAGGGCGGAATCCGGCCAGCTGCCGGGCCAACTCGGAGCCGATGGATCCCGCGGCACCGGTTACGAGGATGGTACGCCCCGCGACTTCCCGCGCGACGGGCGCGAGGTCCAGCGCGACAGGTTGCCGTCCCAGTAGGTCTTCGATGCGCACGTCGCGGAGCCGTCCGCCCGGGGCCGGACCCGACAGCATCTCGGTGAGCGATGGCAGGATCTTGTACTCGACGCCCGTCGCGGCGCATCGGTCGACGAGATCGCGCATCTGCTCCTTCGTCGCGTGCTGCACCGTGATGACGACCAGCTCGATGTGGAACCGAGAGACGAGCCGCGCCATGTCGCGTGTGCTGCCGACGACCGGAACACCGTGCAGCAACTGCGTGTGCGTGGATAGATCATCGTCGACGATCCCGACGATGAAGAGGTCGTGCTCCCGATTGTGCTGTGTCTGCCGGAGCAGTTGCTCGGCGCCTGATCCGGCGCCGACGAGGAGCGTGCGTCGCCCGGCTACGGGCTCGAAGCGCGGACGCATCTCGCGGACGTAGCGCGTGGCGAACATCGCGCCGCCGCAGAAGAAGATCGTCAACAACCAGTCGATGATGAACACCGACCGCGGCATCTCGTACGCGAGCCCGACGAAATACAGGACGACGACGAACAACAGGGAACTGAGCGTGACGGCGCTCTGAAGGCCAAACAGGTCGCGGAAACCGACGTGGGGCCAGTAGAGTCGGAAGATGCCCCATCGCCAGAAAACGAGGAGGCGCACCGGAAGCAGCAGCGGGAGCGTAACCAGGAACTGCCACGCCCTCAACGAATCGATCGCGAAGTCGAATCGCAGTGCGAACGCAGTGAGGTACGCCACCACAAACAAGATGGCGTGCGTGGCGACGCTCACCCACGGGCGGCGACGAGCAACGCGCTCGTGTCTGCCCTCAGTTGTCGAAGACGCAGCGAGCAACGCTACCTCTCCCGTGCGGTTCGCGACGGCGAACAGCCCAACAAATGACACCCGCATGGTAGTTTCGGGTTGACCGCGAGAGCGGACAGCCACGAAGCTGAACGACTTGAGGCGCCAGCCCCGGCAGCAGCTTTTGACCCACTATTTGCCCACTAAATGGTCACCAGGCCTCGAACGTTAGCATGGTTTAATCAACGTTCGGCCATTGTAATCGCCCCGGAAAAAATGTCCATAGCGAAAAAGACAGCTTGCCGCCTAACGGGTTTCTGTCGCCTATAATGGTTTCGCTGAATGAGTTACAAGGCTGACATCGTCAGAAATGTACAGAAGCGATGTTGGCGTTGGTGCTGCCAATCCGCCACGATGCTGATGCAGGCGCACTACACTCTGCTTCATGGCGGGCTCAAGGTATAAACATACGACCAGCGTTGTGAAACCCATGTTTATCGGCTCGCGTCGTCCCAAATTTCTGGTGTGTGGCGGCGTGCGAGCGCATCCTGGCGAGGTGAATCGCACGGATAGGCAGCGTTTTGCCGACCCCAGCGCGCCCCCAACTCGTGCATCGCCGCGTCATCCACGAACTCCGTCAGGATGCAGCGTTGGCGCTCCGCCAACTCCACCGCACCCCGGGCTTCACGTTCGTCGCAACGCTCACACTGGCGTTAGGCATCGCTGCAACCACGGCGGTGTTCGCGGTCGTCGACGCGGTGATCTTACGTCCTCTCCCCTTTCAGGAGCCTACCCGCCTCGTTCTCGTCAGAAGGGCGCAGCCCGGCAACAAGACGCCGGTTGAGACGACTTATCCGGAGTACCGCGATCTCCGAGACGGGGCGCGCGCCTTCAGCGGCCTCGCCGCCGTACCGTCTGCCATGCAGCCGGCCGTGCGGACCGACGGTACGGCGAACGAACCGCTCAACGTTGTCGGCGCGTCCGGCAACCTGTTCGACGTCCTCGGCGCTGGAGCCATGATCGGGCGCGCACTCACGCCGGACGATGACCGGCGCGGCGCCGCGCCGGTCATCGTCCTCGGCTACGACGTGTGGGCGCGTCGGTTCGGGGCGGAGCGATCCGTTCTCGGAAGGCGCATCGAGCTGAACGGAACGCGGTACACGGTCGTCGGCGTCATGGAGAAAGGATTCGAGTACCCGCGCGGATCCGAGGCCTGGATCGCGCTCGTCCCGGCGATCGACACCCTGGTCAACAACCCTCAGATCGCCTTTCTGAACATCGTGGGCCGCATTCAACCCGGGGTGTCGATGGACGGCGCTCGACAGGACGCCGAGCGTCTGCTCGCCCGGTCGGCGGCGGCAGCCGGCCTGTCGAACACGGTGACGGGGACGGTGCAGCTGACATCGCTCGAGTCCGAGCTCCTGGGCGACGCGCGTCGCGGCATGCTCGTGCTCCTCGCGGCGGCCGCCCTCGTGCTGCTCGTCGCCTGCGCGAACGTGGCGAACCTGCTTCTGGTGCGGGCGATGACACGCAGCGGTGAGCTGGCGCTGCGCACCGCGTTAGGTGCGAGCCGAGGCCGCCTCGTACGTCAGCTGGCGGTCGAGGCGGCGGTGCTCGGTGGCGTCGGAGCCGTCGTCGGGCTCATCGCGTGCGTGGCGGGGCGAGGCGTGATCGCGGCAATGATTCCGCCCGATCTGTATCGCGCTGCCGCTGTGGAAATCAACGTTCGCATCGCGGTGTTCACGGCCGCGCTGATGGTCGCGACGACGTTGTTGTTCGGCGTGCTGCCGGCGATCGGCGGAACGCGCCTCGAGCCGGGTGCGGTGCTGCGCGCGGCAACGAGTCGTACGACGGGCAGCAGGACAACGCGGCGAACGCAACGAGCGCTCATTGCGACGGAGGTCGCGCTGGCCGTCGTGTTGGCGATCGCCGGCGGCGTGTTGCTGCGAAGCTTCGTACGGCTCACCTCCGTGCCGCTCGGCTTCGATCGCGTCCACACGCTCACGACGGAGCTGTATCTCCCCGAGGCGAAATACGCCGACCCGGCGAAGGCGCGCATCTTCCTTCGGGATGCGGTAGCGCGCGTGGCGGAGTTGCCGGGCGTGCGGGCCGCGGGTGCCGTGCTGCTTCGGCCGCTCGCGGGGCCCGATGGGTTCGACTATCCGCTCTCGCTCGAGGGCATGGATGCCGAGACGCAGCGGAGACAGCCGCTCGTGAATTATGAGGCGGTGACTCCAGGCTACTTCCAGGCCGCCGGCATTCCGGTCCTGCAGGGGAGGGCCGTTTCGGCGAGCGACGATGAGACCGCGCCCCCGGTGGTCGTCGTCAGCGCCGCGACGGCCCAGCGATTCTGGCCTAACGAGTCCCCGATCGGCAAGCGGCTCAAGTGGGGACCGCCCGGCTCGCCGGCACCCTGGATCGAGGTCATCGGCGTCGTCGGTGCGGCGCGCTATCGCGACCCGCGCGTGGAATCACTCGATGTCTACGTGCCGTACACGCAGAGTCCGTGGAAGCTCAATCACCTCGTGGTACGCGCGGTGGGTGATCCCCGTGCGCTCACGGCGTCCTTGCGATCCGCGCTCGCCGACGTGGATCCCGAAGCACGGGCCGTACAGGTGGCGACCGTGGGCGAGCTGGCGGCGATCGCGTTGCGGCAGCCCCGGTTTCAGGTGACGCTCGTCGGGAGCTTCGCCGCGCTCGCGCTCCTGCTGGGTGCGGTCGGGATCTTCGGCGTAGTGTCGTTCGCGACGGCGCGGCGAACCCGCGAGCTCGGCGTTCGCATGGCGCTTGGAGCTCGCGGCCGTGACGTGAGGCTGCTCGTCATCGGCGATTCGCTTCGTACGGTGGCGGTTGGTATCGTGGTAGGTGTGGGCGCTGCCGTCACGGGCGTTCGAGTTCTCCGAGGACTCGTGTACGGGGTGAGCGCCACCGACCCGCTCACGTTCATCGTGGTCCCGGTCGTGGTGACGGTGGTAGCGGTGCTGGCGGCGGCGCTACCGGCACGCCGCGCATCACGGGTCGATCCGGTCAGCGTGCTTCGCGCTGACTGACGGGCGCCGGCCCGGTCGTCCCGCAATGGTCCCGCTCGGACCGAGCGTGTTGCGGGTACCGGAAGCCGGCTCTAAGCTCGGAGCATGACGTTCATCGCGCCCGCGCGCGAAGTCGACGCCGTGCCCGGCATCGATCATCTCGAGCCGCCTACTCGCCGCCTCGTGTGGACGGTCGCGCTCTCGATGTTCACCGTGACGGGCGCGCTTCGCTTCACCTATATGTACTTCGACGACGTGGCGCGCCGGGAGACCGGGACGCTCGTACACCGTGCGGTCGAGGAGTCGACTGGGGCGTACACGGCCGCGGTGTTGTTCGTCGCCGTGGTCGCGTTCGTGTGGCGGTATCCGCTCGATCGCCCGGGGTGGCGCATGCGAGTGCCGGCGCACGTCGCCGCGCTCGTGGCGTACTCGATCGCGCACACGACGCTCATGTTCGTGAGCCGCACGGTGATCTTTCGGCTGCTCGGCATGGGGGCGTACGACTATGGCTACATGCCAGCGCGGTACGTGATGGAGTTCGGCGAGGACGCGATCAGCTATGCGTCGTTCGTCGCCATCATCACGCTGTACCGATACTACCGCGTGACTCGCCAGCGCGAGGTGCGAACGGCGCAGCTCGAGCGAGGCCTCGCGCAGGCCGAGCTGCGGAACCTGCGTCTGCAGCTGCAACCCCATTTCCTGTTCAACGCGCTGAACACCATCTCGTCGACCATGTACGATGATCCGCGGAGCGCGGACCGCATGATCGGCCAGCTGTCGCAGCTGTTGCGCCTGTCGCTCCGCACGTCACACGCGCAGGAGGTGCCGTTGCGGGAGGAGCTCGAGGTGTTGGGTTGCTACCTGGGCCTCATGACGGCGAGGTTCGGCAGCCGGCTTCGTGTGAACGTCGTGGCGATGCCGGACGTTTCGGACGCGCTCGTTCCGTCGCTCTTGCTGCAGCCTCTCGTCGAGAATGCGATCCGTCACGGCAACGCGTCGCACGCGAGCGGTGGGACCATAGAGATCCGGGTGGAGCGCGTGGGTGCGTCTCTCCACCTGACCGTGCAGGACGACGGGCCCGGCGCGTCGCCCGGTACCGACGTCTTCGCGACGGGAATCGGACTGTCGGCGACACGGGACAGGCTCCGCCTGCTGTACGGCAGTGGCCATCGGTTCGAGGCCGGTAATCGCGGACGGGGGTTCGCCGTCGACATCGCGCTGCCGCACCGGCGTGCGACGACGGCGGCGGTCACGCCGCCGGAATCTCCCGTCGTGGGCCAGGCTGCCGCCGCCACGGTCGCGGCTGTGGCGTCTCGTTAGGTCGCTCGGCGGCCCGTGCGCATACTCATCGTCGACGACGAAGCGCCAGCGCGCGCGAAGATGCGCCGGTATGTCGATGAGTACCCCGACATTGAGATCGTCGGTGAGGCGGAGAACGGCGTCGAGGCCGTCGAGCGCATTGGCGAGCTCCAGCCCGACCTCGTATTTCTTGATGTCCAGATGCCGGAGCTCGATGGCTTCGGCGTGATCGACGCGATCGGCGCGGCGTCGATGCCCTACGTCGTGTTCGTCACGGCATTCGACGAGTACGCCCTCAAGGCGTTCGAGGTGAGAGCGCTGGACTATCTGCTGAAGCCGTTCACGCCCGAGCGATTCGCCGCGGTGTTGGACCGCGCGCGAGCGGAAGTTGCGCGCGCGTCCGGCGAGGACAGCGCAGAGCTGCGGGGCAAGCTCGAGGCGCTGCTCAGCTCCGTTGCGGCGGGAAGGCCGCGTTACCTGCAGCGAATCCTCGTCCATCAGGCGCATCGCGCGCTCCTCCTTCCGGTCGAGCGGATCGACCGTGTGGAAGCGGACCGCAACTACGTTCGGCTCCACAGTGGCGGTACGGCCTTCACCCTGCGCGGGAGCCTAACGTCGCTGGCCGAGCGACTGGACCCGGAGAAGTTCCTGCGGATCAACCGCTCGGAGATCGTGCGGCTCGACGCGGTGAAGGAGCTCCAGCCCTGGTTCCACGGTGACTACCGCGTCGTCATGGGTGATGGCACGACGCTCATGTGGAGCCGGCGGTACCGCGCGCAGACGGCGGGAGACTTCGGGGATACCTAACCAGGGCAGACGGCTCGTGCTTTGCCCTGGTGGAGACGCTTTCCTGGGGGCCCATGCACGGCTACGGGATCTCGCGCTGGATCGAGGATCGCACGCGCGGCGTCCTCGAGACCGGGTAGGCCGCGCGGATCATGCCCACCTAAGGCGGCGCGACGTGTCAGCAACTTGACAGCCAACTCTTTTCCCAGTCATGTTGTCGAAGCTTGAGGTATCAACCTCGGGGCACCATGCCGAACTGGACTCGCCGCCTCGCGAGGAGGCTTCGCGCGCTCATCCACGGCGACTCGCTCGACCGCGATGTCGACCACGAGATGCGCCTGCACATTGAGATGGAAGCGACCGACCTCGCGCGCGTGCTTGGAATACCCGCGGACGAGGCACGCCGGCGCGCCGCGATCGCGTTCGGCGGCGTGGACCGGTTCGCCGAGGAGCACCGGGACGCCCGTGGGGTTCGGTGGGCGGAGGAGATTGCGCACGACGTTCGATACGCGGTGCGCGCGCTCAGGCGAAGTCCGGGATTCACGCTCACGGCGGCGCTCGTGCTCGCGCTCGGCATCGGCGCCAGCACGGCGATCTTCAGCGCGGTCGACGCCGTGCTCGTCTCTCGACTCCCCTATCCCGATGACGATCGCCTCGTTCGCATCTACCAGCAGAACTCGCCGACGAATCGGTTCGGGCTTTCGGCGGTCGACTATCTCGCGTTGGCCGCCCAGCAGCGGAGCTTCACCGCGGTAGGCGCGCAACGCGGCCGAGAGGCCACGCTCGCGATAGACGGACGCGTCAGGCGCTCGATCATCGCCGCGGCGGACGCCGGATTCTTCTCGGCCTTGGGGCTACGGGCGGGCCATGGGCG
Source organism: Gemmatimonadota bacterium (assembly GCA_046725585.1). GTDB lineage: Bacteria > Gemmatimonadota > Gemmatimonadetes > Gemmatimonadales > Gemmatimonadaceae > JAJKIV01. The sequence goes on along the minus strand of JBKOYV010000093.1, from coordinate 18,667 downwards.
GCTGCTCATCGCGAGCGACATCGAGTCGAACGCGTTCGTGGCGGTTGCGACTCACTCCTTCGCGGTGCGCGAGTTTGGCGGCGACGGGTCGAGCGCCGTCGGCAAAACCGTGACGATCGACGGCGTGGCGTACTCGATCGTGGGCGTTATGGACCAGAGCGTGCGCGACCTCGCAGGCTTTCGCGCCGAGCTGTGGACAGCCCTCAGGGTTCCGCCGCCCGAGCGCCGAGGCCCGTTCAACATGCGAGTCATCGCGCGGCTCAAGGACGGCGCAACGATGGAATCGGCGGCCAGGGATCTGGCCGCGATCAGCGAGCGCGTCTTCCCGCAGTGGGCCTCGAGCTTCCAGGACCGTACCGCGCGCATGACGCCGTACTCGCTGCGCGAGACCATGCTCGGGAAGGCCGGCCAGACGCTCGGACTGTTCGCGGCGGCGGTGGTGCTCGTGCTGCTCATCGCGGTCGCGAACGTCGCGAGCCTGACGCTCGTACGCGTCGCCGGCCGTTCCCGCGAGGCGGTGCTCCGCACGGTCCTCGGCGCGTCCTCGGCGCGCGTGGCGCGGATGCTCGTGACCGAGAGCCTCGTGCTCTCGGCGTTAGGCGCGACCGCCGGAGCGCTCCTGGTGCCCGTGCTGCTCCGGGGCCTCGTCGCGGTCGGACCTCCGGTGCCTCGTTTGAGTGAGGCGGGCATCGACGCGCGAGCGCTCGCGTTTGCGGCGGCGCTGGCGCTCATTTCCGGCGTCATCGTCGGGCTGTATCCCGCGCTCGCGCTCTTTCGGCGCGACTTCTCGACTGCCATTCGCAGCGGCGACCGCGAGATCGGCGCGGGACGATCGACGCAGGTGCTGCGCGGGGCTCTCGTGACGGCGCAGTTCGCGCTGGCGCTTCCGCTGCTGGCGACCGCAGCGCTCTTGATCAACAGCTTCGTCCGGCTCCAGCGCGTCGATGTCGGGTTCGACCCGCGGAACGTTGCCTACGTTCGCGTGTCGTTGCCGCTGGCGCGGTACGGCTCGCCTAACGAGGCCGAGGTCTTCTGGCGGCGGGCACTTGCCCGTCTGGTGGAGCAGGCCGGCGTCATGGCGGCCGGCGTCAACGAGTCGATGCCACCCGACGAGCCCGCCGACATCAACAACTTCGATCTCGTGGACCGGCCTGTTCCGCCGGGCGATGCGCAGCCGACCGCGCCGTACATGTCCGTCAATCCGACGTTCTTCGCGGCGGTCGGCGTGCCGGTGCTCGATGGGCGCATCTTCACCGACGCGGATAGCGGCACCGGGCCACCGGTGATGGTCGTGAGCCGCTCGTGGGTGCGGCACTATTCCGCCGATCGCCCTGTGGTCGGACGCCAACTCCAGGGAGGCGGCTGCACCACCTGCCCACCGTTTACCATTGTCGGCGTCGTAGGCGACGTGAAGTATCAGGGGCTCGGCGGCAATGGCGAGGCGATGTACGTCCCGGCGGCGCAGAACGTGTCCGCGAACTACTACGTGTTCGTTCGAACCGTATCGTCCGGCGCCAACGCGGTCGACCGCGTGCGAGACGTGCTCCGCGGTCTCGATCCGGGGCTGGCGCTCGATGATGCCGGACCGCTCGAGGATCGCATCTACTCGTCGGTCGCACCACAGCGACACTGGGCGACGCTGCTCGGCGGCTTCGCCACGGTGGCGCTGTCGCTCGCGGCGGTCGGGATCTTCGGGATGCTGTCGTATCTGGTCGCCGCGCGGCGTCGCGAGATCGGCGTGCGGGTGGCGCTCGGCGCGAGTCGTGGCGGCGTCATCGCGATGGTGATCGGTCGAGGGATGTTCTATGCGATTCCTGGCGCGCTCATCGGGCTGGTCGTGTCGTTCGTCGTCAGGCGACGGCTCGAGGCGGTGCTGTTCGACGTGAGTGGCGCCGACCCTCGCACGCTCGCCGCGGCGACGGGCGTCTTCCTCATCGTCGCGCTCATTGCGTCGCTCTTGCCGGCGCACCGAGCGGCGAATGTGTCGCCCATGGAGGCCATGCGGGAAAGCTGAACGAAGAGCGATAACGTACGACGCAGCCGTGGCCCGCTCGTACCGCGCCGGTCCCGGAAGTCCCGAAGTTGTTGGAGCCCGGGCAGCCCTGACCGAGATTGGTCCGGTGTCCGGACTTCGATTCTCGGGGTACTTACATGCAAAACAGGTCGATTGGGTTGCGCGGGATCACGCGCGCTGTGGGCGCGACTGTCGTGGTGGCTGCAGCGGCCGCCCCCGCAACCGGCCAGGGCGGTCGCGCTCAATCCTCGGTGGCCGGCGAGTGGCGTGCGTACGGGCGTGATGCGCTCGGGAGCCGCTGGTCGCCGCTCACGGAGATCACGCGCGAAAACGTCTCGCGGCTCGAGCCGGCGTGGACGTATCACACCGGCGAGACTGCGCCGGAGTTCGCCGGCCGTCGGCGTCAGCGCTCCCTGGAGGTAACGCCCCTCGTTGTGGACGGGCGGATGTTCATCGGCACGCCACTCGGGCGCGTCATGGCGCTCGATCCGGAGACGGGGCGTGAGCTCTGGAAGTTCGACCCCAAAGTCGATCGCGACATCACCTTCGGGGACTTCACGAGCCGCGGGGTGTCGTACTGGGTCGACTCGCGCAGGCCGGCGCAGCGCGGCAGCCCGTGCGTTAGGCGCGTGATCGTGGCGACGATCGACGGTCGTCTCATCGCCCTCGACGCGGAACGCGGAACGCCATGTTCGGCGTTTGGAACCGGCGGCACGGTCGACCTCCGCACGTCGCTGCGCAACAAGCCGGAGGAATCGTCGGAGTACGAGGTGACATCGCCGCCCGCGATCATCAATGACCTCATCGTCGTGGGCAGCGCCGTCGCCGACAACAGCCGCACGGATGCGGCGAGCGGCGAGGTCCGGGCCTTCGATGCACGCACGGGCATACTTCGCTGGACATGGGACCCGGTTCCTCAGGACTCGGCCGACGCTGCCTGGCGCACGTGGGTCGGCCCGCGGGCACACGCCACCGGCGCAGCCAACGCGTGGAGTGTCATCGCTGCCGACTCGGCACGAGGCCTCGTGTTCGTGCCCACCGGCAGCGCGAGCCCCGACTACTTCGGAGGCGAGCGACTTGGCGACAACCGATATGCGAACTCGGTCGTCGCTCTCCGCGCGTCGACCGGGCGAGTGGTGTGGCACTTCCAGGTCGTTCATCACGACCTCTGGGATTACGACATTGCGTCGCCGCCCGCGCTCGTGACGGTGCGCAAGGATGGCAGGGACATCCCGGTCGTGCTGCAGGCGACGAAGACGGGCCAGCTGTTCGTTCTCAACCGGGATACGGGGGTTCCCGTGTTTCCGGTCGAGGAGCGTCCCGTCCCGGCGAGCGACGTGGCCGGCGAGCGGGCGAGCCCGTCACAGCCGTTCAATACCGTCCTGCCACCGCTCAGCCCGCAGCGCCTAACGCCTGCCGACGCCTTCGGGGCGAACGACAGCGACCGCGCCGCGTGCCGGGCCCGGATCGAGGGACTCCGGAACGAGGGGCCCTTCACGCCGCCGAGCGAGCGGGGAACGCTCGTGTATCCGTCGAGCATTGGCGGGGCGCACTGGGGCGGTGTGACGTACGATCCCGTGCGACAGATCGTGGTGGCGCCGGTGAACCGCATCCCGATCGAGGTGAAGCTCATTCCGCGCGCGTCGTACGACCGACGCGCCGTCACCGACGCGGCGGAAACGCGAGGCCCCGGCGCGCAGTACACGGACATGCGCGGTACGCCGTACGTCATGCGACGCCAGTTCATGTTCGGACCGGGTGGCGCTCCATGCTCGCCGCCACCGTTCGGATCGCTCGTCGCGATCGACCTCAACACCGGCACGAAGAAGTGGGATGTGCCGCTCGGGTCGTTAGGTCCGCTGCTGCCGGCGGGTGTTGATTCCGCGCAGGCCGCGGCGCTGGGATCGGTGAACCTCGGCGGGGCGATCAGTACTGCCGGTGGGGTCGTCTTCATCGGCGCCGCCCTCGATCGCGCGCTCCACGCGTTCGACATCGAGACCGGCCGGGAGCTCTGGAAGGGGACGCTACCCGCCGGCGCGAAGGCAACGCCGATGACGTTCCGCGGGCCACGCGATGGGCGGCAGTACGTCGTGGTCGCCGCGGGCGGGGACGGAGAGCTGTGGGGGTGGTCAGACGCGATCGTGGCGTTCAGGCTGAGGCAGTAGGCCCGAAAAGCGCGAAAGCGCCGTTGGGGATTTCGCGCCGTTCGAGGGTCTAAACCTCCGCCTCGGTCCGATTGTCTCACTGCATATGGTCGCGCACGCGAACACAGGACCCTTCAGGATACGCGTATGAGATTCCACCTCGCCGCACTCACGCTCGCCGTCGCGGTTCCTGCCGCGGGTTTCGCGCAGAATTACGACGAACCGCGCAACGCAACCGTGCCCGCGTCGGGCGCGACGCTGCTCAAGGTGGACGCTCGCGCCGGGCAGCTTCGGGTCACCGGCCGCACCGACCTCACGGAAGTGCGAGTGCGGGGGACGGCGCGCGCGTCGAGCCGGGGCCTGCTCGCCGACATCAAGCTCGAGGCGGTGCGGCAGGGGAGTGAGATTCACGTTCGTGCGATCCTTCCCGACCATCGCGACTGCTGCGACTGGAACGATCAGGCGCTGCTGGACCTCGTGATCGAGACACCCGCGGCGCTCGCGCTGGACGTGGACGACACGTCCGGCGACATGACCATCGAGAGCGTCGCAGCGAAGATTCGAATAGACGACAACTCCGGCAACATTCGCGTGCGGGACGCGGGCGGTGACGTGTGGATCAGCGATTCGTCCGGCGGGATCGACATCCGCGGCGTGAAGGGCTCGGTGGACGTCGACGAGGACAGCTCTGGTGAGATCGAGGTATACGATGTCACGGGATCGGTTCACGTAGGCCGCGATAGCTCCGGCAGCATCGACGTGTCGCGCGTGGGTGGCGATTTCGTCGTCGAGCACGACGGCAGCGGATCGATCGACTACGACGGCGTGAAGGGCAAGGTCGACATCCCGCGGAAGGATCGCTATCACCGGCATCGCTGACCCCTGTCATCCCGAGCCTTGTTGTCATCCCGAGCCGCCAGGCGGTTGTCATCCCGAGCCGACCGGTAGTTGTCATCCCGAGCCGTCAGGCGAGGGATCTTCATCCTCCTGATAGAGGGCTCTATCGGGACCCAGAGGATCCCTCCCTTCGTCGCTGGCGCTCCTCAGGGCAGGCCGTTCGTCGCTGGCGCTCCTCAGGGCAGGCGCTTCGCTCGGGATGACAACCAGGGTTAGGATGACACGCTCTCGGGGTGACCTTTGCTCCGCCTACTCCTCGCTGACTTGTCGCGGGTGAGGTGCGTCGATACCATTGGCGCGACCACCGACCTTGCCCCGCTACGAGAGAGCGCGTGTCCGAGCAATCGCCGACGCAACAAACCGGAGAGCGAACCGTCTGGCGCGGATCGCCGTCGCAGACGGTCAACCTGCCCGTCTACCTGCTGCTGGCGATTGGAGCGATCGTATCCACGGTGGGATTGCTGTTCCTCCGCGCCGGAACGGCGCCGAGCGCGACGACCGACATCAATGCGCGCTCGGTGTACCCCTGGATCATTGTGGCGATCTGGGGACTGTGCGGCATCGGCGCGCTCGTGGCTTACCTCAAGGTGAGCACGACGAAATACGTCCTGACGACGGAACGCCTGCGGGTCACGACCGGTGTGCTGTCGACGAGGACGGAAGACCTCGAGCTTCGCCGCGTACGGGACTCGGTCATCCTGCGGCCGTTCTGGGCGCGCATGTTGGGACTCGGTGACGTGCAGGTCCTGAGCGCCGATGCGAGCACACCACGGGTCAGCCTTCACGCGATTCGGGATCCCGACGCCGTGCAGTCGATGATCCGCTCGAACGTCCAGACGCAGTGGTCGCGGTTCGGCGTCCGCCAGATGGAGCTGGACTAGACTGCTGGGAGACGGGAGACGGGGCGATCCCTCGCTTCGCTCGGGACGAGCGGGGAACTGGAAACAGAGGCCGTCCGCGTCAGTGTCCCGCGTCACGAGCCACGCTCGTCTCTACTACCATGCTAACTGCCGCGATCGCTGCGGCGCGCCGATCGTCCCACGAGCCGCGAATCGTCACGTACGGCGCGCCTAACGCCTCGAGCGCGCCGACGAACAGCGCGTGCATGTGCTCGCGCATGTGTGGCCGGTCGCGCTGCGGGTCGGCCACCCACGAGACGTCGATGTCGCAGAGCAGATAGAGGTCGGCGCGGCGGTCGCGTGCCGCCTGCTCGATCCAGGCCGGGCATGCTCCGTAGTAATGCCGAGCGTACACGGTCGTGCTCACGAGATCCGTGTCGAGAACGAGCAGGCCCTCCGCCAGAGCGGCGCCGCGGTCTTCCGCCGCGATCTGGCCCCGCGCGATCGGCTCGACGTCTCCCTCATCCAGCGGCAGACCGGTCGTCGCGACTTTCTCGTCGAGATACTCGCGCGCGTACTCCGAAACCCAAACGGTTCCGAAATGACGTGCGAGGTCCGCGGCCAGCGTGGTCTTCCCGGTGGACTCCGAGCCGGTCACGACGACGCGTTTCATGTGGAGGCAGGCCTCGCCGATGATCAGGCCAGTCTGCGCTCGGCCAGCGATCGCTTCCACTGTATGTAGCCCATGACGGCGAGGACCAGGAACACCGTGTACAGCCCGGCCGTCAGATACAGTCGCTTGAAGACGAACATGCCGATGTAGACGACATCGACGGCTGCCCACACGGCCCAGTTCTCGAGGATCTTCCGCGTCATCATCCATTGCGCGACGAGACTGGTGCTCACCGTCGCGGAATCGATGTAGGGCAACGCCGCGTCGGTGAACCGGGCGAGCGTGGTCCCGAGGAGCGCCGCGCAGGCGATGCCGATCATCGCCAACCTGACGCCTAACGCCGGAGAGGTTCGAGAGACGCGGAGCTCCGTGCGGTTCTCGCCTCCGTACAGCCACTCGTACCACCCGTACAGCGACAGCGCGAAGTATACCGCCTGGAGCCCCATGTCCGCGTACAGCTTCGTCTCATAGAACACGACGAAGTAGAGCGCGACGTTCACCAGCGCCGTGGGCCAGCTCCAGATGTTCTCGCGCGTGCTCAGGTAGACGCTGATGATGCCGGTCACGACCGCCAGCACTTCCCAGCGCTTCGCGATGGCGAGGGCGACGAGTTGGTCGATGGACATTCGCCGGAAAGCTAGCGAGGTCCCGTGTAGACGATGAGCTCCGACCTCGGCACGCCGGCCGAGGGCAGTCGCTCCCAGCCATCGATGTTCACGCCGGCCACCGGCGAGTCGGCCACGATGGCCTGGGCGCCCTGCCGCTGCATGTGCAACAACACCGCGGCGCGGCCGGCGGCGTCGAGCTCCCAGAAGCGCTGCGCCTCGGCGAGTGGCACGAGCGAGACGAACCGGAGCCGCGCAGTGCGTGCCCACAGCGCGTCGTACGCCTCGCCAATGAAGCCGATCCGCGATCCCGGGCCGACCCCGCGTGCGGCGAGCGCCGCGACGACGTTCGCCCGGGTTCGGGCCGAGCCGTGCCAGTAGCTCGAATCGACGCGCACCTGATATGCGACGCCCGGGAGTGCAGCAACCGCACCCACCGCGAGACCGGTGCGCAGCCGCCGCGACAGGGCGTCGGTCGCCCACGGCGGGACGAGCCCGGCGAACAGGAGGAGTGAAAAGGGTGCCACGTACCGCGACTGTACGAGCACGAGCGCGTACATCGCGATGACCGCGACTGCGGGAACGACGAGCATCGGCGATGGGCGCATTGCCAGGACGTCCCGCCACGAGACAGGTCCGGCTAACGCCGCCGCGGCACCGCCAACGAGCAGGAACCCGAAGAGCTCGAGACACACGCGGGCGTGCCTAACGATTGCCCGGGCGATCGCCACTGGGAGGATCGGCGCGGTCACGCCGCGGTACCAGTGGCCCGCGTCGTACCAGATGGGCAGCGTGCCCGGAATCGGCGCATCGATGTCGTAGATGGCCGGGTGGGCATCACGCACCGGGTCGAGCCGAGTGAGCGTCTGGCCGCTCGCTGAGGGCGATGGAAGTCGCGCCGGCAACGGGAATGCCGACGTCACCGGGCCAGGCACGTTCGCCACGAACCAGAGGTAGTTGAGTCGCCCGACGTCGCCGAACGTCGCCGACCCCTTGAGGCGCGATGCGTACACAACCTGCGGCGAACCGACGCCGAGAAAGACCACTGTGGCTACTGCGACCTGTGCCAGCCCGTCACGCCGACGTCGCAGGCGAGCCGCGAGTGTCCCGAGCACGAAACCGCCAAACGGGAGGAGCGCCGCCTTGGTCAGATACCCGATCCCGAGGAGGACCCCGAGCATCACGACGCTCGGCCAACGGCCGCGTCCGATCGCGAGCCGGATGCACACGCCGGCCGTAGCGAGCACAATCGCCACGACGGCCACGTCCGGTGTCAGCATCCAGAGACGGATCCAGCCGATGGTGACGACGCCGAACAGCGCGTAGACCAGGGTCCGCCACGTTGTATCGTTAGGCGGCGACCCCGGATGGCGTGCCCGTGTCGCCCAGCGGACCTCCCGAACGAGATACTCGAGGGCCGCGAACGCGCAGAGGAAGACAATGAGGTTGACCCCCTGGGCGATCGCGAGCTCTCGTGCCGCGCTTCTCCCAGCCACGAGGCGCGCGACAGCGAGCAGCGTCGGATAGAGCGGGCTCCAGTATCCGGTGCCGGCCGCGGGCCATCCGCCAGACAGGTAGACATCGCTCGCGTCGAGATACGCTACGCCGTCCGGATTCATGCCATCGCGCGCGAACCAGAGAGCCGCTGCGCCAAACATGAGCACGAACGCGCGCAGAGCGGCGATCAGAATGCGAGCTCGAGAGGTCATGGCAGTCGGACGCGTGCGCAAGTTTGCTGCCCGGTCCGTTATTACGCCTCAGCTCGGAAGAAAGCAAACGGGCGCGGCTCCGAGGAGCCGCGCCCGTCGCTCGTTCGAGCCAGCCGTCGGCCAACATGCGGCCGCCCGTCGGTCCGGATATGCGCTACGCGTGATCAGGGTGAACTCCCGGTCGAGGACCTTCCCGTACTCGAACCAGCAGTCCCGCTGCTCCCTGCCGGACTGCTCACGGTCAGCGTGATCGTCGTCGTGTGTTCGCCGAGACCCGTCCCGTTCCCCTGAATCGTCACGGTCGTCGAACCCGGTGCGGCCGTCGCCGAGGCGGTGAGCGTCAACGTAGACTGGTCCGTGGTTGGTGCGGCCGGGTCGAACGTGGCCGTCACCCCGTTAGGCAGGCCGATCGCGGTCAGCGTGACTGCGCCAGTGAACCCGCCCGTTCGCGTGATGGTCACCGTCGCCGTGCCATTCGTTCCCGGCTGAACCGTGAGCGTCTTCGGATCGACTTCTAGCGAGAAGCCGCCGACGATGTTGACGGTGAGCGCAAGCGTTGTGGTCTGATCGGTCTGACCTTGCGACGTGCCCTTGATCGTGACCGTTGCGGTACCGATCGCAGCCGTCGCTGACGCCGTGAGCGTGAGGGTGGATGTCGCTCCCGTGGCGGGAGTCGGGTCGAACGCCGCCGTCACGCCGTTAGGCAGGCCGCTCGCCGTGAGGTTGACCGAGCCCGCAAATCCACCGGTTCTCGTGATGTTCACGGTGGAGGTGGCGGAGAGACCCTGGATGACCGTCAGCGCCGCCGGGTTCATCCCCAGCGTGAAGCCACCTGCCGAAGCGGCGTTCACGGTCAAGGCGAGCGTGGTCGTCTGCTCGGTCAGCCCTGTCGCGTTCCCGTGGATCGTCACGGTGGCCGAACCGGTCGCCGCAGTCGCCGAAGCCGTCAGCGTCAAGGTGGAAGAGTTGGTCGTCGGCGCCGCGGGATTGAACGCCGCCGTCACGCCGTTAGGCAGACCGGTCGCCGTGAGCGTGACCGCGCCAGCAAAGGCGTTCGTCCGCGTGATGTTCACCGTCGACGTGCCGGCCGTCCCCTGCTGAATGGTGAGCGTCGTCGGGTTCGCGGCGAGCGTAAACCCGCCAACCGGTGCGGCGTTGACCGTCAGCTGGAACGTGGCGGTCTTGTCGGCCTGTCCCGTTGCTGTCCCTTTCACCGTGACCGTTGCGTTGCCCGGTGCCGCGCTGGCGGCGGCGGTGAGTGTCAGGGTTGACGAGTTGCCGGTGGCGCTTTGCGGATCGAATGCGGCTGTTACGCCGGTAGGGAGGCCTGTGGCGGTGAGTGCGACAGCTCCGGCGAAGCCGCCGGTTCTCGAGATGTTGACGGTCTGTGTCGCCGTTCCGCCCTGCGTTGCGGTTACCGTCCCGTTGGCGACGGCAAGCGTGTACGTCTGCGTCGTCGTCGGCTGGGTTCCATTGTCATCCTTACCACACGCCGCAACTGCTACTGCCGCGACGAGCGCGGACATGAGTCTTGTTACTTCGAGCAAGCGGACACGCACTTTGGCCTCCGAGAGGTCATGGCAGTCGGACGCGTGCGCAAGTTTGCTGCCCGCCCGGCGCCGAGGCGGGTCGGAGAAGCACGAAAGGCGCTCTACCTGGCTGCCGCGACCACGGTAATCACGAGAGGCGCCGTTGCCGGCGTGACACCAGTGCCCGTCGCCCGTACGGTCACACTGTCGACCCCGGGCGCAATGCTCCCCACGCGGATCGTAATGAGCGCCGATGACACCGAGGGATCGAGCGATGGCGGACCGACGACGGTCAGGATCCCCGACCAAACGCCTTCCACCGCGATCGAGACGTCACCCGCGAAGCCACCCGCGCGCGAAAGCGAGAGGTTGACCGTGTTCGTCCCGCCCTGCGCAACGCTGACCGCGGCGGTCGACAACGCGATCGCGATCGCAGGCATTGGCTCGGTGCCGTCATCGCTGGTGCACGCCGCGACCGCCATGGCGGCGACCAGCGCGACGATGGATCTCGGCCCTCGGAGCTTGCCATCGCGCAAGCTGCCTCCTGATCTCGGCGAGGATGACACTCGGCACGGTTCGGGCCGCGTGGCGAGTTCACACGCGGGCCAATCTACGTGTCTCTCATCGCCGGGCAACCGCGGCCCGCCACCGATCTACGCCACGGCGACAGGCTAACGACGGCTCTACCTCGCGGGAGGTACGAGACGACTGGGAAGGGATGAAACGCTCGAGCCGTCGCCCAGCGTAGCCGTCACGGTCCACGAGAGCCCGCGCTGACTCCTCGCGAGTGAGTCGGCGAGGACGAACGACGTATCGCGCATCGTGGAGTCGACCAGCGCGGCACCCGCCTCGTCGATCACCTCGAGGCGGTAGCTGGCGGCATCGGCCGTGGGTCGCCACGCGAGGCCGGCGGCGCCGGTGGGCAACCAGCGGACGGGATAGGTCGACACGGCGGATCCACCACGCAGCCGCCCGGTCTCGAGATCGCCCGACGTGAAGAAGAGCTTCACACCGGCGACGATCAGCAGACTCGCCGCGAGCGCCATCAGCCCGATGGACGGCGACCGGAACCAGGTGCGCCGACTCGGCATTCCCGCGGCCGACAGGCTCGCCCGAACGAGATCGAGCTCGTGGCGGCACGCGCTGCAGGACATGACGTGATCGAGCACCTCCAGCCGGGAGGCCTCACTGCCCGACCGTTCGGCGAGCGCGACGAGCGCTTCGGGGTCCGGATGCGAGTGCCGGGATTCATCCGTGCGGCTTTCGAGAGCGGCGCCGTACGCGAGGCGAAGTCGTGCGTCGTCCGAGTGCATTAGCTGTCTCCCCCGCCGTCGATGCCCATGGCCCGTAGTCGCAGGCGAAGATCCGCCAGCCCGCGGTACACGAGATTTCGAGCCTTCGCTTCCGTCCAGCCCATCAACTCTCCGATCTCCGCAGTGCCGTAGCCCGCGAGGTACATCCGGACCACCGGCCTCCGCGACGCCACGATCGACTGCAGCGCCTGTTCCACCCGCTCGCCAAGCTCCTTCAGCGACGCATCCCGTTCCGGCGTTGGCGGGGCCCGACGCGCACTCAATTCTGCGTCGTCCACCATGTCGAGCGAGTCGCCTCGGGACGATCTCCGCCGACGGACAATGTCGATGGCTGCCGTGGTCGCCGCCCTGTACAGATAGGACGGACTGACGGCGTCGATCCTCTCATTGGTGCTCAGGGCGCCCCAGAGTCGCACCCGCACCTCCTGTGTGAGCTCGTCGAGGTCGGCACTGGGCAGGCGATAGCGGGCCCCGACGGTGCGGAGCACGCCGGAGTATCGAGTCATAATCGACTCGAGCGCACGTGACACGGTGTCGGACTGCATCACGGCCGACATCTGATGGACCGGCGGAATGGGAAACTGTGGGCGGCCACGAAACGGATATTGCAACCGCACACGCAGTGGTCGCCAGCGGAAGAGCATGCTGGGGTGCGACTGTGGCGCTGACGCAGCGGTCAGCGCGGACGTGCAGGCGTTGTCGGGGCGTTCTGACTGAGTTGCCCTGTTGCCAGGGGGCGAGTGAGTGGGTCCCCCCAGAGCACGAGGGCCGCCCAGTCTCTCGCTGCGCCGCCGTCTCGCAGCGTATCCAGCTTCGCGCCGCGAAGCGCTGCCGCGGTCGATTCGCCGCGAGCCAGCCGCTGGTAGAACCGTCGCACGAGCACGCGTTGCGCGTGGTCGTCGACCGCCCACAGCGTGGCGGCGACGCCGCGAGCACCCGCCTCGATCAATGGCGCGACCAGGCCGCGCAATCCTTCGTCGCCCGCGTGCCCGCCGCTCACTGCCGTCGCGCACGCGGAAAGCACCACGAGGTCCGCATCCAGCGACAGCGCGCTCAACTCCTCCGGACGTACGACGCCGTCCTCGCCGCCGCCGGGGGCCAGCAGAAGCGCGGTCCCACGCAAACCCGCCGGGTCGACGACGGCGTGCGACGCGAAATGCAGAACCGAGACGTCGCCAAGCGGTGCCCGCTTGAGTGCCGTTTCGCTCGCGTCGCGCCCGAGCCTAACGAGCGATCGGGCAGCCGTTCGCGCGACGTCCCGCGCCTCGGCTGCTGCCTCCGGAAGCGGCGGCAGCGTGTCCCACCGCGCCACGCCGGTCTGGCGTGGACGCTCCGGTGCACCGAACGCCAACACACCACGTGCTCCCGCGGCCGTCCGCACTGGTGTGTCGGCATCCGCCCCTAGTGACCGTCGCCGGAGCGCGGCGTAGACCGACGCGCTCGGCGCATACGAGATCTCGAAGCGCTCGATCATCCGACGACCGTCGGGGAGCTCCAGCACGTCGAACGGGAGCGTGTTGAACGGTGCGCCGGGGACGATGACGAGGCGCGAGACGCCGGCGCCGAGTGCCGACGCGATGGGCGCCGCGATCGCGGCGCCGAGGGCTCGCGCCTGTGGGCGCGCGTCGCTCTTCCCCTGCAGGGCGAGCACGAGCCGCCGGACCGGGTCGACGAGGGAGTCCGCCGGTGGAAGGACGTATGCCGACGTGCCGTCGCGGGTCAGCACGAAAACGGTCGTCGGCTCGTTCCATGTCCCGGTGTTGAAGTGCACCACCGCGGTGGATTCCGGGAGGGCACCCTGCAGCTCGGCGAGCGTGACCGACCGCGTGTAGACGTTGGCCAGCGCCGCCTCTCGTGCTCGCGGGCGGTCGGTGCTCGGGTCCCGCAAGGCCTCGCGTCTCGCCATCCCGCCGAGCAGTTCGCGCGCCTTCGTGCGTTCGGAAAAATCGAACGCGGAGGCCGTCCGTCCTGCCCGCGCCAGCGCCGCCACGACGGTCGCGACGCCGACGTCGGCGTCGCCGTCGTCCCCGGCGAAGCCTAACGCTGCAAGCCGCTGCTCGCGCGTTTCGCGCGTCGCGCGGTAACGCTCGAACCGCGCCATCGCCGCGCGCAGCGATGCCTCGGCCGTATCGAGGTGGCCGAGGAGGGCCTCCGCTTCCGCTCGCCGCGCGAGCTGGAGGTACGTGGCCCCTTCACCCGCCCGCGCCGCCTCACGCTGTGAGCGGTCGAGCGCCTTGCGCGCATCGTTCGGCTTGCCTGTGCCGAGGGCGAGCAGGGCATCGTAGTAGTCGAGGTCGATGTACGCCCCGGCGCGCCCACGCATCGTCGTGTCGCGCGCGAGCGTCAGCATCTCTGACGCGCGCGGCCAGTCGCGCCGCGCGAGCGCATAGCGAAGGCGCTGGACGCGAGTGTCCAGGATCTGCGACGTGTTGCCGGATTGCGCGAGCTGCGTCTCGGCATCGCGGAGAAGTGAGTCGGCCCCCGGCCAGTCTCGCACGGCCCACCTGACCGATGCCTCGGCCGTCATGGCGGTCGCGGTACCCCACCGGTCGCGCGCGGAGTCGAGCAGTGTGCGTGAGGCGGCGAGGTGACGTCGTGCTTCACCCCAGTCGTTGAGCGCCATCGCAACCTGGCCGAGGTTCATCTCGGTCCAGCCCAATGTGAGCTGGCCGGCGATGCTTCCGACGGCGAGCCCGGCGCGCAGGTCGCGCTCGGCCGCTCCGAGCTCGCCCCTAACGCGAAGGAGATAGCCACGCCACTGGAGGGCGCCCGCGTACCCCACGAGGTCGCCGGCGTCCTTCAGCCGCCTAACGGCGCGTCCGAACAGGACCTCCGCCGAGTCGGGCCGGCGGACGCGATACTGTTCGCGGCCGAGGACGTTGTATGCGATGCCTTCGACGCGGGCCGCGTTGGCGCGTCGCGCGAGGAGCAGGGCGGAATCGGCGAGCGGACCGGCGCCCGGGGTTCCGCGCGCGAGCAGGAGCTGCGCGCGGTATGCGAGGGCGAGAGCGCGGTTGGCGATGTCGCTCGCGGGGAGTACACGTGCTGCACTGTCGAGAAGACGGAGCCCGGCTTCGACGCCCTGCGTCCGACCGCGTATCAGTGCGAGGCGCGTGAGTGCGCCGCCTTCGGCGCTGCCGTCTCCCGCGACTGCCGCCTCGGACGCGGCTATCGCGAGCAGCGAGTCGGCGTCCCGCACTCGCCACTGCTGGCCCGCGGCGAGCGCGGTCTCGATGCGTGCCCACGCGGCGACGCTATCGGGGCGCGCTCCCGGGCGAGTCAGCAGCGGAGCGATGAACGAATCGGCGGCGGGATAGTCGTACGCGAGGCGAGCGAACGACGCGACGCCAAGCCGGGCGAGGCGGTTGGATGGATCGCGGCGAAGGCGACCGAGCCAGTCCTGTCGGACGGTGGCCGCGCGACGCGCGGCCACTGCTTGCTCGGCGGCCTGGATGACGCCGTTAGGGCTGTGTGGGAGCGACGGCTGCTGCAACGCCGCGCTGGCGATGGTGACAACCAGCGCCGGTACGACGAGGGCACGACGGGACAGCGAAGGCATGGGGTGCTAACTATGGTAGGGCGTGAGGGCGGACGCCACTACTTCAGCCATCAGCCATCAGCCATCAGCCATCAGCCATCGGCCATCAGCCCAGAGGGCGAAAGCGAACGGCGGAACGTCGAAAGGCGCTCCGCCGTTCGAGCTGATGGCCGATGGCTGATGGCTGATAGCTGCCGCCCGCAGGGCGGCCATGGCTGATGGCTGTTAGCTGATCAGATGCAGGTCTCCGAACTCATGCCAGAGATAGCCCTTTTCGAGCGCGGCGCTGTAGGCGATTCCGAGGTGTCGGCGGCCCGCGAAGGCTTCGAGCAGTGCCAGGTGCGACGCGCGCGGCTCGTGGAATCCGGTCACCAGTGCATTGACTGCTCGAACGCCCCGCTCCGGGGTGATGACCAGGTCTGTCCACCCTTCGGCGGCGCTCACGGTGCCGTCCGGGCGGGCCACTGTTTCGAGGGCGCGCACGACCGTTGTGCCTACCGCGACGATCCTGCCGCCATGCTGGCGCGCGCGATTCACCGCATCGGCGGCGCATGGCGCAACGCGAAATCGTTCCGGGTAGGGCGGCTCGCCGGCTTCGAGGCTCGCAACTCCCGTGTGCAGGATGATCGGCACAACATCAATGCCCTTGGACTGCAGGCGCATGACGATGTTCGCGGTGAACGGCCGTCCGGCCGAGGGCATCTCGGCGCTCCCCGGTTCCATGCCGAACATCGTCTGATACATGTAGAGCGGCCATCGCTCACGTACGTAGCCGTAGCGGATCGGCGAGCCGAACTTTGCCGCGTAGGGGAGTACGCCGTCCGGACATGTGAGGTCGGCTTCCCACAGACGGACGGCACCGTTAGGCAGCCCCGAGCCGTGCTCCCCGAAGGGCGCGACGAGCGTCGCCGACCCGCCACCGCGCAGGCGGATGCGCTCACCGGTGCGGGCATCGAGCAGCGGACGCGTCCCATCCGCCGTCAGGCGGCGAAGCTCGACGACCCAGCGGTACTCGTCGTCGCTCCACGGGACCGGTGAGGACAGGTGCAGCGCAGCGAGCTCTTCGGTCGCCCCGCCACGCTCCGACCGCCACCCGTCCAGCGCCGCGTTGATCGTGGCGCTCGCGTTCACGACGAGCAGGTCACCCTCGTTCAGGAAGTCGGGCAGGTCTCGCGCGGTGGCATGCCTAACGTCATCCGTATCCGGATCGGAGGCGAGCAGGCGCACGCCGTCACGCGCGAGGCCGCGCGCTTCCGGCGGCTCACGCGCCACGAGCTCGTCGGGGAGCACGAAGTCGAGGGCGTCGACTGCTCCGAGCGACGACAGGTGCCCGTGCTTCAGGCGAAGCGCTGCTGTCACGCCGCCGCCGACGCGGGCACCAGCCCCGAGGGTGCGAGCTCCGACGCGACGTACCGTCCACTTGGGAGATCTCCATCGAGCACGGCAACGAATCCCGGCACCTTCGTCTCGGGCAACGGTCGATCGCTGATGTCCTCGCCGGGGTACGCCGCCTGATGCATGTCGGTTCGCATGTCGCCCGGGTCCACCCAGTACACCCGCACGTCCGGATTCTCCGCGGCGATCACCGCGGACAACTGCTCGAGCGCGGCCTTGCTCGCGCCGTACCCGCCCCAGGTCGGATAAGCGTTGACCGCAGCGTCGCTCGTGACGTTGATGATCCGCGCGCCCGGCTTGAGCTCGTGGTGCAGCTCCTGGATCACCGCGAGGGGCGCCAGCACGTTCGCCAGGAACACCTCGACGAGTGCTTCGAGCGGGTAGTCGAGAAGCCGCGGCTGCGGGCTCGGGCCGAGTATCCCGGCGTTGTTGATGATGGCGTCGAGTCCCGCGTGTCCGCGCGCGAGGACTGCGAGGGCCTCGCGGTGTTTCGGGTCGATCACGTCACCGGCGAGCGCGGCGACATGTGTCAGCGTCGCGAGCTCGTCGCGCACAGCGCGCAGCCGTTCCGGATCGCGCGCGGTGAGAATGAGATTCCAGCCGCGCGAAGCGAGCCCGCGCGCGAGGGCGAGCCCGAGTCCGCGCGAGGCGCCCGTGATGAGCGCGGTACGTCCATTGTTCGTTGTCATGGATGGAACGATCATCGCGCGTGTCGTCGGGCGGCATTGAGCGATAGTGCAGCCGCGTGTCCTGTACGAATGGACAGGTGTCTGCGGCGTGGCGGCTTGCGGTATCCCGGCACCGACCATACTATCACTGCAAGTTCGCTAGTCGGAGGCGACGTCGTGTCACGCACGGCCCTCGGCGAATTCGAGCACCACGTCATGCTCGCCCTTCTGCGCCTTGGCGGACGATCCCGCGGCGCTCGGATCGTGCTCGAGCTCGAATCGGCAACCGCTCGCACCATCTCGCCCGCCGCCGTCTTCGTTGCTCTGCGGCGACTCGAGCAGCGAGGATACGCCCGCTCCTCGAAACGCGAGGCGCGCCCTGGCGAGGGTGGACGCGGGAGCCGCGAGTTCCAGATCACCTCCGCCGGCAAGGCCAAGCTTGCCGAGTCGCGGCGGACATTCGAGCGGCTGTGGGGCACCGGTGATCCGGTGGCGGAGCCGTCATGACGGGCGCGCCTCCCCGATTCGCCACGGCCGTTCTCCGGCTGTTGCTGCCCGAGGCCGTCCGCGACGAGGCGCTCGATGAGCTGCGCGACGGCTATCTCCTGCGTGTCGCGCGAACCGGCCGCCGCGCCGCCGATCGCTGGTATCGCCGGCAGGTCCCGGCGTTCGCCGTTCGCGTTCGGCTGGCGATTCTCACCGGCGGTCCGCTCACGTCACCAAAACACATCACTGTCTGCGAACCCGCCCTCAACGGAAGCGAGCGAATGACTACGATCCTGGCCGACCTGCGCTACGGCGCGCGCGCCATGGTGCGGAATCCCGCGTTCTCGGCGATCGCCGTGATGACGCTCGCGTTAGGCATCGGCGCCAACGCGGCGATCTTCAGCGTCGTGCGGACGGTGCTGCTCCGGCCGCTTCCGTTCCCCGAGCCGGACCGCCTGGTGCAGGTCTGGGAGTCCCGACGCGACCGCGGATGGAATCAGTCGTCGTTCACGCACGCCAACTTTTGGGACGTGCAGGACATGAACCGCTCGTTCTCCGCGATGGGCGCGATCACGTATGGATCGATCAACCTGGCCGGCAAGGACAATCCCGAGCTGCTCGGCGTCGCCTACGTGACCACCGGATTCCTTCGCGCGCTTGCCGTGACGCCCGTGGCAGGGCGCACGTTCGCCGACGGCGAGGATCGCGTTGGTGCTGACGAGCGCATCGTCATCGTCAGCCACCGGTTGTTGACCACGCAATTCGGTGCGGATCGGTCGTTCGTCGGGCGAGACATCACGCTGAGCGGTCAGGCGTTCCACGTGATCGGCGTTCTTCCGCCGGGGACACCGTGGCTC
>JBKOYV010000067.1:0-29442 GCA_046725585.1 Gemmatimonadota bacterium | reverse complement strand
GTCCTGCGCCGCCACGAGCGCCGGCGCGATCATCGCACCGAAGGCGAGTGTGACCACCGACTTCCGCATTTGACCTCCAGGGAGTGCGGTCCAGGTATAGGGCGGAACGCTCTGACATTATCAGCCGCGCCAGCGGCATGCCAACTTTCCGGCGACGCCTTTTCCACTAGACATGCCCCCGATTCCACCGCCTCGCGATTCCGGCTTCACCACGTCCACGCCCGTGCCGCTGTACTGGTGCGCCTACGGTCCGGCCGGAGCGCGCCGGCTCCTCGTGCTCCACGGCGGCCCGGGCGCCGATCACCAGTATCTCCTTCCTCAAATGCTCGCGCTGGCCGAGGACCGTGAGCTGGTGTTTTACGATCAGCGTGGCGGTGGTCGCTCGCGGACCGACGACCCGTCTCCGATCACCTGGCAGACCCACGTCGAAGACCTGGCCGCGGTCGCGAACGAGCTGGCCTTCGATCCGTTGGAAATCGTCGGCTATTCCTGGGGTGGCCTCCTCGCGATGCTCTACGCGATCAGCGCGGGCGGCACTGTTCCCGGTTCCCCGCGTGTCCCGAGCGTTAGCGAGGGCTCGTTCCCCGTTCCCGATCGTGCCGAGTCCCCAGTCCCCAGTCCCCAGTCCCTGATTCTCATCGATCCCGCACCCATTACCCGGAAGCACCGGGAACAGTTCGAGGCCGAGTTTTCGCGCCGACAGCAGGGGCCGGTCATCCAGCGCATGCGCGCCGATCTCGCCAGCTCCGGCCTCCGCGAGCGCGACCCGGACGCGTACCGGCACCGTAGCTTCGAGCTCAGCGTCGCCGGCTACTTCGCCGACCCCGCGCGTGCGAAGGACCTCACGCCGTTCCGCGTCGTTGGCCGGGTGCAGCAGAGCGTCTGGAACAGCCTCGGTGACTTCGACCTGGCGTCGGCGCTCACGGGTGTCGAGGTTTCTTCTTTGATCGTCCATGGACGCGAGGACCCGATCCCGCTCGAATCATCGGAGATCGCCGCGCGCGCGCTCGGAGCCCGGCTCTTAGTTCTCGATCGCTGCGGACATGTGCCCTATGTGGAGCAACCGCAGTCTTTATTCAGCGCGCTGCGCGATTTCCTGACCCAGACAACCCCTGTTTCGCGAGGGGACGCCCCATGACGACGCTCGAGAAGTTCGAAATGCCGCACATCGCCACGATCGAGGTCGACGGGCGGCGGTACAACGTGGCGCTCCGCATCGAGCACGATGGCGTGGAGTTCGTTGGTCGTCTCTGGTTCTCGGACGAGGCGTGGGCCGAGGATGACGGCATCGTCGATCAGGGCGTGGTCCCGGGACGGAGCGCCGAAAGCGTCATTGAGCACGCGCAATCGCTGGGCGAGCGCGAGCTCGTGCAGCGCTACCGCCGCGCTCTCGCGCAGAAGCGTCGCTTCCACGCGCTGCGGCGACTGACGGTCGAGGTGCTCGAGAACATCCGGCACCTGAACGCACTCGCCACGTCGATGCGTGCGGGCCTGGTAGAGCTCGACGAGGCCGCTGCGGAGATCGACGTCACCGAGGACCGCCTGCATGAGCTGATCGATCGGCTTCGCAACGTCGCGGGAGTAGAGCGGTAGGAGCAGGGGGACATCGGGACTGGGGACTGGGGACTCGGCTGGGAGCCTTCTTCCGCCGAGGGAGGTCTCCTCGAAATAGAAGCATCCCGGCCGAGTCCCCAGTCCCCAGAGCGGCGCGTCCGCGGGACTAACTTTCCAACATGGATTCCCGCTCCGCTGCACACGTCCTGAGCGAGATCGCGGCGCTTCTCGAGCTTCGCGCGGAGAATCGGTTCAAGTCGCGTGCGTACCGCGGCGCCGCCAAGGCGGTGCTCGCCCTCGACACCGACGACCTCACGCCCCTCCTCCGCTCCGGCGAGCTTGCCAAGGTTCGGGGGATCGGCCCCGCAACGCTTGCCGTCCTCACCGACCTCGTGGAGAGCGGCGAGTCGCGCTACCTCGAGCAGCTGCGGCTGGACCTGCCCGATGGGATCCTCGAGCTCATGCGGGTTCCGGGGCTCGGCCCCGAGAAGATCGAGCGCCTGCACGACGCGTTAGGCATCGCGACGCTCGATGACCTGGAGGCGGCCGCGCGCGACGGCCGCCTCGCGACCGTGAAAGGCTTCGGCCCGAAGACCGCGGAAAAGATGCCCGAGGCGATCGCGATCGCTCGCAAGAGCGGAACGCTCGCCCTGTTCCCGCGCGCCTACGCCGAAGCCGCCCGTCTGCTCTCCACCGTTAGGCGCCATCCCGACGTGACACAGGCGGAGATTGCCGGGTCGGTGCGCCGCCGGAGCGAGGTGGTGCGAAACATCGACATCGTCGCCGCCGTGAACGGCAACCCCGCCGAGGTCGCCGCATCGTTCGCCCGAGTCTCAGGGGTCGTCGACGCAAACCTCGCGGGTGGGTCCGCCGCCATTCGGTATGTGGACGGCACGCTGCTCGACCTGCACTGCGTCACCGTGGCGAAGTTCTCGGTGGCCCTTTGGCGCGCTACAGGCAGCGAGGCGCACATCCGTCAGATGTCCGACGCGCTCGCCACGCGCGGATTTCTCGTCGATGATGATGGCGTACGCGATGCACGCGGCGAACGCGTGCCGCTTCCCGACGAGACCGCGCTCTACGCACTGCTCGACATCGCGGTAGTGCCGCCAGAGATGCGCGAAGGCGCCGGCGAGCTCGCCGCGGCCGCGGGCGTGCTACCCCGGCTCGTGACGGCGGCCGACGTGCGCGGCATCCTGCACTGCCACTCGAACTACTCCGACGGCGTCGCGACGATCGCCGACCTTGCGCAGGCGGCGATCTCGCGAGGGTGGTCCTACATCGGCATCAGCGACCACTCGCAATCGGCGTTTTACGCAGGCGGCCTCAGTCGCGACGCCGTCGCCCGCCAGCACGACGAGATCGACGAGCTGAACGCGACGCTCGGCGACTTCAGGGTGCTCAAGGGCATCGAGGCCGACATCCGCGTCAACGGCGAGCTCGATTACGACGACGAGACGCTCGATCGCTTCGACTACGTGATCGGTTCCGTCCACTCGCAATTCAAGATGAGTGAGGAGGCGATGACGGCTCGCATTGTGAACGCCCTCGAGAACCCTCGTCTGACCATCCTCGGCCATCCAACCGGACGTCTGCTGCTCGCGCGCGACCCGTACGCGGTCGACGTCGAGGCGATCATCGAGAAGGCGGCCGAGACCGGCGCGGCGATCGAGCTCAACGCCGACCCCCGCCGCCTCGATCTCGATTGGCGCTTTCTTCGTCAGGCGAAGGAACGCGGCGTCGCCATCGAGATCGGGCCCGACGCCCACTCCATCGGGGGGCTCGATAACCTGGTCGTCGGCGTGGGCATCGCGCGGAAGGGATGGCTGGAGGCCGATGATATCTTGAATGCACGCTCGGCCGACCAGGTGTTGGCGTTCGCGAGCGCACGTCGCCAGCGCTCCTCGGTTGGGCGTGCGACGCCACGCGATCGACCATTCGCCGATTCGGACCCGGACGCCGATATCCCCTTCTGATCTCGCAGGTCCATGGCAAAAAACCAGCAGGGCCCTCGGCAACCGCTCTCACAGCGGCGTCCGAAGGTCGTGGTCGGGAAGAAAACGGTGCAGCGCGTTGGGCGAAAACCCGCGAGCGTGCCGAGACCGAGCACGAGCGCCAAGCCCAAGCTCACGACGACGCCGAAGCGTACCCCGAAGGTCGCGCGGCGTCCGGTTCCCGACGCCGGTACGGTCTACGGTCAGCTGCTCGCACTTTATCCCGACGCGCACTGCGAGCTCGATTTCGCCACACCGTTCCAGCTGCTCGTCGCCACGATTCTCAGCGCGCAATGCACGGACAAGCGCGTGAACATGGTGACACCGGTGCTGTTCTCCCGCTATCCGACGGTGGAGGCCCTCGCGCGCGCGAAGCAGGAGGATGTCGAAGACATCATCAAGAGCACCGGGTTTTTCCGGAACAAGGCGAAGAGCATCATCGCGATGGCGGGGGCGCTGGTGGACCGCCACGGCGGGGAGGTCCCTTCGACCCTTGCGGAGCTCGTGACGCTTCCCGGCGTCGGCCGGAAGACGGCGAACGTCATCCTCGGGAACGCCTTCAATGTCAACGAAGGCGTCGTCGTGGACACGCACGTCGGCCGCCTCGCCGGTCGCCTGGGCCTAACGAGAGAGACGGACCCGTTGAAGGTGGAGCAGGAGCTGATGAAGCTGTTCCCCCGGGATCGCTGGACGATGCTCGCGCACCTCCTGATCTTCCACGGCCGCCGTGTGTGCGAGGCGAAAAAGCCCCGGTGCAGCGCGTGTACGTTGGCCGCGATCTGTCCGTCCGCTGGAATCGGTACCTAGCCCGCGTCCCGTCTCCCGCATCCCGCTTCCCGGCGGTCCCGCTTCCCGTCTCCCGTCGGCCGATTAGTTTGTCCGCCATGAAGACAGCGACTTTTGAAACCAACCGCGGCACGATCGTCGCCGAGCTCTACGAGAAGGACGCTCCGAAGACGGTGGAGAACTTCGAGACGCTCGCGAACAAGGGCTACTATGACGGCGTGAAGTTTCACCGCGTCATTCCCGGCTTCGTCGTCCAGGGAGGCGACCCGTACTCGCGCGACTTGCCGGCGGGCGACCGCCGCATCGGGACGGGCGGCCCCGGCTACACGATCAAGTGCGAAACGAACGGCAACCCTCGCACTCACGAGCTCGGCGCGCTGTCGATGGCGCACGCAGGCAAGGACACCGGCGGCAGTCAGTTCTTCATCGTGCTCGACGAGAACAACACGCGCCACCTGAACGGGGTGCACACGGTGTTCGGGAAGGTCACGAAGGGCATCGATGTCGTGCAGAAGATCCAGAAGGACGATGTGATGAACTCGGTTCGCGTCTCCTGAATCAACAGCCAACCAACTCGCCTCGACGATGTCCCTCTACCCCGAAGACAAGAAAGCCGCGTTCATTGGTCTGATCGTGACGGCTGCTTTGCTGTTCACGATGTCCTTCACGATCGTCAAGCTCACGAACGCCAAGTTCGCAAGGCACAAGGCGGAAGCGAAGGCAGGAGAAACCAAGTAGCAGCAGATCCTGGAGCAGCCAGCAGCCAGCTACCAGCCGCCTCCCTTATGACCGTCGGAGTCTGACGCCGCCTGACCCGGTCTCGATCGAGATCTCTCCCTTTCCGTCCCCGATCGTCCCGGACAGATAGCTCCGCTCGGCCTTCTTGACCTGGATGGGAATGTCCGTGTCGATGCCGCCGCTGCCCGTGTCGATGCGGATCGCGGCGCCTAACGATTCCGGGATGCCGAGCGTCACGCCGCCCGACCCGGACTCGATCCGAACGTCGTCGACGTCCGAGCGCAGGTCGAGCTCCACCGACCCGCTACCGCTATCGAGCTTGATTCGCTTCGACTGAACCTGCGCCAGCCTGACACCGCCCGAGCCGGTGTCCAGCTCGAGCTCCTCGGCCACGATGTCGGAGCCGCGAACGCGTCCGGAGCCCGTGTCCATCTTGAGGTACGGCCCGCGGATGTTCATCACCTCGACACTGCCCGATCCCGTATCCAGATCGACCTCGCCCTGCGCGTCGGTCACCTTAACCTCGCCTGACCCCGTGTCGAGCGAGAGCTTCCCGCGCGTACGCGTCGAGGTCACCGGTGCCGCGCTCACGTCGACCAAGAGATCGCCGTCGACGTTGTCGATCTTCGCCTCGCCGACACCCAGGAACACCGAGACGCGTTTGCCACGGGGCACGATGACGCGCACGTCCGCATAGGCTTCTAGCCCGTCACCGCTGCCCACGATGTCAACGCTGCGGCCGTCGTCGTGGTTGTCACCGAACGTCCCGTCATCGTTCACCCGCAGCGTGGTGCGCGAGCGCCAGCGTGACCACTCACCCTGTCGGTAAACGATCCGGCGATCGGGATAGATGACGCGGAGGGTCTCTCGGCCGCGGACGCGCCCGGTCTGGATGGTCAGCTTTGAAGCGTCGGCGCCGCCGCGAGTCACCTCCACCGAGACGTCCGAACCGCTGCCGCCTTCGACGCGCATGACGCCGGCGATGTTGTAGACCGCGATGTCATCGCCGGGAATCGTGCGGCGTTCGGGCGTCTGGGCGATCAGTGTGGTGGGCACGGTCGCCACCATCGAGAGGATCAACGATTTCGCGAATCGCATGGGAGGAGACCGAAGCGGGAGACGGGAAGCGGAACGCGGGAGCGAAGTTCTGTCATTCCGAGCGAAGCTCTGTGTCATCCTGAGCGAAGCGAAGGATCCTCAGGGTCCCGAAAGAGGGCTCTCGGTCGGGACGATGAGGATCCCTCGCCTGACGGCTCGGGATGACAACTGCCTGACGGCTCGGGATGACAACTACCGGTCGGCTCGGGATGACAATCACGCCGGTTGAGACAATCCCTACGCACCCGCGGTTTGTATGGTGCCGTTGCGCATTCCACGCGGCGCAACTAAGTTACCGACCAGTCAGTTATTTTAGCCGTCCTCCGCGCAATGCCCAGCCGACCGAAAGACACCGCCAACAACGCCGCCCCGCCAACTCCGCGGGCGCCGCGGCGGTCCGGACCACGCTGGCGGCGCCTCCCCGAAGAACGGCCACGCCAGATCCTCAAGGCTGCGCTCGACGTTTTCGGCGAACGCGGCCTCGCCGGCGCACGACTCGATGACATCGCCCGGCGCGCCGGCGTGTCGAAAGGCACCATCTATCTCTACTTCCCCAACAAGGAAGAGCTCTTCCGCGAGGTCGTCCGCGCCATCGTGGTCGATCGACTCCGGCAGGCCGCGGCCGAGGCGCGTGAGGGCAATCCAGTCGACGAGCTCAGGCGCTACCTCCGTGCGCACTGGAACTTCGTTCGCTCGCCTGAATTCCAAACGATTTTCAGGCTCGTGACCGGCGAGCTTCACAACTTCCCCGACCTCGCCGAGTTCTACGGCCGAGAGGTCGTGAAGCCCGCGAACGAGCTGCTGGCCGGTGTGATCCGCCGCGGGATCGATCGCGGCGACTTTCGCCCGGTCGATCCCGTGCTCGCGGCGCGCTTCATTGCATCCACCACCATCACCCACTCCACGTGGTGCGCTCGTCGGCACGTGTTCAAGCTGCTCACAGACGTCACCGACGAGCAGGTGTTCGAGGGTCTATTCGACCTGTTCTTCCACGCCATCCGTGCGACTCCGACAGCAAACGCCGCGGAGTCGGCGTCCTGACAATGACCGTGAACTTACCGACCGCCCGCATGCGAGCCTCACTCGCGCGCACCTTGTTCGTGCCGGCTTTCGTTATCCCGGTCGCGTTCGCGACAGCGCGCGCCCAGACTCCCGAGCCCGTCACGCTGTCACTCGGCGACGCGGCCCGGCTCGCCGCGAAGCAGAACGCCAGCGTCGTCGCCGCGCGCTATCGCGCCGATCAGGCCGACGCGCGCGTAACCCAGCGTCGGGCGGACCTTTTGCCTAACGTCTCGGCCTCGGCCCTCGAGAACGGCCGAACCCTGAACACTGCCACGTTCGGCATCGACTTCCCGGCGCCGCCGGGTCAGCCGCCCGTGTTCGACCCCGACGGTCAGCTCGAGGGGCCCGTCAACACGCTCGACACGCGCGCGCACTTCTCGCAATCGCTGTTCGACGCCGGGGCGTTCGGCCGGGTCAAGAGCGCACGCACGTCGGCCGCGGCGAGCGATTTCGACGCCGATGCCGCAGCGGATCAGGCCGCGGCATCCGCCGCGACGGCCTACGTGCGGGCCGCCCGGGCCGACGCCCAGCTCGGCGCACGGATCGCCGACTCGTCGCTGGCCGAGGACCTCCTGCGCGTCGCGCGGGAGCAGCTGGAGGCCGGCGTCGGCGTTGGACTCGATGTCACGCGCGCCCAGTCGCAATTGGCGGCCGTTCGCGCTCAGCTGATTCTTGCCCGTAACGATCGCGGCCGCACCCGGTTCGAGCTCCTGCGTACGCTGGGCCTGCCGCTGGACACGCGCCTAACGCTGGCCGACTCGCTCGTCGCGATGGGAACGGACGAGCCGCTCCCCGACGAAAACGCCGCAATCGCGCAGGCGCTGCGATCGCGTGCCGACCTGAGAAGCCTCGACCAGCAGTGGACCGCCGTCGGCCAGCAGGCGAGCGCCGTCCGCGCAGAGAGGCTGCCAACGGTCTCCGCGTTCGGCGACTACGGCACCATCGGGAAAAACGGTGGGTCGCTGCTACCGACGTACAATTGGGGCGTGCAGTTCTCGCTCCCACTCTTCGACGGACTCCGGCGCGACGGCCGCGTGGAAGAGCAGACCGCGCTGCAGCATGAGGTCGACGTCCGGCGGCGCGATCTTCGCGAACAGACGTCCGTCGAGGTGAGAACCGCGCTCCTCGACCTGGCCTCCGCCCGCGAAGCGGTCGCGGCAACCGAGGAGCGCGTCAGGCTCGCCGAACAGGAAGTCTCGCAAGCCAGCGAACGCTTCCGCGCCGGCGTCGCCGGCAACGCCGACGTGTTCACCGCGTCGATCTCGCTGAACGGAGCGCGCACGCAGGCGGTCGATGCGCTTGCCGCGTATCAGACCGCCCGCATCGCCCTCGCCCGAGCCCAGGGCGCGGCACGGGAACTCCGATGATGTTTGTTATCCCGAGCCCGGTTGTCATCCTGAGCGAAGCGAAGGATCCGCAGGTGCCCGGTAGAGGGCCCTCTGTCGGGCTGATGAGGATCCCTCCCTTCGTCGCTGGTGCTTCTCAGGGCAGGCGCCTGCCGGCTCAGGATGACAACGGGGCTGGGGACGACCGCCACACTGCCTAACGAACCGATCCATGGCCACCGCAATCGAACAAGAGTCCAGCCCTTCCGGGCTCCGCGTGGAACCAACCGCTGCGCCGCCGAAACCGTCGCGCCGCAAGCTCATTGTCCTCCCGATCATCGTGCTGCTCGGGCTCGTCGGCATCATCTGGGGCGTTCGGAAGTGGACGTACGCGCGCTCGCATGAATCGACCGACAACGCCCAGGTCGACGGACACATCGTTCCCGTGCTGGCAAAGGTCGGCGGGTACGTCACCGCCGTTCGGGTCGGCGAGAACGTCCACGTGAAGGAAGGGGCAGAGCTCGTCCACATCGACGACGCCGAGTACAAGGTCCGGCTCGCGCAGGCGGACGCCGACCTGGCCGCCGCGCAGTCGGTCGCCGGAAGTCGGGGCGTGACGGGACAGGCCGAAGCCCAGGTGCAGACGGCGGCGAGCCAGCGTCAGGTCGTGGACGCCCAGATCACGGCCGCGGAGGCGAATCGCCAGAAAGCGGTGTCGGACCTCGCGCGCCTCAAGGATCTCGCGGACAAGCAGATCGTGTCACGGCAGCAGCTCGACGCCGCGCAGGCGGCCGCCGATGCCGCCACGGCCAACCTCGAAGCCGTACGTCGTCAGGCGACCGCTGCCGGCGCCGGCATCGTGAATGCCGAAGCCGGCGCGCGTTTCGCTCAGGCACGCCTCGGCGCCGCACAGTCGGCACGCGACAACGCGGCGCTCCAGCTCTCGTACACGTCGGTCACCGCTCCGATGGCCGGCATCGTGTCGCGCAAACAGGTCGAGGTCGGCCAGCTCGTGCAGCCGGGCCAGCCGCTGATGACGATCGTCGCCGACACCGGCGTGTGGGTGACGGCGAACTTCAAGGAGACGCAGCTCGCCGAGGTGAAAGTCGGCAGCGCCGCGGAGTTCGACGTCGACGCCTATGACGGGTGCAAGGCGGAAGGGAAAGTCGAAAGCATCGGCGCGGCGACCGGTGCGAAGTTCGCGCTGCTGCCGCCGGATAACGCCACCGGAAACTTTACCAAGGTCGTGCAGCGCGTCCCCGTTCGGATTCAGGTGACGCTCGGCTGTGGCGACGGCCGACCGCTCAGGCCGGGGATGTCCGTCGAAGCGCATGTCGTGACCCGGTGATGGCGTCATGAGCACGACCGTCAGCCCGGGGCCGACAGCCGGCACGCTCGAGCCGCCCGCGTCCTCGCAGGCGGCCCCCGCGGTAGCGCACCCGGAGGACCGGTACAAGCACAAGTACCTCATCGCCATCGCGGTCACGCTGGCGGCGGTGCTCGAGCTCATCGACACGTCGATCGTGAACGTCGCGATTCCCCATATGATGGGGAACCTCGGCGCCACGATCGACGAGATCTCCTGGGTGTCCACCGGCTACATCATCGCGAACGTCATCGTGATCCCGATGTCGGGGTGGCTGTCGGCGTACTTCGGCCGGCGCCGCTACCTCACCGGATCGATCCTGCTGTTCGTCGTGGCGTCGTTCATGTGCGGCGCAGCGACTTCGTTAGGCGGGCTCGTGCTGTGGCGCGTGATCCAGGGGCTCGGCGGCGGCGCCCTGCTGTCCACCGCGCAGGCTACGCTGTTCGAGTCGTTCCCGCCGGAAGAGGCCGGCATCGGGCAGGCGATGTTCGGTGTGGGCGTGATGGTGGGTCCGACCATCGGTCCGACGTTAGGCGGATGGATCACCGACAACTACAACTGGCCGTGGATCTTCTACATCAACGTCCCGCTCGGTATTCTCGCCGCGATCATGGTCACGTCGTACGTCCGTGACGCGGAGCATCAGGAGCGGGCGGAGAAGATCGACGTCTGGGGAATTCTCCTGCTCGCCATCACCGTCGGCTCCCTTCAGTGGATGCTCGAGCGCGGCGAGCGGTACGACTGGTTCGACTCGCGATTCGTGACCTGGCTCGCGATCACCGCGGCCGTATCGGGGATTGCGTTGATCTGGCGTGAGCTCACGACTGACGAGCCAATCATCGACTTCCACGTGCTGAAGAGCCGCCAGCTCGCGACCGGCGTCATGTTTGCGGCCGCGCTCGGCTTGTCGCTTTACGGCGGCGTGTTCGTCCTGCCGATCTTCCTGCAGCAGCTGCACGGGTTCACCGCGTGGCAGACGGGTAAGGTCATTCTCCCGGGTGCCTTGGCGTCGGCGTTCACGATGGCCTTCGTCGGCCGAAACGCGCGTCGACTCGATGCGCGCTACACCATCGTCGTCGGATCGTCGCTGTTCATGGTAGCGATGTGGCAGATGTCGCGCATCACGCTCGACAGCGGCATCGGTGACCTCTTCTGGCCGCTGGTGCTGCGCGGCGTCGGCCTGGGCCTCATCTTCGTCCCGCTCACCAACGCCTCGATGGCGGAGCTGTCGGTGAAGCAGCTTGCGCAGGGCACCGGGCTGTACAACCTAACGCGACAGCTCGGCGGGTCGCTCGGCATCGCCCTCATGGCGACGCTTCTGTCGCGGTTCATCGCGACGCGTCACGCGGTGCTGACGGAACACGTCGGAGCATGGGACGCGGCCAGCGCATCGCGGCTCGAGATGATCGCGCGTGGGCTCATGGCTCACGGGGTGAACCCCATCGTCGCCAAGCAGCAGGCGTTGTTCGTTCTCGACCGGCAGATCTCCGCACAGGCGAGCGTGCTGGCGTTTTCGAAGATCTACCTGCTGAACGGGATCATCCTGCTCTGCGCACTCCCGCTGCTGCTGCTCTGGAAGACCGGGCGCGGCCGGGGAAGCATGGGGCCATCGCACTAATGGCTTCGCCATTGGCGCGAGCTACCAGCCATCAGCCATCAGCCATCAGCTTGGGCTGATGGCCGTGCGCCTATGACCGACCCCGTTCCGCTCGTGGTGGACCTGGATGGCACGCTCATCGACGACGACACGCTTCACCTTTCGCTCAGGGCTCTGGCGGGAAAGCGGCCGTGGCTCGTGCCGATGTTGCCGTTCATGGTCCTGCGGGGGCGCGCGGCGTTCAAGGCGTTCGTGAGCAACCACGTATCGCTCGACCCCGCGCGGCTGGCGTATCGCAACGACGTCGTCGACTTCGTCAAGCGCGAGCGGGCCACCGGACGACGGGTCCTGCTGGCCACAGCGGCAAACCGCCACATTGCGGACGCCATTGCCGCTCATCTCGGAGTGTTCGACGGCGTCGTTGCGAGCGATGGGCGCCACAACGCAAAGGGCGACGGCAAGGTGGAGTCGATCCGCGGAATTCTGGGAGACTCGGAGTTCGACTACATCGGGGACAGCCTGCCGGACGTCCCCGTCTTCAAGGCCGCACGAAAGTCCTACCTCGTCTGCCCTTCTCCTGCTCTGGTGGACGCGGTCCGCGGTCGCTGCCACGTCGAGGCCGTTTTCGCGACGACGCGTCGCGGCGAGACCTAGGCCGGGCAGGAACCGCTAACCCTAATTGGGCTTGGACCGGTGGGCGTCCCCCGTAATCTTACCAATGGCTCATCGTCCGACCTTCATCCCATCATCCTCGATGACGACTGCCGCGCTCCCGCCTCGTGACGCCGCCCTGGCACTCATGCACGAGTACACGGCAAGCGACTCGTTGCGAAAGCACATGTATGCCGTCGAGGCGGCGATGCGCGCCTACGCCGACCACTTCGGTGAGGACACCGATCGCTGGGGCATCACGGGGTTGATGCACGATTTCGACTACGAGCGCTGGCCCAACGCCTCGCATTCACCCACCGAAGAGCACCCTGCCGCCGGCGTTCGGGTCCTTCGCGAGCATGGCTTCCCCGAGGATGTTCTCGAAGCGATCCTGGGCCACGCCACCTATTCCGGTGTGCCGCGCGTGACGCGTATGGCGAAGACGCTATTCGCGGTCGACGAGCTGACCGGACTGATCACGGCAACCGCCCTGGTGCGCCCCTCGAAGAGCGTCCATGAGGTTGACGCGCGCTCGGTACGCAAGAAAATGAAGGACAAGGCATTTGCCCGCGGCGTGAACCGCGATGATGTCGTGCATGGCGCAGCCGATCTCGGCGTCGATCTCGACTGGCACATCCAGTTTGTGACCGACGCCATGAAGGCGCGCGCCGAGTCGCTCGGGCTGGCGGGAATCTGACCGGGAGGTCGATGTTGGCACGTCAACGCTTCACGAGAGCGGCGCGTTCTAGAGGCGACCCGATCACTGGCCTCCGTGACGACTGCTGCTCTGCCGCTCGCTGCGCCATCCGCCGTGCTCACGCTGCCTGAACCGTCGGCGCGGGAGCGCGAACACGCGCTCGTCGTGGCCGCTCAGCGCGGCGACAGCGAGTCGTTTGCGGCGCTCGTACGGCTGCACCAGCGACGGGCGTACGCGGTGGCCCGGGCGATCGTGTTGACGCACGAGGATGCCGAGGATGCCGTGCAGGAAGGCTTCCTCCACGCGTTCCGCGCGCTCGATCGGTTCCTGCCAGACCAGGCGTTCGGTGCATGGCTGAACCGGATCGTCGCAAATGCGGCACTCGACATCACGCGGCGCAAGAAGGTGCGCGACGCGGATGCCCTGGCCGATACGATTGCGTCTCCTTTTCGTGACCCGGCCGAATCGGCCGAGTTGCGACGCAGGTTGACCGCCGCGCTGGCGACGCTGAACGAGCGGCAGCGCGCGGTGATCGTGTTGCACGATGTCGAGGGGTTCAAGCATGCGGAAATCGGCCGGCTGCTCGGGATTCCCGAGGGGACCGCGCGGTCGGATCTGCACCACGCGCGGGCGCGACTGCGCCAGGCGCTGAGTGCCGTACGGAGCGAGCTATGAAGATCGAACGGAACACTCCCACCGAGTGGGAGGACGAGGAGGTGACGCGAGTGCTGCGCGACCTGTATTCCGCGCCGGCAGCGAACGCGTCGTACTGGGACACCCTCGAGTCGCGCATTATGGCGCGCATCGCCAGCGCCGGCGAGGCGCCGGAGTGGTGGGGCGTGTTCCACGGCTGGGTGCGGGTCGGGCTCGCGGCGGCAGTGCTGGCCGCCGTGCTCACTGGAGCTGCGCTCTGGCGCGAGCGCGCGGCGCAGGAGCGATTGGCCTACGAGACGGTCATGGAGTCGGCGTCGGTGATTCCGGTTGCCGGTCCCACCATCGCTCGCGGCCCGAGTCGCAACCGGGACGCGATGCTTCGTTCGCTCATCTCCCGCTGACAAGGAATGGCCATGCAGCGTTCCAAGAACCTCGCCATGATGTTCCTGCTCGGCGCCGTGCTCGTCGGCGGCGCGCTGGGCTTCACGGCCGACCGGGTCTGGATGAGGGAAGGCGGCTGTTACGACGTGCGCTGCTCCAGGGCGCTGCTGTACGACCGCCTCGAGCTCAACGCCATGCAGCGCGCGGCGTGGGACTCGATCCTCGATGACCGACACCGACAATTCGACTCGTTGTTCAAGCCAATCAAGCCACAGATGGATTCGATCCGCTCGCGTGGACGAGCGCAGATCCGCGCTCTGCTAACGCCCAAGCAACTCGAGCGGTTCGAGGCGATCCTCCAGGCGAACGAGAAGAGGGAGAACCAAAAGTGAAGCTGCTCGCCCTAACGACTGTGACGATGCTGATCCCGACGGCGCTCGCTGCTCAAGCGAGCGCCGATTCGGTAGCACGCCCTATTTCTCTCACCGAAGCCGTCAAGCTCGCACAGCGCAATTCGCCAACGACCGTCCAGGCGGCGGGTACCACGCGGTCCAACGCGGCGTCGGTTCGGACCGCGTACATGGCCTTCATCCCGACGCTGAGCTTCAACACCGGGGCCAGCAAGCAGAACGGCGATCGGTTCAACCCGCAGGGCGAGCTCGTTCCGTTCACCGGCGCGGCGTGGCAGTACTCGAGCGGGCTCCGCATGAATGTCGACCTGCTCGATGGCGGCACCCGGTTCTACCGCCTCCGCACTGCGAAAGCCAACGTCGACGCGTCCGAAGCGAACGAAGTGCTGCAGCAGTACAACGTCTCGCTCAACGTGAAGCAGCAGTACTACGCCGTGCTCGCCGCGCGTGAGGGGGAGGCCGCAGCCCAGGCGCAACTCGACCAGGCGACTGAGCAGCTGAAGACGGCGTCTGCGAAGGTCGCGGCGGGCGCAGCAACGAAGTCGGATTCGCTACGGGCGATCATCCAGGTAGGCAACGCGCAGCTTTCGCTCATTCAGGCGCGCAACAACCTGAATATCGCGAACGCGTCGCTCACGCGGCTCGTGGCGACGCCATTTGTCGTCACCGCGGCGCCTGAGGATTCGGCCGGCTCCATGGAGCTCAACGCCGACAGTACGGAGATCGCCGTGCTGGCGCTGCGCGGTCCGGCGGTTCAGCAGTCGGAGGCGTCCTACGCGGCCGCCAAGGCAAACGTGCGCAGCTCCGTCTCGCTCTACGTCCCTACCGTCTCGATGTCGTTCAACCGTGGCGGCAACGGGCAGGACAGCCGGTTCGGCTGGGGCGACAGTCGTTATGCGTACTCGCAGACGATGAGCTTCGCCCTGAACTTTCCCTTCTTCAACCAGGGCGCGCGCGAGGAGCAGATCGTTCGCTCGCGGGTCACCGAGGACGTCGCGCAGGCGCAGCTCCGCGACGCGAAGCTACTCGCCCAGCAGCAGCTCACGACGTACTTGAGCGCGTTCCGGAGCGCCGAGCAGCGTGTGCAGATCCAGCTCGCTTCTGTCGCGGCGGCGGAGGAAGACCTCCGCGTCCAGCAGCGGCGCTACCAGCTCGGAGCCTCGACGTTCCTCGACGTGCTCAGCTCGCAGGTCACGCTGAACCAGGCACGCGCCGCGCTCATTCAGGCGCGGTTCGACGCGCGTGTCGCCAAGGCACAGATCGAGACCCTGACCGGAAAGGATTTGTAGCCGCCCGCGGCTACTGTCCCATCGACCGCACCCTAACGAACGCTGTCCTCTCGACGAGGCTCACTCCGTTGAAACGTTTCAGTCAGTCCATTGTCGTCGGTGTCGCAGCAGTCGTCGTGGGCGTCGTCGCCTGCACCGGCAAGAAGGCATCGAGCGTCCCGATTCCCACCGCGGCGGTGGAACGCCGGGACATCGTCGTCGATGCGTCGGCCACGGGTGCCGTCGAGCCGATCAACGTGGTCGAGGTGAAATCGAAGGCCTCGGGGCAGATCACCCAGATGCCGGTCGAGACGGGCACGCTCGTCAAGCCCGGCGACCTCATCGTGCAGCTCGACACGCGGGACGTGAAGAACCAGTACGATCAGTCGTTCGCCGACGTGCGCGCCGCCGAAGCGAAGCTGCAGGTGTCCGAGGCGCAGAAGAAGCGTTCTGACGACCTGTTCCAGGGTCGCATCATCACGGCACAGGAACATGAGACCGCGGCGCTCGACTACGCGAACGCCCAGGCAGCGCTCGTCAGGGCGCGGACGAACCTGGACCTCGCACAGCAGCGGCTCGAGGACGCGACGGTGCGCGCACCGATCTCAGGCACGGTCATCGAGAAGACAGTTTCGCTGGGTCAGGTCATCACGTCGGGAACGAGCTCGCTCGGCGGCGGGACCACACTGATCAAGATGGCGGATCTGACTCAGGTGCGCGTGCGGGCGCTCGTCACCGAGGCCGACATCGGCACCATTCAGGCAGGCATGACAGCGACGGTCACGGTTGATGCCTATCCCGACCGGCCGTTCCGCGGGTCGGTCGAGAAGATCGAGCCACAGGCCGTCGTGCAGCAGAGCGTCACCATGTTCCCGGTGCTCGTCACGATCTCGAACGTGGAAGGGCTGCTCAAGCCCGGCATGAACGGAGAGGTGTCGATCCTGATCGATCGCCGCGAGAACGTGCTCGCCGTACCTAACGACGCGATCCGGAACATGCGAGAGTCGGCGACCGCCGCCGCGGCGCTCGGCCTCAACCCCGACTCGGTCCAGGCGCAGATTCGCGCCCAGACGGCGTCGATGGGTGGCGGCATGGGCGGCGTCGGTGGCGTCGGTGGCGGGAACGGCGGCCGCCAGGGCGGAGCCGCCAGCCCGGCGGCGGGCGCACCTAACGTGTCGCGCGGCGAGGTGATGCTGGCGAGCGGCCAGGGGCAGGACGGCCAGCAGCCCACCGGTCGCCGGGGCCAGATGCCCGAGGTGAGCGACAAGGACTGTGACGCGGTGAAGGCTGCCTTCGCGAAACACCCCGACGCCGAGCAGAAGCTGGCTGGCCTTCGTTCGCGGGTGCAGAGCGGCGAGCTCGATTTCCAGGCGGTGCGCGCGGAGTCGCAGAAGATCTACGAGTCCATCGGTCTCGATCCGCGGGTCGCGGGTGCCTGCCGGATGCGCGATCGCCAGCGCGCTGGCGGGGACTCTGGTCGCGTCGGCGGGCGCCAGTCCGCCAACGCTGGTCAGCGCAGCGGCAGCGGGTCGCAGGGCGACCGCGGCTTCGTGCCGGAGCGTGGCGGTGGCGTGTCCACACCGGTGCAGGCTGGCGAGTTTCCGTCTCGTCGTGCGCGCCCGAGCCTCGTCTTCGTGGCCGAGAACGGGTCGTACAAGCCGCGCATCGTTCGACTCGGGGTCGCCAACTTCGACTATACCGAAGTGCTGAGTGGGCTCAAGGAAGGCGAGCAGGTTGCATTGCTCGCGGCCGCGGCGATGCAGGCGCGTCGCGAGGAGCAGAACAACCGGATGCGAAACATGGGCGGCTTGCCCGGAATGTCGCAGCCGCGGCCTGGCGGTGGCGGTGGAGGCGGCGCCGCGGGCGGCCGTGCGGGCCCGGGCGGTGGCGGCGGCGGTCAGGCGCGCCCGTAGGACATCGACGTATGCTTTTCGGCGAGATCCTCAGCGTCGCCCTCGGCGCTCTCAGAGCGAACAAGCTGCGCTCGCTCCTCACGATGCTCGGCATCGTGATCGGCGTCGCCGCGGTCATCGCCATGATTGCGCTCGGCAATGGGGCGCAGAAGGCGGTCAAGGACCGGATATCGGCGTTAGGCACGACGCTGCTGACGGTGATGCCCGGGCAGGCGTTCGGCATGGGCGGCATTCGCGTGGGCGACCAGACCAAGATGACGATGGACGATGCGAAGGCGATCGAGGACCACGCCGAGCACATCATCGCCGTGCAACCGGAGATGCAGCGCCAGTTGCAGATTCAGTACAACAATCGCAATGCGAACACGTCGGTCATCGGCACGACGGCGAATTACCTGGAGGTCCGCAAGTACGAGCTCGACGCCGGCAAGATGTTCACCCCCGCGCACGACGCCGCGCGGGCACGCGTCGCCGTGATCGGGCCGGCCGTGGCGCAGTTGCTGGGATTCGACAACCCGATGGCGCTCGTGGGTGAGCAGGTTCGGATCCGCGGTATTCAGTTCGACGTGATCGGCGTGCTCAAGAGCAAGGGCCAGGGCATGGGCTTCGGCAATCCCGATGAGCAGGTGCTGATTCCGATCAACACGGCGCGCTTCCGGGCGATGGGCACGGACCGGTTGCGTTCGATCAACGTGCTGGCGAGCAGCGAAGACGACATCTCGCTCGCGATGGCCGAGATTCAGAAGGTGCTGCGTCGCGAGCACCGGCTCCGGCCGGGGAAGGAAGACGACTTCAACATCCGCAATCAGTCGGACTTCCTGAACACGTTAGGCGAGACCACGGCGGTGTTCGGCCTGCTGCTCGCGGGAATCGCGACGGTGAGCCTGGTGGTGGGCGGGATCGGAATCATGAACATCATGCTCGTGTCGGTCACTGAGCGCACACGCGAGATCGGTGTCCGGAAAGCGCTCGGCGCGACGCGGACCAACATCCTGTCGCAGTTCC
The DNA here is from genome assembly GCA_046725585.1 of Gemmatimonadota bacterium. Taxonomy (GTDB): domain Bacteria; phylum Gemmatimonadota; class Gemmatimonadetes; order Gemmatimonadales; family Gemmatimonadaceae; genus JAJKIV01. The sequence goes on along the minus strand of JBKOYV010000067.1, from coordinate 10,943 downwards.
TGATCGAGGCGATCGTGCTGTGCATCATGGGCGGCATCGTCGGCATTCTGCTCGGCTCGGGGACCGCCTACATGCTGAGCCGCAGCTTCCAGTGGAACACGCAGATCTCGTCGTCCGCGGTGGTGATGGCATTCATGTTTTCCGCCGGCGTCGGGGTCGTGTTTGGAGTGTGGCCGGCGAGGCGTGCGGCGATGCTGGACCCAATTCAAGCCTTGCGCTACGAGTAGCCCGGGAACGGGGAACCGGGAACAGAGACCCCTCGGGATGCCACTCGCGTTTAGGCGATGCGTCCCGAGGGGTTTTCGGTTCCCCGTTCCCGGTTCCCCGTTCCCGGTTCCCCGTTCCCGGTTCCCCGTTCCCGGTTCCCCGTTCCCGTCTTGCCCGACGTTAGACCGTGTCGTCGGCGTCCTGCTGGGCCTTGCCGAAGTTCTTCTGGATCTTGCCCTCGACCGTCTTGGCCTTGGCCTTGAGGTTCTCACTGTCGTCGCCGGTGATATCGGCGGCCGCGTCGCGGATCTTGCCTTCCGCTTCCTTCGCCGCGCCGGTGACCTGGTTCTGAACGCCCTTCGAGCGGAGATCTTCGGACATGCTACCTCCTTTGCTGCGTGAATCGCTTCGTGATGAGTCTCGCTTCGCTTACCCCGTTCCCGCCGAGGCTGCCCTCTAAAGGGCAAACGTTGTGCCCGTTAGGCGTCGTCGGCTGGCGTGGAAGCTCGGCTGTTGGAACGTTGGACCTGGCACACAGGCTCGGCTATTTGACGGGAGTTGGTTTGCTTCTAATCGGTCTCGCCTAACGAGGGGCGTTCACCCGATTCCAGAGGAGGCGAAATGGTCCGAAAGGGGTCAGAGTCGTTAAGAAGCGTTCGAACGCCTCTCGCCCCCTCTGGCCTGAAGCCGCGGCGGAATGCTTGCACATGCGCAGAAAGGATGAAATACGACTCTGACCCCAAACGGCGCGAAATCGTGCTTGCGATATATCGTCAGTGACGATATATCTTCCGATATATCGGACGACGAGGGTATCAGCATGTGGAACGGGATCTGGGTTGGCTGCAGCCCTGGGCGGCACGGGCGCTGGGATTTCGACCCCGACTTCCTGGGAGGATGGTTCGGCGGCGGCCGACGAGGGCGTGGCGGGCCCTTCCGTGGAGGCCGCATGTTCGAGCAAGGCGACCTCAAGTACGTCATCCTGCAGTTGCTCGAGGAGAAGCCCCGGCACGGTTACGAGATCATCAAGGCGCTCGAGGAGCGCTTCGGGGGCATGTACTCGCCCAGCGCCGGCACCGTCTACCCGACCCTCACCCTGCTCGAGGACATGGGCTACGCCCGCATGACGGTCGAGGAAGGCGGCAAGAAGATCTACTCGATCACCGACGAGGGCCGCGCCTATCTCGCCCAGAACAAGTCGGCGGTGGACGACATCTTCGAGCGCATCACGGAGCTCGGCTCGACCTTTCTGAGCGACGCCGTGATGGATATGAACCGGGCTATCAAGGACGTCGCCCAAGCAGCGTATCGCGGCGCTCCCAGAGTCTTCCGGGACAAGGAAGCGGTGACCAGGATCCGCGAGACGCTCGACCGGGCCGCGAAGGAGATCGACGAGATCGTGCGCGCGAGCCGCGAGCGGGGCCAGACCTCGACGTCCTGAGCTCGCTTTACGCCGCCCCCCGGGCGGGTACATTTCACACGGGTCGCGGAGTCGCTCCGCGGCCCGTTTGCGTTGCGGTGTCACCGCGGCGCGGCAATACTGCGTTCGTTACTTCACGGGCCAAGTTGCCTGTCTTCACCGTATGACCGCCAACCCGGCCCCGCTTCCAGCGGGCGGCCGCCAACCTGCCGCACTCCTCGAGGGCGAAGAAGTCGGCCCTCGGCATCACGCCGAGGCCAACCCCCGCGGTAAGCGACTCCTGGTCCTGTCCCTCACGGCGCTCGGCGTCGTGTACGGTGACATCGGAACGAGTCCGCTCTACTCGATCAAGGAGGCTTTCAAGCCGTCGTACGGCCTGGCCATGACCGTCCAGAACGTCAACGGCCTCCTTTCGCTGATCGCGTGGGTGCTCGTCCTCATCGTCAGCGTCAAGTACGTCGCGTTCATCCTCCGCGCGGACAACAGGGGCGAAGGGGGCGTGCTCGCGCTCCTGGCGCTCATCCTCCAGCGACAGCATCGCACCGGCGAAGCGCGCGAGCGCGGACTGCTCATCGCACTCGGCCTCTTCGGCGGGGCGTTTCTTTACGGCGATGGGGTGATCACCCCGGCGATCTCCGTTCTTGGCGCCGTGGAAGGGCTCGAGGTCGCATCGCCCGGCCTCACCAGCTTCGTCATCCCAATCTCGTTCATCATCATCGCCCTGCTCTTCGCGTTTCAGCGTCACGGCACGGCACGAGTCGGCGGGCTGTTCGGCTGGATCATGCTCGTCTGGTTCGCGAGCATCGCGATCCTCGGGCTTCGCGGGATCATCTCGAATCCGACGGTTCTCAGCGCACTGAACCCGTGGCACGCGGTGGAGTTCTTCCTCGCCCACCCGTGGCGCTCGTTCATCGCGCTTGGCGCGGTGGTCCTCGTTGTCACGGGCGGAGAGGCGCTATATGCCGACATGGGGCACTTCGGCCCGAAGCCCATCCGGATCGTGTGGTATTACTTCGTGCTCCCGGCGCTCCTGCTCAACTACTTCGGGCAGGGCGCCCTGTTGCTGCGCTCTCCGGAAGCGATCGCGAACCCGTTCTATCTGCTCGCGCCGAGCTGGTTCGTGTATCCGCTGCTCGTGATCGCGACGTCGGCGGCCGTCGTCGCGTCGCAGGCGCTCATCTCGGGCGCGTTCTCCCTCACGCAGCAGGCGATTCAGCTCGGCTACAGTCCGCGCATGCGGATCATCCACACCTCGAAGCACGAGGCGGGACAGATCTACATCCCGGAGGTGAACAAGGCGCTCGCCGCCGGGACGCTGCTGCTCGTCCTTGGCTTCGGCACGGCCACGCGGCTCGGCGCCGCCTACGGCGTCGCGGTGAGCGGGACGATGGCGATCACGAGCATCCTGTTCTTCATGGTCGTGCGGCATCAGTGGGGATGGTCGAAGCTGAAGGCCGGATCGTTCCTCGTGTTCTTCCTCACGATCGACCTCGCGTTCTTCCTCGCGAACCTGGCGAAGGTCCCGCACGGCGGCTGGGTTCCGCTGGGTATTGCGGGGTTCGTATTCACGCTCATGACCACGTGGAAGCGCGGGCGGGCGATGCTTCGGGCAATGCTGCAGCGTGGCACTGTCCCGATCGACATGTTCCTGGCGGACGTCGAGAGGCGGAAACCGGTGCGGGTGAAGGGTACCGCCGTCTTCATGACGTCGGATCCGGAGGGCGCGCCGGTGGTTCTTCTGCATCACCTCAAGCACAACAAGGTGCTGCACGACCAGGTCGTCCTGCTCTCGATCGTCACGGCGGAGGTCCCGGAGGTGCGGCCCGAGGAACGGATCGAGATCGAGCCGTTAGGCCAGGGCTTCTTCCGCGTGCAGGCGTCCTACGGCTTCATGGAAACGCCGAGCGTGCCGAGCGTGATGCAGTTCTGCGGGCGGCACGGGATCAACGCGAAGAAGACCGACGTGTCGTACTACCTGGGTCGCGAACGCCTGTTGCCGAACCTGCCGCGACGCTCGAAGGACCCCGAGATCGGCGCCATGGCGCGCTGGCGGAAGAAGCTGTTCGTGCTCATGTCGCAGAACGCGCGCGGGGCGACGGAGTTCTTCGGAATTCCTCCGAACAGAGTGGTCGAGCTGGGAACGCAAATCGAATTTTAGCTTCGCAGGGCGGCTATTTCATCACCTTCCAGATGCCCGGGTCTTCGGGCCCCAGCACCCACGCCGAGAATCCGCGCAGCTTCTTCTCTCGCATGAGCGCGAGCTTGGCCGAGAAGCTCCGAGCGTTCTCGAGGTAAACCCACTCGAACGTTCCGCCCACCTCGAACGACGCGTACGGCACTTGCTGCACGTCGTCCCATTTGACCGTCGCACCGTTCCGCTCGGCCAGGCCGGAACCCCAAAACCAGCTCACGGAGTTGGCGCTCGTGCGGGCGCGCTCTGGCGTCGGGTCCGAGCGCGCCGACCAGTAGTCGCCGTACAGCGGGATTCCGAGCGACAGCTTCTCGGCCGGTACGAAGCGCAGGAAGTACTCGGCCACCGATCGCACCCACGGCATGCCGGCAACGGGCCCCGGAGGCGTGCGGCGCGTGTGCTGGTCATAGCTCATCACACTCAGGAAATCGGCGGCCTTACCTAACGCCGCGAGGTCGAAGGTGCGCCAGCTGTCCGCCAGAAAGCGGTGATAGCCCGTCGGCCCCGCCAGGTCATCGGTCTGGTGCACGATCGCCGCGCTCACGGTGAATCCGGCCGCGTGCAGGGCGCGTGCGGCATCCGTGAACCAGGTGGTGAAGCGGTCGCGGTCCTGGACGTTGATGTTCTCGATGTCGAACTGAATGCCCCAGTATCCGTTCCGCCGGCACAGTTCGACGAGCGACGCAATGGCGCGAGATCGCGCCGCGGTGTCGGCCAGGAGCCGGCGCAGTGCCGGCTGATTGAATCCCTCGTTCACCACGAGCGGCATGACCTTCACGCCACGAGCCTTCGCCAACTCGAGCACGCGTCGGTCGAGCGACCCGTATACCAGGCCGAGGCTGTCGACGGTATACACCTGCGGCCCGAGCACGGTGATCTGGTCCACGTGTGCAACGAACGACCGGTAGCTATCCTCGCGGTCGACGTAGTAGAACATGCGCTCGGTCGACTGCGCACCGGCGCGCGCGGCGCCGATCAGCGCGGCAACGAAAATACCTCGGTGAACCAGCCTGCCCATGAGCAAACCCGCGAAGTCCTGGGAGCCCACAACTTCGCGGTGAACACGCAGGGGGCGGAAGGGGTAAGCCCGCCTAACGACAACCTCTACTGGTCATTGGTTACTGGGATTGGTTACTGGTTATTTGAACCCCCGGACGCTCATCTCGCTGAGAGACGACTGCCGGGACCCTGGCTTGAGGTCAGCCGCCCATGTAGTTAGAACGCCTCGTTGAACGCGACGTACAGTCCCGATGAGTTCTTGCCCTTCGCGTAGTCTAGGCGGACCGTCGTCCGCTGCTTGGGCAAGAGGAGCCACCGTGCGCCGGCGCCGAACGTCGGGAGCACCGTGCTCGACGAAAGCTTCGACACCGTCGGCGCCACGGTTCCCACGCCTGCGAACGCGGCGGCCCCGAGCCGGCCCACCACCGGCATCCGGTACTCCACCTGGGCGGCGGCGAGGTCATGATCGCGGTAGCGCCCATGCACGTAGCCGCGCATGGCGTTCCCGCTGCCTAACAGCGCCATCTGATCGAATGGCGCGCGGCCCGACGTCGCCTCCAGATACGCCTGCCCCGCCAGAACACCTCGACCGACACGCCAGTAACGTCGTGCATCGGTGACGTAGCGCCCGAACCGGTAGTCCGAACCCAACTCGCTGCCGCTATACGCCACCGTGGCCAGCACGTACGCGCCCTTCGCTGCCGCGAAGACGTTGTCCCGGGAATCCCACGCCAGGCCAGTGACAATCTGGGAGACGGTCCCGCCACGAGCGCCGGTCAGCCCGCCGAGCTCGATCACGCCGCCCTCTTCCATCTCGGCAATCGTGGTCCTGGTGTAGCGAAGCCCGAGCTGTCCGTAGAACGCGCGAGTCAGATGGCGAAGCACCGTGGCGCTGGCGATCAGCGACCGGGCCTCGTACCACTCTTCCGCGTTCTTTGGAGCGTCGATCCCGATACCGAAAAACGGCTGCGGAAAGCGCTGATACTCGACCTGCGCGTTGAGCCCCCACCGGTTTCCCGCGGACCACCGGTCCGTGGACACGAAAGCACGGAACTGCTGCTTCGCGGTGTACGCGACGTAGACCTGTTCCGTCGAGGCGCGGGTGATCGTATCGGCGACGGGGCTCGACACCCTCAGCGCCGTCGCGCCACCGACGAAGCCGGTCTCCGGAGCAGAACCGAGCACCGGCAGGATGCGCAGCGAAGTCGAGCGGGCAGCTTCGGTACCGCGTGCCTTCGACGAGTCGACGTCACTCGATTGCGCCGACAGCATCGACGCACACACGGAGGCGAAGATCGCTACCGAAAGCAGCATCTTCGAGGTCGGGAAGTATCGCATCGGTCCTCACATTTGGCGTTCACCGCTCCGGGCGCTCGGCCGGCGCTCCGGTGACGGCGCGCAAAGTGCCTGATCGAGGCGATCTCCTCCATACGTACCGTGACGTAGCCTGCGGCACGGCGAAGCTGTCGGCTACGTACAAAAAAAAAAGGGCGAGCCGATTCGGCTCGCCCGCCAGCACCCGCACAGCTTCAGGTCAGCGCACGTTGAGGGGCACTACGCGCTGACGGCCGTCCCGGATCACTGCAGCCGTGTGATCGTTGCCGGCTCCGAGCGAGATGAGCGCCGAGTTTCCGTCGCGAACCGGCCGACCATCCACCTCGAGCAGCACGTCGCCGGCACGAAGGCCGCCCCAACGCCTGCTCGCCTCGAGAACGAGGAAGCCACGCTCACTCCCGCGACCCAGGTTCTCCGCGAGATCATCGTTTACGCGAGCGAGCCGCAGGCCCTGAAGCGTGAACGTCGCGTCGTCGCCGTCGTACATCGCGACGCTGTTGCTCGACGCGACCGCTGGTGTGGCATACGCAACCGGCTCGGAATTCGACACGACGACCGCGTCGGGCGCGGGCGCAGTCGCAACGGCGTCGATCGCGCCGGTATAGCCATAGCCGACGCCCGTGCCGACACCCGTGCCGATGCGTGGAGCAGCGGCGATACGTGTCGAGGCGCGAGGACGCGGCGTCGGGGCAACCGCGGCCGCCGCATCGTCATTGGCGCGGCGATCGATTTCATACCGGTGTCGCTCGAGCTGCTCCATGATCTCGCGCGTGGCATCGCGCGCCCGACGAGCGGCGTCCTCGGCCTGTCGTTGAATCTCGATCCGCATGCGTGGATCGAGCTGCATGCGGATCCCGTCGTCGAAATTCCCGTCGAACTCGAAGACTCGTGGCGCGCGCGCCGGCACCGGCGGGACGGGCGGGATCGCGATGGCCGGCAGCGCCGGGAACACGTCGCCGATGCTGATCGCACCATCGCCGATGATCATGACGCCGCCGCGGTCGCGCGGCAGATCACCGGCGCGGACCGGCTTGATGCGAAGCGTCTTCGTTTGACCGGCGGACAGTACGCGCAGCTCGACATCCTCACCCACCGTTACCTTCCCCAGCTCGCGCCGATAGCGATTCATTCGGGCACTGCTCATGTAGCCGTCGCCAGCGTCTTCGGCCGCGACTCGCAGGCTCACGCCATTGATCGCCGAAACGCGATCGCCTTCCACGATTCCCGCCTTCTCCGCGGGCCCGTTGGTGGTGACGCGAACCACGAGCATCCCCAGGGTATCCCGACGGCTGCCGGTCGCGCTCAAACTCATGCCTAACGCGGGGCGGTCATCGAGCTCGCGGCGCACCGAGCGCGCGCGGCTCGGGAGGTCTTCGACCGCCACGGTCTTCACCTTCAGGGTCTTCGACTGCCCGCCGGCCCAGATGCGGAGCTCGACCTCGTCACCGGCCTTGATCTTCTCGAGCTCACGGATGAGTCGGCGCTGGACGACGTCCCCCATGTCGCCCTCTTTCGCATCGGCGGCGGAGAGTCGCAGACTCACGCCGTTGATAGACGAGAGGCGGTTGCCTTCCTCGATGCCGGCTTTGTCAGCCGGACCGCCTGCAGTGACGCTCGAGACGAGCAAGCCGAGCGTATCGCGCATGCCGCCGGAACTGGTCGATATGCCGATAGCCGCGCGATCGCGGTCGTCATAACGACTGTCGTAGGAGTACACACGCGTAGGCCCTTGTGCCTGGACAATGCCGGCAGACAGGGCAAGCGCGCCGGCAAAGGAGAGAGACCGTCGCATAGAACCTCGTGAAGTCGGGTGTGCCATCTATGCGTCTGACACGCCGCGGGGCACCGACGGTTTCCGCGCCCGGAAACACACGGCCACATGACTGGGCCCGGTTTCGCCCCACTTCCGGGGGGCGGCATATTTCGACCGTATGAGCACCACGACGACGCCCGACTTCCACACGTTCGAGCACCACTGGCAGGATGAAGCCGATGCGGCGTTTCTCTATCGCGCATTGGCGGACGTGGAGCCTGACGCGAAGAGGAAGGACGTTTACAGGCGCCTCGCCGCGGTCGAAGATCGACACGTCGAGATCTGGACGAAGCTTCTCACCGCGCACGGCCACCCGCCGCCGCCCTTCCGTCCGACGTCGCGAGCGCGCCTGCTCGCATGGCTCGGGCGCCGATTCGGGCCTGGATTCCTGCTCCCGCACCTGCTTCGAGAGGAAGGTCGCGAGGTAAAGGGCTACCTCGATCTGCATCAGCGAACGCCGCGCGGCGCACCCGGCGGTGGCGAGGCGTTGCTGCTCGCGCGTGAGTCCGCCGAGCATGCGAGCGAGCTCGCGGGTATCAGCGGAAAGACCGGCGAGCCGTGGCATCGCACTGAATCGGGCGGGTTTCTCAGGAACGTCGTATACGGTTTCAACGACGGCCTGACCGCGAACTTCGGGCTCGTGGCCGGCGTCATCGGCGCGACCGCGGCTGCCCAGCATCGAGCGATCGTCGTCGCGGGGGTGGCAGGCTTGATTGCCGACGCGCTCTCGATGGGATCGAGCGGATACCTCGCCGCGAAGAGCGAGCAGGAGGTGTACGCGCACGAGATCGCAATGGAGCGAGACGAAATCGCGCTCATGCCGGAGGTCGAGCGTGACGAGCTCGCACTGATCTACGAGTCCAAGGGGATGGAGCCGGAGTCGGCAATGGCGCTTGCGACGCAAGTGATGGCGGACCCGCAGCGCATGCTCCAAGAGCAGGTGCAGGAGGAGCTCGGGATCGCCGACCCGCACATGTCTCCGCTCCGCGAAGGCTGGGTTACCGGACTCGCTACGGCGTTCGGCGCCGTGATTCCGGTGTTCCCGTTCTTCGTGCTCGTCGGGGCGCCGGCGATCGTCCTATCGTTCGTCCTGTCGATGGCGTCGCACTTCCTGGTGGGTGCGGCCCGCTCCGTTTTCACCGGCCGCAGTCTCTTCCGCTCCGGGATCGACATGTTCGTCGTCGGGCTCGGCGTGGCCGTCGTCGGCTATTACGTGGGAGACTGGGTCGGCAAGCTGTTCTGAGCGCTGGAAAACCCACCCCTGCCAACGTTCTGGCGGGGAGCGGTGTCGGAAGTGAAGCCCCGGCTTCCCGAGGATAGCCCATGCTTCGCACCGGTCTCATCATCGCGGGCGGGTATTTCGCCGCCGCGATCTTCGCTCCCCCGCCCTTCCACAGTCGCCTGGTCAAGGCCCGCCCGCCGCAGGGCTCCGACCTCGCTCGCCGTGTGACCAGCGCACCCGACGGTCTCGTGAAGATGACCTACGCGGCGCGAGACGGCATCTGCGGTGACGGTCGCACCTTCATCGCCGATGGGTCGTCCACCGCGCGTGGCTACGACGTGTGGTTCGCCGAGGGGATGTCGATGACGGGATCGATGTCGGACCTCGGCGCCCGGTGCACTCACGGGCCGGTCCGGCTGCTCCTCGTCGTGCGCGACCACCGTGTGGTCGACGTGCAGCCGTTCGTCGGCCCGTCGAGCGCGGCGACCGAGCGCGCCGGAACGGAGCTCGGTAGCGTCGCCACGGCTGACGTCTCTCGCTATCTGCTCGATCTCGCCACGAACGGTCGCGACGAAACGTCGCGGAACGCGATTCTCGCGGCGAGCATCGCGGACAGCGTGCGCATCGCCGGCCGGCTCGCCGACATGGCCAGAAACAAGTCGCTCGGCTCGTCGGTGCGCGAGAGCGCGCTCAAGTGGGTCGGTCGCGTCGCCGCTCGTGAGGGCGACCGCAACGCCATGGGCGTCGCACGAACGATCGCCGAGGATCGACAGGATCAGTTGGACGTGCGTGAGCGGGCGATCCGCGTGATCGGCGAGTATGACGGCGACGTTGCGTACCTGCGATCGCTCTACCCGCGCCTCGACGAGCCGACGCTGCGCGAGCGAATCGTTAGGGTCGTCGGCGAGAACGGCACGAAGACCGACCTCGAGTGGATCCGCACCATCGCGCTCGACCGCAACGAGCGCACGTCGATTCGCGAACGCGCCGTGCGCATGCTTGGCGAAAACAGCGATTCGCGAAGCCTGCGTGAGCTGTACGACAAGCTGGACGATCCGTCGCTCCGCGAACGGGTGATTCGCATGCTGGCCGAGATTGGCGACTCCGAGAGCCGCCGATGGCTCCGGGACGTAGTGGAGCGGAAAACCGAATCGACATCAATTCGCGAGCGCGCGATCCGGTCGGTGGCCGAGCAGGGCGATGTGGCCTACCTGCGCTCCGTGTATCCGAAGCTCGACGAGGAGAGCCTTCGCGAGCGGATCATCCGTTCGGTAGCGGAGGCGGGCGGCTCGGAGACGACGGCGTGGCTGAAAGGAATCGTGCGTGACCCGAAGGAGAGCTCGACGCTGCGCGAGCGGGCGGTGCGCTCGCTGGCGGAGTCCGGGGCGCCAACCGCGGATCTCGTGGCGCTCTACGATTCGGTGCCGGACCGCGCGGTCCGCGATCGGCTCGTGAACATCCTGGCGGAGCGCGGCGATCGGGCGGCGCGCGACAAGCTGCGGTCCATCGCTACTGATGATCCGGACGAGGATCTGCGACGGCGAGCGACGAGGAAGCTGGCGGAGAGCAAATAGAGGGCACTGGGGACTGGGGACTGGGGACTGGGGACTCGGCCGGGAGGCTTCTACCGGCGCGGATGCCTCCTCGCGAATAGAAGGGTCCCGGCCGAGTCCCCAGTCCCCAGTCCCCAGTCCCCAGTCCCCAGTCACGCGTCGAGCGCAAAGCCCTTACCGTCAAGCTTCACTCTGCCGGAGGC
>JBKOYV010000378.1:0-5689 GCA_046725585.1 Gemmatimonadota bacterium | reverse complement strand
TGAGGAGCCCGTTCACCATGCCGCCCCAGGACGGCATCCACAGCATGACCGAGAACAGCATGCCTAACGTGGACGCCCATTCCGGCAGGGCCGTGTAGTGCAGATGGTGCGGCCCCGCCCAGATGTACATGAAGACGATCGTCCAGAAGTGCAGGATCGACAGCTTGTAGCTGAAGACCGGCCGGTCCGCCGCCTTGGGCAGGAAGTAGTACATCATCCCGAGGAACGGCGTGGTGAGGAAGAACGCGACGGCGTTGTGGCCGTACCACCACTGCATGAATGCGTCCTGCACGCCGGCGTAGATCGAGTACGATTTGAACGGGCCGGCCGGGATGGACAGGTTGTTGAAGATGTGGAGGACCGCGACGGTCACGATGCTGGCGATGTAGAACCAGATCGCGACGTACAGGTGGCGCTCGCGGCGCCTGGCGATCGTGCCGAAGAAGTTGACGGCGAACGCGACCCACACGACGGCGATCGCGAGGTCTATCGGCCACTCGAGCTCCGCGTACTCCTTGGCCTGCGTGAAGCCTAACGGGAGCGTGAGCGCGGCCGCGACGATGATCGCCTGCCACCCCCAGAAGTGAAAGCGGCTCAGCCCATCGGAGAACATCCGCGTCTTGAGCAGCCGCTGGGTGGAGTAGTACGCGCCGGTGAAGAAGGCGTTGCCGGCGAACGCGAAGATCACCGCGTTCGTGTGGAGGGGGCGCAGCCGGCCAAACGTCAGCCACGGGGGGAAGTTGAGACCGGGGACCGCAAGCTGGAGCGCGACCAGCAACCCGACCAGCATCCCGACGAGCCCCCAGACGAAGGTCGCGATCAGGAATTTGCGGACGATGTCATCGTCGTAGCTGAAGGTGTCGAGCAGCGTGCTCGGCGTGGGCGTGGCGGCCTTTGGAGCCGGGGGCTCGTACCGCGCGGGTTCGCGGCCGATCGACGTCGGTTGGGGGCCGGTCATCTCCTCTCCTCACAGCGCGGTGCCGACCGGCGCTATAGGCGCGGAGAGAGAGGACTCCCCGCGCGCGCCGGTCTTCAGAACAGATCTGCCCGGGAAGGTCGACGTTCGAGCTTGGCAGGACAGTCGCCGATTCCACGCAGATCCTGTCGGGGATATGCCGACATCAACCCATCGTTGTGGAACTGCGGATGTGCACGCCCGTGAACGTGGGCCTATGGCTCATCGCTCAGACGGAGCCAGCTGGCAGATGAATCCGGCGCTCGGGTTACATGACGTCAGCCCACCCGCATGCGACTAGGGCAACGATCTTGTTACGTGTGCGACAGCTGATCAGGGGCCCACGTCTTGATAGCTTTCACTCTCGACAGCTTGATGGAGGGGTTTTATGGCTACCGTAGCACCCACCGCCACTGCCGCCGTCGCCGAGGAGCTGGCCGACCTGTGCCGCGCGGGACGGAACCTGGATGCGGTCGACAAGCTGTACTCACCGAACGTCGTCAGCATCGAGCCCGTAGGCACTCCCGAGATGCCCGCCGAGATGAGAGGCATCGACGCGATCCGTAAGAAGAACGAGTGGTGGTACGCGAACAACGACGTTCACTCGGTCGAGGCGAACGGACCGTTCATCGGCCACGGCGACCAGTTCGCAATGAATTACACGTGGGACGTGACCTCCAAGCAGACCGGCACGCGGATCAAGATGTCGGAGATGGCGCTGTACACGGTGCAGGACGGCAAGATCGCGCGCGAGCAGTTCTTCTATCACATGCCTGGCAAGTGAGCCACCGCCGCGAGCGCTCCCACACCAAGGGAGCGCACGCCCCACGGTTGTCATCCTGAGCGAAGCGAACGAGCCTCAGGTCCCCGAGCGGGGCCCATTGTCGGCGCGACGAGGATCGTTTGGTGCGCACGGATTTCAGTCGAACGATCCAACAGGCGTTGCAGCTCGAAAGCGGATTGACGCCGAGTTGGCCGCGCGATACGATCGCGCAATGACGCAGGCTTCGCGCGTGAGGCGCCCGTTGCTCCGGCAGCTGGGAACGTGATTCTCACCGCTGCGCTGCTTCTGCTCCTCCAGGCGGGGCCGTCACCGATCGTGAGGCTCGACAGCCGCGAGCAAGGTCGGACGTTCTACGTCGACACCGACCGACCGGAGATCCGGAAAGCGCTCCGCGATGGCTCGGCGCCATCCCCCGCGGGAGAGATTCCCGCGTGGCTTCCGCCTTATCCGGGTGCTGCACCGTGGGGTGAGCGGGGACCCAACGCGCCGATCGACGTTGGTGTCGCCACGTACACGACGAGCGCGCCGCCCGATTCGGTGTTCGCGTATTACGAGTCGCGCATTCGGACCACCGACGGTGTGACAATCACCTACATCAATAGGCGCCCAGGTCGCGGCGGCGCGATGCACTTGGAGGACGCGACCCGAAAGGCGGTCGTTTCGGTGAGTCCCGGCCCAGGTCCGACCGACATTGCGATCAACTGGCAACCGAAGGTCTTCCGGCCCGTCGCACTCTCCAGGTCGGCTCGGCTCGTCGCCGTCTGGTACGATGATACCAGACAGGTGCTGCGTCTCCGCGATCCCGCGACCAACCAGGAGTACGAGCTGGGCATGGCCACCATGCTCTCGTACGCGAGGTCGGTTCCGCTCGAGCCGTCAGCGCGCACTGACTTCCCCGCGTGGCTCGCCTTCTATCCCGGCGCAAAGGTCATCGTGGCGAACGCGCCGCCTGCCGGCTGGAAGCCACAGAAGGTCACGGACATGCGCAGCTACAAGCTCGAGCTCACGACGACCGCGTCCGTCTCGCAGGTGGCGGCGTTCTACAAGGAGACGATGGAGCGGAACGGCCTAACGATCGTGAGCGAAACGCAGTCTCAGGACTGGCGATACGCACTCGAGGCCCGCTCGGCGGACCGTATGCACCAGGTCTACCTCAACGTGCTCCGACGGTCGAAGGACACGCACGTAAGCCTCCTCGACCACTACACCCTGCCGCGTCCCTGACATCGGGTACCGTTCACGGCCTCAGCCGCGCAAACCAAGCCGCGCTGGTGACACTCGCAACACGACGTGGACGAATTCGGGCCGGTCTGTTGTAGACTGATCGCCATGCGTGTTCCTGATAACGACGGTCCACTGCGCCAGGTTCTGCTCGCGCTGGTCCTGCTCGGCGCCGTCGGACTCCTCGTCGAGCTGGCATTGCTCGAGCACTTCGACTCGGTTTCCCAGTGGATCCCGCTCGCGCTCCTCGTGGTTGTGCTCGGCGCGGTGGTCGGCGTTCGAGCCCGCCGCGGCCCGCGCTCGGTCCGGTTCTTTCAGGTGGTCATGGCGCTCTGCGTCGTGGCTGGGGCCGTCGGCATCCTCCTGCACTACCGAGGCAACGTGGAGTTCGAGCTCGAGCGCGACGGGTCGCTTCACGGGCTTCGCCTCTTCTGGGAGGCGATCCGTGGAGCGACGCCGGCACTTGCCCCGGGCGCGCTATCGCAGCTCGGCCTCCTCGGCCTCGCCTATACGTATCGACATCCAGCACTCCGTACGTCCAGTCCTACATCACCGGAGAAACCATGATCCCGACTCGCATTCCCGGCGTCGCGCGCACCGCCCTGATGGCGCTGCTCCTTGCCACCGCGGCCTGCGGCCGCTCCACGGATCGTGTGTCCGACGGCAGCAGCCGCGACTCGGCTGCCGCTGCGCCAGCGACTACCGCCGCGGCCGCGCCGAACACGACTGCGGTGGCCAGCGGCGGCGACGTGGCGACGCAGGACACGCTTGTCGATCCCAACACCGCGACGCGCGAGCAGCTCCTCGCGGTGCCAGGCGTCGCCGGGCACGTTGCCGACGCGATCGTCGGCGGGCGGCCATACGCCGACATGCGCGCGGTGAACAAGGTGCTCGTTGCCCACGTCCCCGACTCGGTGGCGCGGAAGACGATCTACGAGCACGTGTGGAAGCCGATCGACCTGAATACCGCCAGCGACGAGGAGATCCTCCTCATCCCCGGCGTCGGCCGCCGCATGCTGCACGAGTTCAAGGAGTATCGGCCCTACAAGATCATGGATCAGTTCCGCCGCGAGATCGGCAAGTACGTCGACAAGAACGAGGTGGCGCGGCTGGAGCGGTACGTCACGATCAAGTGAATCCGACGGATCGGGGCGTTAGGTGCGTGGCCGCGGTCACCCCGCGGCCACGGTCGGTCCCACGTGTTCCGTCGTCGCACCCACCTGTGCGAGCAGCGCGCGGTACCACCGTTTCGTTTCATCGAGGCGCTCCTCGAATGCAGCACAGCCCCAGATCACGCTGAGCGTCGACCTCGTGTCGGCGCTGGTCTTTGTGCGCTGCGCATCACGAACGGCGTTCGCGCACGGGCCAGCGGCATCGAATAGGCAGAGCAGGCCCGCGAGATCGATCTCCTGCCCCGAGGCGTTGAAGACGTACGAGGCGCCGTCCGGCGCAATGGCTATGCGAAACGGGCCATGCGCACGATCGAGATCCACGACGCTGATCGGGAATCCGCTGTGGAGCGACACGGCGTTGCAAACATCCACCGCCGGGTTGATGGAGCCGAGTGCGCCTTCGGACGCCGCGCGCACGAGGTACTCGGATGCGGGCTTGCCGCGACCCGTCGGCTTGTAGCCGCCGTGACGCAGCATGTCGCGCACGGCGGCTCGCGTCTCTTCGTTTCGTTCGAGCGGAGCGGCGGCGTCGAGCTTCAGTGCCTCGAGCACGGTGGGCGGCGTGGAAAGCGCGCCGAGTGCTGCGGGGAACGCGGTGGTGAAGGCGGCCACGCGCAGCAGCGGGTGGTCTTCGACGTCGAGCCCGATCGCAGTCACGAGTCGTGTGTTCGCATGGAGTGAACTTCGCGCGCGGGAGCCGGCCGGGCAACATCTCCACGACTCAGCCCCCACGGTACTCGTTCGCGGTCACTGCACCGACCAGGTGCCAGTGCCGTTCATCGCGAGGCGGAATTCGTTAGGCAATTCCGGATGCGAGCGAAGAAGCGTCAGGCCGACTAGTCCACAGCCGATGATGTTGCCGGCGGCAAGCTGCGACCACCCGAGTATCCCGTCCACCGTGCCCTGGTTCAGCAGCCCGATCGCCACATAGAACGCCATCTCGGCCACGACGAACACGAGGAACGCACCGGCGAGCACCGTCGCATTCCGGCGAGCCAGTCGCACGACCGCCGCGGCAACGATGCCGAACGCGATGAATCCAAGCAGGTGGACGCCCGTGAACGCGAGAACGGCGGCTGTCGTCCCGTCGCGCATCGCCTGAATGCCGAAGAGTTGGCCGACGCCCTGTCCGAGCAGCCGTGGCGTGAACAGGGCGTGCCCCGCCATGAGGTCGCGAATCAGATACCACAACGCCACGCCACTCGCGGCGAGCGCTCCCGCACTGGTGCCCTCTCGGATGATGCTCGCGTCTCGTGATCTGGAATTCTTCGAAGGGCCCACGGTATCGGTGACGTGGTCGCGGGTGTCGGTGTACGATGTCATTGTCCTCCCAGCTTAGCCTTGCGCCAACTCTCATCGCTCGGCAGCGAGGCGCGCCGCCGCTCGGTGCACGTCATGCGTGACGTGTATAGGACAGGTATAAACGGGTGCTGCTTCAGGCGGACCCCGTCGCGTCACCAGCGTCACCACGATGGTGCGAACTGCGGATGCGCCGACGCGAATGGCGTTCGCAGGTCAGCCACCGAACGAGCGCGGAGCAGCACAGCGCCCTCATCG